>NZ_JBQCUY010000032.1:0-233 GCF_051962805.1 Neisseria sp. P0008.S002 | reverse complement strand
ACACCGGCCGGTGTGTCTTCCAGCCAGCCCAGGCGCTTGCCCGGGAAATACCCGCATACGGCGGTCACCAGCGGCATCACCAGATGCCACTTGGCAAACATCCGCCATCGGCCGTTCGCTTGATAGTCGCGCCAGTACGCAAACTGCGCGCCCACGGTGACCAAGCGCCTGATCGCCGCCCCCGAAGCTCCGAGCCCGGCCGCACAGCCGCCAAAGCTGTGGCCGACCACATC
>NZ_JBQCUY010000031.1:0-242 GCF_051962805.1 Neisseria sp. P0008.S002 | reverse complement strand
CCCCGACGAAATGCTGGATTTTCCCAAAAAAGTGCTGCTGAACAAAGGCATTAATACGACGCGCCGCAAAAGCGAGCTGACCATTGCCATCATTCAATTGGTTGCCAGCAAACGCTGCATCGCCGCCCTGCCCTATTGGACGGTCATGCCGTATTTGGAAAAAGGCAACGTCGTCCACCGCAAAATAACTTCAGACGGCATGCAGAGAAAACTTTATGCAGCCATTCTTACGGAAGATGCCA
>NZ_JBQCUY010000030.1:0-253 GCF_051962805.1 Neisseria sp. P0008.S002 | reverse complement strand
CGCTTTACGCCCAGTAATTCCGAATAACGCTTGCACCCTCCGTATTACCGCGGCTGCTGGCACGGAGTTAGCCGGTGCTTCCTCTGGTGGTACCGTCAGTCCCCGCAATTATTCACCACAGGGATATTCTTCCCACCTGACAGGGCTTTACGACCCGAAGGCCTTCTTCACCCACGCGGCGTTGCTGCGTCAGCCTTGCGGCCATTGCGCAAAATTCCTCACTGCTGCCACCCGTAGGCTGTCTCTTATACAC
>NZ_JBQCUY010000029.1:0-261 GCF_051962805.1 Neisseria sp. P0008.S002 | reverse complement strand
GATTTACTGGGCGTAAAGAGCGCGCAGGCGGTCTTGTAAGTCGAGTGTGAAAGCCCCTGGCTCAACCAGGGAGGGTCATTCGATACTGCTTGACTCGAAGGCAGGAGAGGGAAGTGGAATTCCGGGTGTAGTGGTGAAATGCGTAGATATCCGGAGGAACACCAGTGGCGAAGGCGACTTTCTGGCCTGTTCTTGACGCTGAGGCGCGAAAGCTAGGGGAGCAAACGGGATTAGATACCCGAGTAGTCCTGTCTCTTATAC
>NZ_JBQCUY010000028.1:0-264 GCF_051962805.1 Neisseria sp. P0008.S002 | reverse complement strand
CTTGGAAGACTGTACTGGTGGTGCGTCCGCAGCCCGGGCAGGCGGTAACCATGGGGGTAAACGAGCGCAGTCCCATGGTTTGTAGAATTTCCTGACCGACGATGACTTCCTGCGTGCGCGAGCTGCCGGGTTCAGGGGTCAGGGAAATGCGGATGGTGTCGCCGATACCTTCTTGAAGCAGTACGGCCAAGGCGGCAGTCGAAGCGACAATGCCTTTGCTGCCCATGCCTGCTTCTGTCAAGCCTAAGTGGAGCGGATATTGGC
>NZ_JBQCUY010000027.1:0-272 GCF_051962805.1 Neisseria sp. P0008.S002 | reverse complement strand
GCCAGATACCGTGTTTGCTGTTTTCGCCACCTGTATTGGTTTTCTGGCTGTGGCCATGGCCGAAGCCCGGGTTGACACGTAACCAGACACGATGGCCTGGTGAAACCTCGCCAAGCTGTTGCAGCATATCTACGGAGCCGGCGTTAACCGGTATTTGCTGCTCAGCCACCAGTTGCAGCGTCGGCAGGTCAATCATATCGGCGGTGAATACGATATCGTCGTGATTTTCCAATGGCTTGTAACCTGCAGCCAGCGCACGCTCAATTTCACCC
>NZ_JBQCUY010000026.1:0-286 GCF_051962805.1 Neisseria sp. P0008.S002 | reverse complement strand
CCGTATTCGGTCTGTTGAACCAGTTGTCCGGCGACATCGTAGCCGTAGGCGGTGATTTTGCCGTCCCAGCCGGTTTCTTGGATCAGGTTGTCGGTTTGGTCGTAATCGAGACGGTAGGTTTCGCCGTTTTCATTGGTAAGGACGGTCAGCCGGCGGGCTTTGTCGTAGGCATAGGCGAAGGTATGGCCCAGTGCGTTGGTGCGTTTGATCGGCAGTCCGTCCACTGCGAGCTCGTAAGCGGTTTTGGCACCAAGTCCGTCGATGTGGGCGGTCAGCCGGTTGAGGC
>NZ_JBQCUY010000025.1:0-292 GCF_051962805.1 Neisseria sp. P0008.S002 | reverse complement strand
AACCGGCAAACGGTTCGGCCTCGGGGCGGCATATACGGCACAAACGTCCGTCAGACTTATTTTTTCACGGCAGGCTGCGCGGCCTTAGGCGCGGTAGGAGAAACCGTCGCCTCCGCCTTCAACTTGTTCAGCACCGCATCACCGATGCCCTTCACGTTTTTCAGCTCCTCCACCGATTTGAACGCACCGTTCTTCTGACGATATTCCACAATCGCTTTCGCCTTAGCCGGGCCGATACCCGGCAATGCCTCCAGTTCGGCAGAAGAGGCCGTATTGACGTTCACGGCAGCCA
>NZ_JBQCUY010000024.1:0-295 GCF_051962805.1 Neisseria sp. P0008.S002 | reverse complement strand
CCTCTCCCGAAAGGACGTGCCTGAGCACGTCCTTTTTCTTTATCCGCTTCTCCCTTTCCACCCGATTGTTACCCCATAAAAGGCCGACACTCCGCATCATTGCCCCTAAATATCTCCTCGCCGTCCGTACAACTGCCCTTTCCCTTCATCTTCCCGCAAACTACTGCTGTCAACGACTCGTTCAAGCGCAATACCCTCGGTTCCGCCTCCCTGTCCAACGCCACCGCCTTCAAGGTAAACTTACCCTCCAGGATGCCCTTAGCCTGACCGCTCATCCTGATACAGAAACCGCCCG
>NZ_JBQCUY010000023.1:0-296 GCF_051962805.1 Neisseria sp. P0008.S002 | reverse complement strand
TGGTAGAGGTCGTCTGAAATCTGAGAAAAGAAGATTTGTTCGTAAGGATCAAAATAGGCGTTATCCAGACCGTAGGGATCTTCTTCGGCGGAAGCAGGTCTTGGGGCAGCCTCTTCTTCATATAAATCGTCTTCATCTTCGTCGGCTGCGGAATAAGGCTCGTCCGCTTCGTCGCTGATATCCGGCAACGAAATTTCCCTGCCCTGTTCATCAATATAGAGGAAACCGTCGGCAGTGCGGACAAGACGCATGGAGAACGGCAGCGACCAACCCTGTCCCAGCCAGCCGTTGCCTAT
>NZ_JBQCUY010000022.1:0-316 GCF_051962805.1 Neisseria sp. P0008.S002 | reverse complement strand
TGTACGGTTTCGACGAAAACCGCGAACTCGTCTACCGCATCGACGCCGACGGACAACGCAGCGACAGCGAACGCGACGACTATGGCCGCATTACCGTAGAACGCGACCCCCTCGGACGCGAAACCCGCTATCTCTACGATACCGAAGGCAATGTCATCGCCATCACCGCCCCGGACGGCAGCAGCACTCAAATCGACTACCACGAAACCCTCAACCTGCCGATTACCGTCAACGATCCTGCAGGCAGGATTACCGCCTACGATTACGACAAGCGCGGCAACCTCATCAGCATCACCGACCCCGCCGGTTACACCAC
>NZ_JBQCUY010000021.1:0-326 GCF_051962805.1 Neisseria sp. P0008.S002 | reverse complement strand
CGGACGGAAGTGTACGGTTTCGACGAAAACCGCGAACTCGTCTACCGCATCGACGCCGACGGACAACGCAGCGACAGCGAACGCGACAGCTACGGCCGCATTACCGTAGAACGCGACCCGCTCGGACGCGAAACCCGCTATCTCTACGATACCGAAGGCAACGTCATCGCCATCACCGCGCCGGACGGCAGCAGCACCCAAATCGACTACCACGAAACCCTCAACCTGCCGGTTGCCGTCAACGATCCCGCAGGCAGGATTACCGCCTACGATTACGACAAGCGCGGCAACCTCATCAGCATCACCGACCCCGCCGGTTACACCAC
>NZ_JBQCUY010000020.1:0-581 GCF_051962805.1 Neisseria sp. P0008.S002 | reverse complement strand
TGCGGCATTTACCAACTGGTCGCACAACTCGACCGCAACGGCCGCCATATCCGCCTCTGCTACAACGACAACGGACTGCCGCACAGCATTTACGACGGCAGTGGCCGACACTTTCAGCCCGTATTCTCCTCCATCCGTCTGCACGACAACGATCCCGACTTCGACCCGGCCGGAGAACGGGACGTATTCGTTTCCGAAGACGAACGTTTCTACGTCAACCGCCTTACTTCCGTCACCTTCAACGGCAAGGAATTGGTGCGCTACGACTACGACGGCTGCGGCAATTTGACCGCCGTTTACGGACGAGACGGCAAAAAACTGCGCGGTTTCGCCTACCGAAACCACATCATGGTCGAACACAGCCAACCCGACGGACTGGTGTCCCGCTACGAATACGACCGTTACGACGCCGACGGCAAAGTGCTTAAAAGCAGCAACAACCTCGGTGAAGAATGGACGTTCGCCTACCGCAAAGACCATACCGTCGTTACCGACGCATTGGGACGGACGGAAGTGTACGGTTTCGACGAAAACCGCGAACTCGTCTACCGCATCGACGCCGACGGACAACGCAGCGACAG
>NZ_JBQCUY010000019.1:0-620 GCF_051962805.1 Neisseria sp. P0008.S002 | reverse complement strand
GCTCCATAAAGCGCGCATTTTCCAGCAGGGCGGCATGCGCCGCACGCAGGTTCGCCGAGCGGACCGATTCCCGATAGGCAGTCAATGCCGCCGTCGCCAATATCGAAACCAACAGCATCACCACCAACAGCTGTATCAAAGAATACCCCCTCTGCACGGTTGCCCTATTCCGTTTTCCGTTAAATACCTTTAAGTACATATCTTTATTCCCTTTATCTTTTCTATCACTATCCAACAAGAAGCTCCCTATCCGTTTATCCCTTTACCCAATGGCCCCCATTGGTCCAAGTCTTCATTCCCGCCCCCATACAAAGCCGCCCCGAGGCCCAACCGGCAAGCGGTTCGGCCTCGGGGCGGCATATACGGCACAAACGTCCGTCAGACTTATTTTTTCACGGCAGGCTGGGCGGCCTTAGGCGCGGTAGGAGAAACCGTCGCCTCCGCCTTCAATTTGTTCAGCACCGCATCACCGATGCCCTTCACGTTTTTCAGCTCATCCACCGATTTGAACGCACCGTTCTTCTGACGGTATTCCACAATCGATTTCGCCTTAGCCGGGCCGATACCCGGCAATGCCTCCAGTTCGGCAGAAGAGGCCGTATTGACGTTCACGGCAGCCA
>NZ_JBQCUY010000018.1:0-746 GCF_051962805.1 Neisseria sp. P0008.S002 | reverse complement strand
AGGATGTTGTGGGCGGGGTCGAAGGCGAAGGTTTCGCTGCGGCCGGTTTGGCTGTTGCGGGCTTCTTGAATGCGTCCGATTTTGTCATAGACGTAATTGAGGACGCCGCTTCTTTGATCGGCGCTTTGAATGAGGTTGCCGGCTTTGTCGTAGGCGTAGCGGCGGTTGACGGCGCCGCCGGCCAGCGGGTTTTGTTTGCCGTGAAGCGTTTGTGTGCCGCTCCGGACGGTACGCTGGCTTTTCAGACGACCCATGGGGTCGTAGTCGTACAGGCTGCTGATGCTGCCCTGTGTCCTTTGGATTTCGCGGTGCAGTTTGTCGCGTTCGATGTCGCTGACGACTTCGCCGTCGAGGCTGATTTGGTGCAGGTGTCCGCTACCGTAGTACAGGTAATCGATATGGCGGCCGTCGGGCAGGATGGTGCGGATGCGGTTGCCCAACGGGTCGTACTGGTAGCCTACGGTGGCGCTTTGGCCGTTGTGGACGGTGGTTTCGCCGATAAGGCGGTCGAGTTCGTCGTAGGCGAGTTCGACGATGCTGTAGTGGTTGCGGGCTTTGGTCAGGTTGCCGGTAATGGGGTCGTATTCGAAACGGGTGCGGCTGATGCCTTCGTCTTTGCTTTGTCCGTTTTTGTGGGACACTTTGCGGCTTTGTTTTTCGATCAGTTGGCCGAGGATGTTGCGTTTGAAATGGTGGATGTGCCAAGTCTCTGGACGCTCTTTCAGACGGCCTTCATGATTGCTTTG
>NZ_JBQCUY010000017.1:0-1377 GCF_051962805.1 Neisseria sp. P0008.S002 | reverse complement strand
GAAATCTTCAAAAAAGACGGTACGAAAGAAACTTGGGCCTACACCTACGATGCCTTGGGCAGAAGGATAGGCAAAGGTCGTCTGAAAACCAGTCAGGAAGTTTCAGACGACCTCGAAGAGGAAACCGGATTCGTTTGGGACGGCAGCCACCTCTTGCAGGAAGTCCACCCGGACGGCAGATATACCTATATCTATACCGATCCCGATAGCTACGAACCCTTGGCACAGGTACATAACTGGACCAACGAAGAAGGCGAAAGCCGCCAACAAACCCACTACTTCCACTGCGACCAAATCGGCATTCCGAGAGAGATGACCGATGAAGACGGCAACCTCTTGTGGTTTGGCAACTATACCGGCTGGGGCAAACTGAAGAGTGAAACCAACATATCCGGAACTGCTCACCAACCCTTCCGCCTGCAGAACCAGTATTGCGACCGTGAGACGGGGCTGCATTACAACTTCTTCAGGTATTACGAGCCTGATGCGGGTCGGTTTGTGAATCAGGATCCGATTGGGTTGTTTGGAGGTAGTAATTTTTATATGTTTGCCTTCAATATATCTCGTTGGCTTGATCCATTAGGTCTAAAAGGAAAGTCAAAACGATCATGCGAAGAGATTGGGCAAGATATTGATAGATTAATTAATAGAGATAAACGGAAATGTAACAATGGTGGCACTCATGGTTTGCGCCATAGGTTCAATGAACAAATTAATGGTCGCAATGGTCCTGGTACCCAGTCGTGGAAAACACATGAACAGGAAATCAAGAATCAACAGAAAAGCCTTAGAGACCGTTTGCAGGAGTGGAACGATTCAGGTTGTGGAAGTCCCCCTTCTGGGGCGTGGAAGTGGGCGACAAAACCAGTTCCTCAGCCTAAACAGTGGAAAAATCCTGCTGTTCCGAGGTCTACTGTAGAAACAGGAGCAAAAGTTGTTGCTGGTGCTGGAGCTGCATATATAGTTTATCGAATTGTTCGGTTTTTGCCTTCTTTACTCCCTCCTTTATGGGGAACAATTCCTGCAAATGCTGCCATACCTTAAAATATAGAAAGTAAGACATGAAAAAAAACAATCTAATTTTGTTAATTAAAAATCAAATGTCAGATAAACAAAAAAATGAAAATGCTTTACATTTAAATACACTTTTACTAAACTCAATAGAAAATCCTAGTATAGATAATGATTATTTCATAGAATTATTTAGCTATTATTCTAACATATCCCAAGGAGAAGTAAGTGAACTATTTAATTTACTACAATCTTTAACCAAAAATGAAATTAATATAATTTATGATTTTTTAGAATATATTTCTAAGTTTATCAAAGATTTAGGAGTGAATTATGAATTTGAAAAATTTCTTATGGAGGTAAAAT
>NZ_JBQCUY010000016.1:0-3245 GCF_051962805.1 Neisseria sp. P0008.S002 | reverse complement strand
CCTTTGCCTATCCTTCTGCCCAAGGCATCGTAGGTGTAGGCCCAAGTTTCTTTCGTACCGTCTTTTTTGAAGATTTCGGCTTTAACCAGCTGGTCGTGCAGGTCGTAGAAATAGTTCTGTACTTCGCCGTTGGCCAGTTCGCGGTGGATCAGGTTGCCGAAGTGGTCGTAGTAATAGCTGCTGCCGTTGTAGGTTTTCAGGCGGTTGTCGGGGACGGTAGGGCTGTTGTTGTCGGACAGGATATTGTGCGCGGGGTCGAAGGCAAACCGTTCGTTTCCGGCTTTGGTAATCCGGCCCAGTTTGTCGTATTCGAAATGGGTCGTGCTCGTCCGTTGGTCGGTGCTGTGGGTCAGGTTGCCGGTGCGGTCGTAGCCGTAGCTGCGTTTGACGGCATAGACCGATGTTACTGCATTTTTAGCTGTCTCGGTCTGCGTCAGCTCGTTGAGTGCGGCAATTTGCCTTTTCAGACGGCCTAAGGGATCGAGTTCGTAACGGCTGGCGAGTTTACCCTGAGTGCGGTAGATTTCGCGGTGTAGCCGATCGCGTTCGATGTCGGAGATGACTTCGTCGTCGAGGCTGATTTGGTGCAGGTGGCCGCTGCCGTAATACAGATAGTTGATCTGTCTGCCGTCGGGCAGGACGGTGGCGGTACGGTTGCCGTTGAAGTCGTAGTGGTAGCGGACGGTTTCGGTAACGGGCAGGTACAGCATGTCGTACTGCGCATCGCGCCAGTCGGTTTCGGGCAATCCGTTTCGGGCGTTCTCTTCCTTAGTCGGTACTTTCCATTGGTGCTGGCCGATGATTTGGCCGTTGCCGTTGTAGTCGAAGCAGGTGATGCTGTGGCGGTTGGCGGCGCGGACGAGGTTACCGTCCAAGTCGTATTGGTAAACGGTTTCCTGAACCTTGTCGTTGTTGCGGGCGAGGGTATGGATTAAACGGCCCAATACATCACGTTTGAACTCGGTAATCCGCAACGGGGTTTGGCTGTCGAGGCCGTCTGAAAGCGGGGCGTCTTTTTTGGGGACGGGCTGTCCGCCCAGCTGCGCCATCAGTTTGGCGGCGAGGGAGGCGTCGTCGCCGAATTCGCGCTGTTCAATCAGTTCGTTGCCGGCGTTGTAGCGGTAGCCGGTGAGCTTATGGTCGAAACCGCTTTCTGCAATCAATCGGTCGAGGACGTCGTAGGCAAAGCGGTAGCGCGCACCGTTTTCATTGGTGAGGCCGACTAAGCGGCGGGCTTGGTCGTAATGGTAGCCGAAGGTATGGCCCAGCGCATTGGTGCGTCGGGTCGGCAAACCGTCTTGGCCGTATTCGTAGGAAGTGGTGTGGCCTTCGGCATCGGTATGGGTGGTCAAACGACCTGCACCATCGTAGCCGAAGGTCTCTTTGCTGCCGTCGGGATAGAGGGCGAGGGTGAGGTTTTGATCGGCGTCGTAGTGGTATTCGGTGTGCTGTCCCAGCGCATCGGTAATACGCGCCAGCTGTCCTTCGGGGGTATAAGAGAGTTTGGTTTCGTAACCCGAACAGTCGGTAATCCGGTCGGGCTGATGGTTTTCGTTATAGTGGTAGGCGGTACTGCTGCCGTTCGGATCGGTTACCGACAGCAACAGACCGTTGCCGGCATATTCGAAACGGGTGATGTGTTTCAGCGGGTCGGTATGGGTCAGCAGGTTGCCCGCTTCGTCATAGGTATAGCCGTGGTAACGGCTTTCGGCATCGCTTTTGCGGATCAGACGGTAGCTGTCGTCATAGTCGAAATGCAGAATAACGCCGTCCGGACGAGTAATACTTTCTACCTGGCCTTCGTTGCTGTACTGATAACGGGTAACGCGTCCCATTGCATCGGTATGGCTGAGCAGACGGCCCAAGTCGTCGCGTTCCATCAGGTTGGTACTGCCGTCGGCAAACACCCGTTTGGTCAACTCATTGTTGTAGTCGTAATGATATTGCTCGGTACGGCCCAATATGTCGGTTACCTCGGTGTAACCTTCGTGATAGGTAAAACGCCATTCCTCGCCCAAAGAAGTCCGGTTGCGGATGACTTTGCCGGTCGGGGTGTAATGGTCGTATTCGTATTCCGATACCAATCCGGCCGCATCCGTATGCGACACCATCAGATTGTTTTTATAGCCGAAGCTGCGTTTGACATTACCGTCGCGGCCGATGACGCGGATCAGGTCACCACTGCCGTCGTATTCATAGCGGACCAGCGGCATACCGACCCGGACCGTTTCGCCAAAGGATGGTAAACCCTCCAACAGCGACACCGACAGCAGCCGCATTCTAGGCGACTGCTCATCGGCCACATTGCCGAAGTTTAGCGAGAACACCCGGCCGTTGCCGTCGATGACGTATTGCGGCAGACCGGTCAGCGGATGATAGACGAAACGCTGATGGTTGCCGTTGGCGTCTTCCACCGCGACCAGCGGGAAGAGGGTGGAATCTTCATCAGAACCGTCCTCCGCCACCACCAAAGGCGCAAAACGCAGCGCTATCGAACCGTCCAGAGAAGCAATGACATAATGGCCGTCCGGGTTCTTGCTGAACCAAATCTGTTCGCTCTCAAACAATACCGGCTCTTCGTCATCTTCATCGACTTCCGGCAAAGGGAACAAACGGCCCTGATCGTCGATATAGGCCAATCCGGCCGCATCGCGGATAATGCGCTGGCAGCCCGGTACGCTCCAGCCCTCGCCGAGCCAGCCGGTACCGTCTTGGTCGGAATAATAGCTGCGGCTCCATACCAGCGGCAGAATACCTTCAAAGGCAAAGTCGGTTTCACCCTCCAAAAACTTCAAACCGTGTATCGGATTGACCGGACGGCCGGCACCTACCGCACCCTTGCAGGACAAACAGGTTTTAGGGGGGAGTCTTTTGCTGAACTTGCCGTTCATATGGAACATATCGCCAGTACGCACGATATAGCGTTTGCGGATTTTAACCGAGGAAGAATGGCGCATCGGCCAGGCCGGTTTGGTGGCGGTGCGGCTTTTTACCCCTTTACGGCCCGGAAGGGCGATTTCATCGCCATAAGTTTTGTGCGTCTTACTGGCATTAAAGACAAAAGCAGGCTTGCGGTTGAGGCGTACGTCTTTGGCGACGGTTTTGGCACCGCCGAGATCAGCAAAGAGTGGGAAGGGGATGGGTGGAACGGAAGGGGGAGCGGGTGGAGGCGGCCAGCAGAAATCGGGGACGGTAAAGACAACGCGGAATTTGCTGCTTTTACGGGCGATTTTATTGACGGCCAT
>NZ_JBQCUY010000015.1:0-3376 GCF_051962805.1 Neisseria sp. P0008.S002 | reverse complement strand
AGGGTATACGGATTTAATGGTTGATGGGGCACCTTCACCCCATCAATCTGATACCACCCTCAGATGGTTGATAGATCGACTCCGTAGTTGAGTTCCTCTGCGAAGTCCGGCAGTCCGTAACCGATGGTTTTCTTGTAGAAAGGAGAGACCTTCGCAGTCGGTGCCTTCTTCTTGTGCTTCGTGGTGTAGAGCATTCGTGCCCGCATCACCTCGAAGGAGTAACCGCGCCCTTCACGGTTCTTGTCCTTGGCCAGTCGGTTGATGGACTCCGTGTAAGCGTTGGTGACGGGCATGTCCATCTCGAAGTAGGTCATGGTCTCTTCACGCCAGTTTCCCACTGCCCTGACCAGATCGCTCCAGACTTCCTTTTGGCCCTTCGGGATGGTGGCTATCCACTCGTCCAGGGCGGCTTCTGCCTGGAGCCGTGTGGTGGCGTCCCAGATGCCGTAGAAGCGCTCCTTGTGCTCGTAGGCGGCCAGCAGTTGCGGGAACGCGCCTGTCCAGGTCTCCATGATGAGGCGCTCCCGGTCTGAGACTTCGTGAGCGCGTTTCAGCAGGATTTTCCGGTCTCCCTTGAGAGTCCGGCTCTGGGACGGTTTCAGCTCCTTTCTGAGGCCCTTGCGCACTCTCTCTAGGGCATCGTTGGCCATGCGCACCACATGGAACTTATCGACCACGATACGGGCCTGGGGCAGTACAGCCTTGACCGCTGCCCGGTAGGGGTTCCACATGTCCATGCTGACGATCTCGACCTTCTGCCGGTCTTTCAGCTTCATCAGGTAGTTGGTCACCACGTCCTGGCGGCGGGTGGCCAGCAGGTCGAGCAGGGTTCGCTCCTCAATGTTGGTCAGAATGCAGCGGTAGCGCTTGTTCAGGTATAGCTCGTCAATGCCCAGGATGCGGGGCGTCTCGAAGCGGTGCCAGCGCCCCAAGAACTCGGCGCGGGCGTTGAAGATGTCGCGCACCGTCTTCTCGTCCAGGCCGGTCTGTGCCGCCACAAAGGTGTAGGGGTGGTTGAAGGATTCCTTCTCCACGTACTCATGCAGCCGCAGTGTCATACGGAATCCGTCCACCATCTCCGGTAGCTGGGGCCTGAATGTTGTCTTGCAGGCCCGGCAGGTGTATCGGCGGCGGACCACCCAGAGAGTGACCCGCTTGCCGTGGATGGGCAGATCACGATAGGGAACGTCACGCTTGCCGAACCGTACGAACTCACCCTGCACGCCGCATTCCTCGCAGGCGATGGGATCGGGCACGTCCACCTGGAAGTGCATTTCGTCGTCGGTTGATTTGCAGCCCAGTACTTGGTATTGCGGCAGGTGAAGGATGTTGTCGGGAAGTTCGGTCATGGTGTTGTATAGGCGTAGGTGTCAGTCAGATCCATCCGACTCGGCATTGGTGTTTGCTTTTTTACCCAACAAGCTGCTGGAAACGAAAAGTAAGGCACCGAGGACAATTGCAATATCAGCCAGGTTGAAGGCCGGCCAATGCCAGTCTCGCCAATAGAAATCAAAGGAATCCACAACATAGCCGCGAAAGACCCGGTCAATCAGGTTGCCCATGGCGCCACCGAGGATAAGACTGTAAGCGATGGCTTCTCCTTTATGACGATTTTCAAGGATCAGCTTGATCAGAAAAATCGAGACCACTACCGCGATTCCGATAAAAAAGTAGCGCTGCCAGCCTCCACCATTCGCAAAAAGACTGAATGCGGCACCGGTGTTCCATAGGTGCACCCAGTTAAAGAACGGGGTCACCGAAACATACTCGCCATAGGCCATTGATTGCTGCACCAGCCACTTTACAGCCTGATCAGACGCTGCCAGCAGGCCCGATATGGACAATAGGGCATACGGCGAGAGCTTTTTGCCAATAATGAGCATTATTTAACCCTTCAACGCCAAAATGCGTCTGGCACCGTTAAGTACAATCACCCCCGTGATGGTGCCGATAATCAGATCTGGATAATTGGAACCGGTCCACGCGACCAGGGCGCCGGCGGTGATGCCCCCCAGGTTGATCACCACGTCGTTGGCCGAGAATATCAAGCTTGCCTTCATGTGCGCCCCGCCTTCCCGATGTTTGGATATGAGCAGCAGACAACTGGTATTGGCAATCAATGCGACGAATGCGATAGCCATCATCACCAGAGATTCAGGCTCACTACCGAATACAAAGCGTCTCACCACCTCTACGAGCACGCCCACAGCCAAGATCAGTTGCAGTACACCAGCAAGATGCGCGGCACGTACCTGCATTTTCACGCTATGTCCAACCGCATAAAGGGCAAGCCCGTACACCGCCGCATCGGAAAAATTGTCCAGGGATTCTCCAATCAGGCCGGTGGACTGGGCGATCAGACCGGCAGTCATTTCCACTACGAACAGAAGTGCATTGATGCCGAGCAACCAGCGCAGGGTCCAGGATTCTTGCTTAGCAGAAGCTGCCGAAAACTCGGCGGCCTTGATGGTCTCTGGATTTGCAGCGACGGTTTCCTGAAGCGAGGCGCCTAGCCCCAAGGTCTTCAGTTTCGAGGTGACGGGCTCGATCTCGCCGTCATGCACGACCTTCAGCCGGCGGTTCGACAAGTCGAAGGACAGCGCCCGAATCTCCTCAAAGCCGTTCAGGGCTAGGCGAATCATTCGTTCTTCTGATGGACAGTCCATCTTCGGCACTGCATAAACACTGACCCATCTCCCTGTCGCCTCGGAGGAGGCCTGTATATCGGTATCCGCTGCGGACGTTGCATCACCGCCACAGGCGCCACCACAGGATTTGCTCATAATATGACTCCACTTGAACAATGTTGTGGTACCATTTTAAACTATAAAGCTACTATAAGGTCAATAGAGTAAAGAATCCGTTGGGGAGGAGGCTGATGCGCATTGGTCAGTTGGCGCAGTTGGTAGGGGTCGAAACACAGACGATCCGCTTCTATGAACAGCAGGGCTTATTGCCGCCGCCTGATCGGCAGGACAACGGTTACCGTGTCTATACCGAGAAGCATGGTGAGGGGCTGGCCTTCATCCGTCGCTGCAGAATCCTGGGCCTGTCACTGGCTGAGATTCACGAACTACAGAGCTATCAGGACGACCCTCATCAGCCTTGTACCGCCGTCAACGCCTTGCTCGATGATCACATCTCTCATGTGCGGTCGCAGATAACCGCTCTGCAAGCGCTTGAGAAACAACTCGTTTCACTGAGAGCGAGTTGCAACGATGACCGGGAAGTTGAGGCGTGTGGGGTTCTTGCTGGAATTAGCGAAGGAAACATGCACCAGCAGTAGGTGAAGCATCAACCAGATAATCCGATGAGATGCTAGTCTGTCTCACTCTCATGCAAAGGTAAGATCAACCATTTAATCCGCTTACCCCTT
>NZ_JBQCUY010000014.1:0-4000 GCF_051962805.1 Neisseria sp. P0008.S002 | reverse complement strand
GAGAACGGCAGCGACCAACCCTGTCCCAGCCAGCCGTTGCCTATTTGGTCGGAATAGTAGCTGCGCTGCCAAACAAGTGGAAGCGGGGAGTCAAATGCAAAGTCGGTCTCTGTATCGTCAAATAGGACTTTGATACTGTAACTAAATAGAGGCCGTCTGAAAAACTAACTTTCAGACGGCCTCTATTTCAACCAGCGTTGCAACCGATAACGGGGATTGGATTGTTAAAGAACGGAGGTTTCAGACGGCCTCAAAAGGATATTGAGGCCGTCTGAAAACCGAAAAACCCGCGTACTTGCTTTGAGGCACGCACGCTACCTGCAAATTCAGGAATTTATGCGGGCTACGATTTGCTAATCAAAGCTAGAAATATATAATTCAGTTTACATATTACATATATCTTTAGGCACATAATATTTCAAACAATTATTCTTCTTCTAAGACCATACGATTAAAACAGTCATACAAATCTTCTCCGACTAAATACATATTTTGCATCTTTACTTCTTCAGGCATAGTTTTTCCAAAATCATCAAAATAATCTTCTTCATCCCATTCGTTTTCATGGTACCAATAAAAAATTTTTCCTATTTTTTCCCCTTTTATACAAAGACATATCCTATCTCCGTAGTTATTCTCAGCAATAGGTAAAAAATTCGTAGGAATCCTATTTTCCATTTTTTTTATAGCATTGCTCAATGAATAGCCAGTTTGATACGATTCCCCTTCTCCATAGAAACAACCAAATTCCCCTTTCTTTATTACAACATTTTCTATCGGTGAATCAGGGGGATAACAATAGCTTGGTAGTCCATTGTCATACATGGTTAATTTATAAAATACTTCATTTAGATATGTCTCTCCTCCAAAACACGTCAAATAATCTAAATAATCAGAAAATTCTTTTCTATCAATATCTAGAAATTTTGACATTATTTCTCGTGATAAAGGAGCGAAAGGCTTTGCTCCGACCCTTACAACTCCACCCATTTTTTCTATTAAAGTTTGCATTCTTGTGCTCATAATGTTTACTCCAGTTAAAGGTTATGGACATGTTTTTCCGATTTTCTTCTTATTACGCATGACACTTGCAGGACCAGTATGCCTAATGCCACTATGTAAATCTCTCGGTATTATTTGCGCCGTATTTCTACTTGAATGATGTAAGTCAAGACGATTGTCCGTCAAATATTTTTGGGTATCTTGGACAGACCATCCCATCTTATCTGCTAAAGCCCTTCTCATTCTTGTGAAATCTTTATCTGGGTCACCCGTCATACCGGTAACTTTAAACCCTTTGGGCCCTTTACCAGATGAAGACCAAGGAGTTTTTGCCCAAGGAGAAAAGTCTGGTCTACCACCTCTGTAATTAATAGAATCACCAACATTGAGTCCCAAATCTTGTGGGTTATTTGGTGTAAAGCGAGAATGTCCTCTTTCTCCCGCCCAAGTTCCGTCCCTAGGTAGCCTCCAGCCCGCTGGTTTGGGTGTTCCTTTTTTCCAATATGCCCAACCCAATGGGTCAACCCAAGCCTGTGTACTTGGCGCAAAAGCATACAGATTCTCCCCACCCAACAACCCAATCGGATCCTGATTCACAAACCGACCTGCCTCAGGCTCGTAATACCGCATCAGGTTGTAATGCAGCCCCGTCTCTTCATCGAAGTACTGGTTTTGCAGTCTGAACGGCTGGTGCGCGTTCCGATAAACGCGTTCATCCTTTTTCAGACGACCCCAGGCGGTGTATTCGCCGTACCACAAGAGATTGCCGTGAATGTCGGTCATCTCGCGCGGTATGCCGATTTGATCATTGTGGAAATAGGCGAGGTATTGTTTGCCGTCTTTGGCGTTGTCAAAAATTTGCGCCAGCGGTTCGTAGCTGTCTTGGTCGGTGTAGATATAGGTGTAGCTGCCTTTGTAGGTGTACTCCTGCAATAGGCGGCTGCCGTCCCAGACGAAATGGGTGCGTTTCGGGTCGGTGCTGGTCCAAGCGAGTTTGTCTTGGCGCTCTTTGGAGAGCCTTCGTCCGAACGGGTCGTAGGCATATTCCCAAATCTCGGTATTACCGGTGGGCTTTTTGATTTCGGCGCGGACGAGTTGGTTTTCTAAATCGTATTGGTAATATTGGTTTTCGCCATTGGGCAGCTGGCGGTAGATCAGGTTGTTAAAGAACAAATGTTTCAGACGACCTCAAAGAAGGTTTTGAGGTCGTCTGAAAATATCGAATCTTACTTTTTGTTTTTTTTCTTAGGATTTAGTTCTTCTTTACGCTGCTTATAAAACTGCCAATATTTTTTGTCCTCGATACTGAATGGATAATATCCAGCATCGTTATAAGCTATATCGAAATATTGATAAGCATCATCATATTTTTCAATATCATAATAAAAAATACCGCCTAATAGATATGTTCCTGCATTAGTTGTTCCTAAATCGGCAACACTCAAAGCAATAGTCAGCCATTCCTCAGCCTGTTCATATTTTTGATGTTTATAATATAACTCAAATAAGGCAATCGTAACCATTGTAGTTGGATGCGCCCATTGAGTTACTGGCTTAGGTATTAGCTCAAATGCTTCTTTTAATAATTTTTCTTGTTCCGAAAAAGATTTATTATAAGCTTCGCAAACTAAATCATTAATTTTTGATTCCAATTCTGGATTAACTGCATCTAAATTCATAGCATACAACTCCTCAATTAAAATAAACAATGTTAAGTGTAGATTCTATAATATCAATGGCCATAATCAGATTTCTGTCTAGGCCCGATTGGTTTATCCATATCATACCTACTTCGGTTTTTTGCGCCGCGGGAGCAATTTCCCCCTTTACCGGCACCTTTTTCAAGCCGATAGTTATTTGGATCTCTCATCCACGATCTAACTTCAGGCGATTTTTTACCAAAAAATTTTCCTCTTCTATTCCAATAATCCACAGCATCTTCGCCTGCATGCCCCATATGAGCAGACCTAACAGGCTGCCATGATTTAGTTGGAGTATCCCAAAATTGGGCAGAGCTAGGAATATCGCTTACACGTCTTAAATTACTAATCTGCTCAGCCGACATACCACGTAGCTCCTTAGCACTTAACATGCGCTGCATTACAGCCCTACCAGTGGTACTCACTTTTGATGGCGTTTTACCTACTGTAGCTAACCTGTTACGAGAAAGTCCCAACGGATCAATCCAACTTTGAGCATTTACAGCAAACTGATAAAGGTTATCCCCTGCGCCCAGCAACCCAATCGGGTCCTGATTCACAAACCGCCCCGCCTCAGGCTCGTAATAGCGCATCAGGTTGTAATGCAGCCCCGTCTCTTCATCATAATACTGGTTTTGCAGTCTGAACGGCTGATGCGCATCCTTGTAAACCCGCCCGTCCTTTTTCAGACGACCCCAAGCGGTATATTCGCCGTACCATAACAGATTGCCGTGGACGTCGGTCATCTCGCGCGGTATGCCGATTTGATCGGTATGGAAATAGGCGAGGTATTGGGTTTCGTCTTGGTTGTCGTAGAAGACTTGGGCTAAGGGTTCGTAGCTGTCTTGGTCGGTGTAGATATAGGTATAGCTGCCTTTGTAGGTGTACTCCTGCAACAAGCGGCTGCCTTCCCAGACGAAGTGGGTGCGTTTCGGGTCGGTACTCGTCCAGGCAAGTTTGTCTTGGCGCTCTTTGGAAAGGCGTCTTCCGAACGGGTCGTAGGCGTAGGTCCAAATTTCGGTATTGCCTGCTGCTTTTTTGATTTCGGCGCAGACGAGTTGGTTTTCTAAATCGTATTGGTAATATTGGTTTTCGCCGTCGGGCAGCTGGCGGTAGATCAGGTTGCCCAATGCATCGTAGGTGTATTCGATGCCGTTGTATTCTTTGAGGCGGTTACCGCTGCTAAGGTTGCCGCCCTTTCCTTCGGCGGCTTTGTCGGAAAGGATGTTGTGGGCGGGGTCGAAGGCGAAGGTTTCGCTGCGGCCGGTTTGGCTGTTGCGGGCTTCTTGAATGCGTCC
>NZ_JBQCUY010000013.1:0-5813 GCF_051962805.1 Neisseria sp. P0008.S002 | reverse complement strand
CTGTCGCTGCGTTGTCCGTCGGCGTCGATGCGGTAGACGAGTTCGCGGTTTTCGTCGAAACCGTACACTTCCGTCCGCCCCAATGCGTCGGTAACGACGGTATGGTCTTTGCGGTAGGCGAACGTCCATGCTTCGCCGAGGTTGTTGCTGCTTTTGAGCACTTTGCCGTCGGTGTCGTAGCGGTCGTATTCGTAGCGGGATACCAGTCCGTCGGGCTGGCTGTGTTCGACCATGATGTGGTTTCGGTAGGCGAAACCGCGCAGTTTTTTGCCGTCGCGTCCGTAAACGGCGGTCAAATCGCCGTAGCCGTCGTAGTCGTAGCAATTTGGCAGAGGTCGTCTGAAAGTTGCTGGCTTTCAGACGACCTCTATGTTAACTGTTAATAAGATTATTAAAGAACAAATGGTTCAGACGACCTCAAAGAAAATAGTGAGGTCGTCTGAAAAACAGAAACCGCGTGCGTGCATACCGTTCACACTCTACATCGGAATTGGGGGTTTCATTGGCTACAGCTTGCTAATCGCTTAAAAATTAAACATATTAAGCATTATAATTTAGATAATCTTTAATAAAATATTCAAAGCTATTCCAATGTTTGCTGAATTGTTTATTTTCTATGAACTTTTGAATATTAGGAGCCTCTACAAAAAAAACCTCGTCGGTATTTTTATCATATAAGATATAATCATCTAACTCATTATTTAATAACGAAAAATAATTATCAGGTAATCCAATATTTTTTCTCAAAATTTCTGTTTGGCTACTTGAAAAATCCTCTAAGTCCATTGCCAAATCAACCAAATATCCAATTTTTCCATAAATTTCATCACTATATGTTGACCAAAATTCAACAAAGTCATGATTTATTTTTCCAAACCCTAATCTTTTGAATAATTCACGATATTTATTTTGATTTTCTGGCAATATCCTACCAAATTCATCATCAAGATATTCTTTAAAATTAGTATCTAACATAACAAACCTCTTTGATATAAATATAAGTAAATTGACCTTAACATTTTCCAGCTTTTCTTCTGCGTCTTTTTTCTGCTTTCGCCCTATCTTTCCAATATTGCTTTCTATCCTTATCAAACGCATTTCTATCTACTGGGAAATATGGATGCTTACCGCTTCCATCAACTTTATAAGGATGCAAGGCATTTGTTCTATCATATTTACTATGCGTTTTTACTATGCGTTGTTGAGGTTTCATGCAGACTACAGCTTGCTACGGTTTGCCCATTTATAGAGACTGTATTACTTCTGTATATCTATCTGATTTTTTATCCCAAAAAATGTACAAATAAGTAGTATCATGCTTCAACTTCGATATATCTAACTGCCCTAGAAACATTGCGGGAATATTATCGATGATAGGCCAATCAGGCTCCTGTAACCATTTGGGATATTTATTCATACAAATGAAATGTTCCTTAATAATCTTTTTAAAAGTGGTCGCCGTCTTAGGTTTGTACTTATCATACAAGGAATTTAAATAACCCATATCAGCTGGTATCCAGTTAGGAATAGCCTCCAAAATTAAATCGAATTTTTTTTCTGTCGTTGAATTCGAAGAGTACGGGATATGCTTGTAATCTAAAATTTCCCTGAAAATATCCATCAAATTTAACTTTGCATCAAGAGATGTCAAATCCTGACTAATTAAATATTCATAAGTGGAATTACTATTCATATAAGGTTTAGCTTTAGTATTTTCCAACAGGGAAATTAATTCTTGATTGGAAGACAACGCCATTTCCAATTCTTCAGTTGATAATTTTTCTTCCACAAAATTCTTTAAAATTTCTATTGCTTTCATAGCTAATTTCCTAGATTCCTATAAGGGTCAAGCGTTGCATGTTGTTCTCTAGTTACTTCTCTCAAATTAAAAGGACTATGCCTATCTGCATGACCTAAGCGTTGCGGTACATGATGATGCAACTCCATGGGATTTCCATTTGCATCTAAAGGAGCACTTCCGTAGTCGTAGCGCACCAGTTCCTTGCCTTTGAAGGTGACGGAGGTGAGGCTGTGCACCGCCATCGGGGGAGGCGATTCGGCAGAGATCGTCTGAAAGTTGGTTTTCAGACGACTTCTATGTTAACTGCCAATGAGATTGTTAAAGAGCAAATAGTTCAGACGACCTCAAAGAAGATAGTGAGGTCGTCTGAAAAACAGAAACCGCGTGCGTGCCACATACACCCTACGTCAGGATTGAAGATTTTGTGCAGGCTACAGCTTGTTACAAGGACTAATTATTGCATAATTTGTTGTTTTAATTTTTGGTCAAAAGAATTTTCCAGGAAGATCAAATCATGCTTGCTAAACAATCCATTATCATTTTCTAATACTTTTTTATCAAACAATAAAATATTCTGTATTAAAGGATCATTTAGTGGTAATTCATTCTTATTTATAATAAAAATAGCGGTTAATGCTTTAAAACGAAAAGCCTCTGGATAAAGTGCTAAATATTTTAAAACTTCTTTGCTACCGGAATGGAAGGCCATAATGATTGGAATATGATTTTGCTGCAAATGCTTTAATACATCTGGATAGATGTTTTTTGCATCATTCTCAGATTCAGGTAATTTAATGGTATCTCCATAAGGAAATGAGGTAATAGGGGGAGCTTTAAAAAAATGCGCCTGCGAGATAGATGGTTGTACAAATACTAAATCATATGGGTTTGACGATTTATCATAAGGAGGAACATTTTGGGAGAAAAAATTTCCCATTTCAGAATTGTATGCATATAGGTGAAGTATGACCCCCTCGAAAGTACGAGAATTGCTAAAGGATATTTCACCATAAACATATTTTCCTTTTTTAAATTTAATCCTATCTTTTAGAAAATTAGCATCAGGAATATTTAAATTATTTTTTAAATATTCAATAAGACCTTGAATAAATTCTTTACTTTTCATAATTATCGTCCTTAAAATCAATCTTTGAATACTAAAGTCATAAAGCGAGCAACGCCTTTGGAGGAACCCACATCCGTTTGCTTATCCTTATTTTTTGTTGAAACCATATATGCAGCCTTCGGACATTTTCCTCCAGCATTGTGCGGTTTTTTCAAATTGAATAACCCTGATCTCTTTTGACCTTTCGTTAATCGTCCTGTATTATTTTTTACCTCAATAAAATAGATTTTCCCATCTTTCATTGCGACTATATCAGGACGAATTCGAACCTTTTTCAATTTTTTCCCTGTTCTATCGAGAACTTTAATTGTTACTTCATCTGATAAAATTTTAAAACCTTTACTTTTTAAATACTCAGTTGCTTTAGCAATTCCACGTTGAGCACTCTCTGATTGTACGGATAATCCTAATGGATCAACCCAGACATTTGCATTAGGCGCAAACGAATAAAGATTCTCCCCACCCCACAACCCAATCGGGTCCTGATTCACAAACCGCCCGGCCTCAGGTTCGTAATACCGCATCAGGTTGTAATGCAGTCCCGTTTCTTCATCAAAGTATTGGTTTTGCAGTCGGAACGGCTGGTGCGCGTTCTTGTAAACCTGCTCGTCCTTTTTCAGACGACCCCAGGAGGTGTATTCGCCGTACCACAAGAGATTGCCGTGGATGTCGGTCATCTCGCGCGGTATGCCGATTTGGTCGGTGTGGAAATAGCTGAGGTATTGTTTGCCGTCTTTGGCGTTGTCAAAGATTTGCGCCAGCGGTTCGTAGCTGTCTTGGTCGGTGTAGAGATAGGTGTAGCTGCCTTTGTAGGTGTACTCCTGAAGTAATCGCGTTCCGTCCCAGACGAAGTGGGTGCGTTTGGGGTCGGTGCTCGTCCAGGCGAGTTTGTCTTGGCGTTCTTTGGAGAGCCTTCTGCCGAACGGGTCGTAGGCGTAGCGGCGGTTGAATATGGTACAACAAAGGCCGTCTGAAAGTTGTGTTTCAGACGACCTTTATGCTGATCAGTAATCGGATTATTAAAGAACCAATATTTCAGACGGCCTCAAAGAAAGTATTAAGGTCGTCTGAAAAGCGGAAACTGCGTGCGTACCGCACATACCCTACGTCAGGATTGGAGGTTTCATGCTGGCTACAGTTTGCTAATTACTTTATTAGATATGTATAGAATGCCATTTCCCATCATAACTATCAAATTCTTTTACATTATCTAATTTCCAGAGACCTGCCTGTTTTTTGAATTTATAAAGTCTTTGTGCTTCCATTCCAGCATAAAGCACATCACTTTTTACAGTTATAGAGCTACCTTTTTCTTCTATTTCAATGATTTTCTCGTTATTTGGATTGAATGTTGGAGGGTAGTTAACAGTCATACATTCTAACTTTCCCATTTTTCTTGGTTTATCTGTTAGGTATTTATCGTATATTTCCTTCAGTGTTTGTTTCAATATCTCATCAGGAATATCTGTGCCTGCATCAATATGCTTATTAGCATTGTCTTCCCATTTATACATTTCCATCAGAAAACTATTTAATACGGTTTCAATACTTTCATACATAATTCAATCCTTTTTAGTTATTAAACTTACCACGTAAAACACGCTGCCCACGTTGAAATACCTCATAAACAACACCAGTAGGCCGTGTTCCACCATTGGCATATTCAAATTTCCATTTCAATAACGCCTTGCCATCTTTATCTATAATATTATGAACTTTTCTTTCAAAATCTCTATAAGCTCCTCTATTAATTTTTCTTAACTGAGGAAACATATTTTGATTACTTCTTGAACCACCTAAAAGCTTACCTAAAATATGCCCAGCATCATCATCACATTTGCCTAATCCTCTAGCATAATCACGGTTACCCTGATTTGTAGCTTTTCCTTTTCCTAAATGACTACGTTTTAAAACCACAGAAGCAGAACGGACTTCACCTAGAGAACCTAATTTAACTTTTGGAGTTTTTGCTAAACCTAAAATATCAAACCAACTTTGAATATTAGGAGCAAACTGATACAGGTTATCCCCACCCAACAACCCAATCGGGTCTTGGTTAATGAAACGCCCTGTCTCCGCCTCGTAATACCTCATCAGGTTGTAATGCAGCCCGGTCTCTTCATCATAATACTGGTTCTGCAATCTGAACGGCTGATGCGCGTTCTTGTAAACCCGCTCATCCTTTTTCAGACGACCCCAGGCGGTGTATTCGCCGTACCACAAAAGATTGCCGTGGATGTCGGTCATCTCGCGCGGGATGCCGACTTGGTCGGTGTGGAAATAGGCGAGGTATTGCTTGCCGTCTTTGGCGTTGTCAAAGACTTGGGCTAAGGGTTCGTAGCTGTCTTGGTCGGTGTAGATATAGGTGTAGCAGCCTTTGTAGGTGTACTCCTGCAACAGGCGGCTGCCGTCCCAGACGAAGTGGGTGCGTTTCGGTTCGGTACTCGTCCAGGCGAGTTTGTCTTGGCGCTCTTTGGAAAGGCGTCTTCCGAACGGGTCGTAGGCGTAGGTCCAGATCTCGGTATTGCCGGCGGGCTTTTTGATTTCGGCGCGGACGAGTTGGTTTTCTAAATCGTATTGGTAATATTGGTTTTCGCCATTAGGCAGCTGGCGGTAGATCAGGTTGCCCAATGCATCGTAGGTGTATTCGATGCCGTTGTATTCTTTGAGGCGGTTGCCGGCGGTAAGGTTGGGGTTGGCAGGTGATTTCAGACGACCTTGAGTTTTGGTGTCGTCTGAAATCGGAGCGGTCGTTTTGCCCTCTCCACGACCCTCTCCCGCGGGAGAGGGGGTAGATGTCGGGATGTCGAGGATGTTGTGGGCGGGGTCGAAGGCGAAGGTTTCGCTGCGGCCGGTTTGGCTGTTGCGGGCTTCTTGAATGCGTCC
>NZ_JBQCUY010000012.1:0-5979 GCF_051962805.1 Neisseria sp. P0008.S002 | reverse complement strand
GTGTTGACTGGTTTTGTAGGTAGGCGTATAGTTCGGTTCTTCGCTGCTGACGCGGTGAAGAAAACGAAGCAGACAGTATAACACAGTTAGTTAGAATTTTCGATAATTTTAGTTGACATTTGCTAAATGTACTGTATAATTCGATTCGCTCTTTAAAAAACAGATTACCGATAAGTGTGAGTGCATTAGGCCTCACACTGTTTGAAAGACAGACAAGATGATGTTTTAGACATTGTCCTGTCGGTTTCTTTGAAGCAGACCAGAAGTTATAAGTTAGAGATTGAACATAAGAGTTTGATCCTGGCTCAGATTGAACGCTGGCGGCATGCTTTACACATGCAAGTCGGACGGCAGCACAGAGAAGCTTGCTTCTTGGGTGGCGAGTGGCGAACGGGTGAGTAATATATCGGAACGTACCGAGTAATGGGGGATAACTAATCGAAAGATTAGCTAATACCGCATATTCTCTGAGGAGGAAAGCAGGGGACCTTCGGGCCTTGCGTTATTCGAGCGGCCGATATCTGATTAGCTAGTTGGTGGGGTAAAGGCCTACCAAGGCGACGATCAGTAGCGGGTCTGAGAGGATGATCCGCCACACTGGGACTGAGACACGGCCCAGACTCCTACGGGAGGCAGCAGTGGGGAATTTTGGACAATGGGCGCAAGCCTGATCCAGCCATGCCGCGTGTCTGAAGAAGGCCTTCGGGTTGTAAAGGACTTTTGTCAGGGAAGAAAAGGCTGTTGCTAATACCGACAGCTGATGACGGTACCTGAAGAATAAGCACCGGCTAACTACGTGCCAGCAGCCGCGGTAATACGTAGGGTGCGAGCGTTAATCGGAATTACTGGGCGTAAAGCGAGCGCAGACGGTTACTTAAGCAGGATGTGAAATCCCCGGGCTCAACCTGGGAACTGCGTTCTGAACTGGGTGACTAGAGTGTGTCAGAGGGAGGTAGAATTCCACGTGTAGCAGTGAAATGCGTAGAGATGTGGAGGAATACCGATGGCGAAGGCAGCCTCCTGGGATAACACTGACGTTCATGCTCGAAAGCGTGGGTAGCAAACAGGATTAGATACCCTGGTAGTCCACGCCCTAAACGATGTCAATTAGCTGTTGGGCAACTTGATTGCTTAGTAGCGTAGCTAACGCGTGAAATTGACCGCCTGGGGAGTACGGTCGCAAGATTAAAACTCAAAGGAATTGACGGGGACCCGCACAAGCGGTGGATGATGTGGATTAATTCGATGCAACGCGAAGAACCTTACCTGGTCTTGACATGTACGGAATCCTCCAGAGACGGAGGAGTGCCTTCGGGAACCGTAACACAGGTGCTGCATGGCTGTCGTCAGCTCGTGTCGTGAGATGTTGGGTTAAGTCCCGCAACGAGCGCAACCCTTGTCATTAGTTGCCATCATTTAGTTGGGCACTCTAATGAGACTGCCGGTGACAAGCCGGAGGAAGGTGGGGATGACGTCAAGTCCTCATGGCCCTTATGACCAGGGCTTCACACGTCATACAATGGTCGGTACAGAGGGTAGCCAAGCCGCGAGGTGGAGCCAATCTCACAAAACCGATCGTAGTCCGGATTGCACTCTGCAACTCGAGTGCATGAAGTCGGAATCGCTAGTAATCGCAGGTCAGCATACTGCGGTGAATACGTTCCCGGGTCTTGTACACACCGCCCGTCACACCATGGGAGTGGGGGATACCAGAAGTAGGTAGGGTAACCGCAAGGAGCCCGCTTACCACGGTATGCTTCATGACTGGGGTGAAGTCGTAACAAGGTAGCCGTAGGGGAACCTGCGGCTGGATCACCTCCTTTCTAGAGAAAGAAGAGGCCTGATGCATTCACACTTATCGGTAAACTGTAAAAGATGCGGAAGAGAAAAGCTTGAGTGAAGACAAGATTCGCTTAAGAAGAGAATCCGGGTTTGTAGCTCAGCTGGTTAGAGCACACGCTTGATAAGCGTGGGGTCGGAGGTTCAAGTCCTCCCAGACCCACCAAGAACGGGGGCATAGCTCAGTTGGTAGAGCACCTGCTTTGCAAGCAGGGGGTCATCGGTTCGATCCCGTTTGCCTCCACCAAGAACTTTACAAATCAAAGGAAGCCTGCTATACTTAGCAGCTTATTTTGATTTGCGAAGTGAAATATTGACGCATCGATCTTTAACAAATTGGAAAGCCGAAATCAACAAACAAAGACAATGAGTTTGTTTTAATTTTTTGTTCTTTGCAAAGGATGAAAAATCTCTTGCAAGAGAAAAGGAAACAAACACAGTATTTGGGTGATGATTGTATCGACTTAATCCTGAAACACAAAAGGCAGGATTAAGACACAACAAAGCAGTAAGCTTTATCAAAGTAGGAATTTCAAGTTTGCTTCCCTAGTCAACGGGTAGGCAAACGAAGTCAAAGAGGTTCTTGAAATGATAGAGTCAAGTGAATAAGTGCATCAGGTGGATGCCTTGGCGATGATAGGCGACGAAGGACGTGTAAGCCTGCGAAAAGCGTGGGGGAGCTGGCAATAAAGCTATGATCCCGCGGTGTCCGAATGGGGAAACCCACCTCTTAGGAGGTATCCTTATCTGAATACATAGGATAAGCGAAGCGAACCCGGAGAACTGAACCATCTAAGTACCCGGAGGAAAAGAAATCAACCGAGATTCCGCAAGTAGTGGCGAGCGAACGCGGAGGAGCCTGTACGTGATAACTGTCGAGATAGAAGAACAAGCTGGGAAGCTTGACCATAGTGGGTGATAGTCCCGTATTCGAAATCTCAATAGTGGTACTAAGCGTACGAAAAGTAGGGCGGGACACGTGAAATCCTGTCTGAATATGGGGGGACCATCCTCCAAGGCTAAATACTCATCATCGACCGATAGTGAACCAGTACCGTGAGGGAAAGGCGAAAAGAACCCCGGGAGGGGAGTGAAATAGAACCTGAAACCTGATGCATACAAACAGTGGGAGCACCCTTGTGGTGTGACTGCGTACCTTTTGTATAATGGGTCAACGACTTACATTCAGTAGCGAGCTTAACCGAATAGGGGAGGCGTAGGGAAACCGAGTCTTAATAGGGCGAACAGTTGCTGGGTGTAGACCCGAAACCGAGTGATCTATCCATGGCCAGGTTGAAGGTGCCGTAACAGGTACTGGAGGACCGAACCCACGCATGTTGCAAAATGCGGGGATGAGCTGTGGATAGGGGTGAAAGGCTAAACAAACTCGGAGATAGCTGGTTCTCCCCGAAAACTATTTAGGTAGTGCCTCGAGCAAGACACTGATGGGGGTAAAGCACTGTTATGGCTAGGGGGTTATTGCAACTTACCAACCCATGGCAAACTAAGAATACCATCAAGTGGTTCCTCGGGAGACAGACAGCGGGTGCTAACGTCCGTTGTCAAGAGGGAAACAACCCAGACCGCCAGCTAAGGTCCCAAATGATAGATTAAGTGGTAAACGAAGTGGGAAGGCCCAGACAGCCAGGATGTTGGCTTAGAAGCAGCCATCATTTAAAGAAAGCGTAATAGCTCACTGGTCGAGTCGTCCTGCGCGGAAGATGTAACGGGGCTCAAATCTATAACCGAAGCTGCGGATGCCAGTTTACTGGCATGGTAGGGGAGCGTTCTGTAGGCCAATGAAGGTGCATTGTAAAGTGTGCTGGAGGTATCAGAAGTGCGAATGTTGACATGAGTAGCGATAAAGCGGGTGAAAAGCCCGCTCGCCGAAAGCCCAAGGTTTCCTACGCAACGTTCATCGGCGTAGGGTGAGTCGGCCCCTAAGGCGAGGCAGAAATGCGTAGTCGATGGGAAACAGGTTAATATTCCTGTACTTGATTCAAATGCGATGTGGGGACGGAGAAGGTTAGGTTAGCAAGCTGTTGGAATAGCTTGTTTAAGCCGGTAGGTGGAAGACTTAGGCAAATCCGGGTCTTCTTAACACCGAGAAGTGACGACGAGTGTCTACGGACATGAAGTAACCGATACCACGCTTCCAGGAAAAGCCACTAAGCTTCAGTTTGAATCGAACCGTACCGCAAACCGACACAGGTGGGCAGGATGAGAATTCTAAGGCGCTTGAGAGAACTCGGGAGAAGGAACTCGGCAAATTGATACCGTAACTTCGGGAGAAGGTATGCCCTCTAAGGTTAAGGACTTGCTCCGTAAGCCCTGGAGGGTCGCAGAGAATAGGTGGCTGCGACTGTTTATTAAAAACACAGCACTCTGCTAACACGAAAGTGGACGTATAGGGTGTGACGCCTGCCCGGTGCTGGAAGGTTAATTGAAGATGTGCAAGCATCGGATCGAAGCCCCAGTAAACGGCGGCCGTAACTATAACGGTCCTAAGGTAGCGAAATTCCTTGTCGGGTAAGTTCCGACCCGCACGAATGGCGTAACGATGGCCACACTGTCTCCTCCCGAGACTCAGCGAAGTTGAAGTGGTTGTGAAGATGCAATCTACCCGCTGCTAGACGGAAAGACCCCGTGAACCTTTACTGTAGCTTTGCATTGGACTTTGAAGTCACTTGTGTAGGATAGGTGGGAGGCTTTGAAGCAGAGACGCCAGTCTCTGTGGAGCCGTCCTTGAAATACCACCCTGGTGTCTTTGAGGTTCTAACCCAGACCCGTAATCCGGGTCGGGGACCGTGCATGGTAGGCAGTTTGACTGGGGCGGTCTCCTCCCAAAGAGTAACGGAGGAGTTCGAAGGTTACCTAGGTCCGGTCGGAAATCGGACTGATAGTGCAATGGCAAAAGGTAGCTTAACTGCGAGACCGACAAGTCGAGCAGGTGCGAAAGCAGGACATAGTGATCCGGTGGTTCTGTATGGAAGGGCCATCGCTCAACGGATAAAAGGTACTCCGGGGATAACAGGCTGATTCCGCCCAAGAGTTCATATCGACGGCGGAGTTTGGCACCTCGATGTCGGCTCATCACATCCTGGGGCTGTAGTCGGTCCCAAGGGTATGGCTGTTCGCCATTTAAAGTGGTACGTGAGCTGGGTTTAAAACGTCGTGAGACAGTTTGGTCCCTATCTGCAGTGGGCGTTGGAAGTTTGACGGGGGCTGCTCCTAGTACGAGAGGACCGGAGTGGACGAACCTCTGGTGTACCGGTTGTAACGCCAGTTGCATAGCCGGGTAGCTAAGTTCGGAAGAGATAAGCGCTGAAAGCATCTAAGCGCGAAACTCGCCTGAAGATGAGACTTCCCTTGTGGTTTAACCACACTAAAGAGTCGTTCGAGACCAGGACGTTGATAGGTGGGGTGTGGAAGCGCGGTAACGCGTGAAGCTAACCCATACTAATTGCTCGTGAGGCTTGACTCTATCATTTGAAGAACTTCAAGAGATAAAAGCTTACTGACTGATTCAGTCATCACCAAATATATTGATTAAGGCTTTACCGATTTGTAACAGTTTAAGTTTGGCGGCCATAGCGAGTTGGTCCCACGCCTTCCCATCCCGAACAGGACCGTGAAACGACTCAGCGCCGATGATAGTGTGGTTCTTCCATGTGAAAGTAGGTCACCGCCAAACACCCATTCCGAAGCCCCCGACTGATGTCGGGGGCTTTTTACATGCCTGTCGGTTCTGTCGGTTTGATGACTCGTGCATTCTTGTTGTTTAAATTAAAGGATGATAACTATGTTGTTATTCTTGAACATAAAGTGCCGAAAGTTACGGTTAACTGTTTAGAATATTTGAAATCGAACGGTATTTGCGTTATTATGTCGTATGCATTTATATGGAATAGGGCCGTGTTCTACTGTCGTGTGGCAGTGTCGGCGGGGTGGGGAAAACCGTCCTGCAGACGGCCCGGTTGATTCAATCCAACACGTTATAGGAAAACCCTGATGAAGAAATTTTTATTTGGTGTCTTTGCCGCCGTGTGTACGGCATTCTCTTTGGCTGCCGTGAACGTCAATACGGCCTCTTCTGCCGAACTGGAGGCATTGCCGGGTATCGGCCCGGCTAAGGCGAAA
>NZ_JBQCUY010000011.1:0-23562 GCF_051962805.1 Neisseria sp. P0008.S002 | reverse complement strand
GGCGGCCAGCAGAAATCGGGGACGGTAAAGACAACGCGGAATTTGCTGCTTTTACGGGCGATTTTATTGACGGCCATTGGGTGCTCCTGTTGGGGGGATGGGGTCGTCTGAAAAATTGGCTACAATCGGTTGATAATCAGACGGTCTTTTAGTTGTTTACGCGAGTGCCGCAAGAGAAGGCGGTATCGGGATAAATTTGTCTTGTGAAGTATGGCATGCAACTGCGGCTGCGATTTGTTCTGCCCGTTCATGTCGAGCAATAAACCTGAGTTGACATGCAGAAATTTCCAGCTCTTCTGCAAAAGAAGTCCGGTATGTACAGTCGATGCGGCGTTGTTCTACATCAACGAGTACGGTATCCAACACCATGTCTTTACACAAAGACATATTAGATGCGGTATGGGCATGTACAAATACAGTCTCTACCGGTAGTTCGACAGTAAAGTACTGATTGGGCGCTTGAAAGGAATGTACCATGCCGGTAAATCCTAGTGTATAGATATGGTTAGGCTTTAGATGTGGCAATTGAAGGGAAGGATGAGCACCGTTCCAATAAGCCATAGAAAAATCTTTTGGTAATAAAGGTGCACGGTTAGCTATCCATTCTGCATCGGCAGTACCTGAATGTTGTGCCCGTTGCGCAAAATAACGGGGCATAAAGCCAAATCCTTCAGGAGCAACATTTTCAGCAGGATCTCGTACCGGATGGCTTGGGTCATAAATCTGGTGAGCCTTTAATATCCTTTTGAACCCATTTTGTTTGAGTTGGGATTTGGGATAATAACCAATACCGACAGGATTTTGCTGATGCCCCTCATGATCGTCTTCAACTGCACTACCGCCAAAGGCAAATTCATAGCGGATGGGCAAGGAGAGAATAGGATCTGGTTCGCTTAGAGACCATCCGGCTATCTCTCTTACCCAGTAGCGCTCGCCAGTAAGAGCCAGACTTTTTTGGTAATCGCCAACACTCACCGCTACAGCAAGTTGCCGAGCGGGAGTGTCATCATGTGCATAGGCGATTGCATTGACCACTAAATCAGTTTTAGGTTTATAAAGGCAGAAGTCGCTTTCAAACTGAGTTGAAGTTTGAGATGGTTCACCGTAAAAAGTATCTGCAAATGTAAGAGGCGTCTGCGTTTGGGCAAACTTAAGTACGGTTTTTCCAGTTACAGGATCGATTTCAAACTCATAACTGACTTTAGCAACTACGACATCATATGTTCGATCTAACTGGTCGATGTTTTTAAATTGCTGCGTATGAAAGCAGGTAAAGTTCTCCAATTCGAACATTTATATACCTTTTCTTCTAGTTGATATCGACTTTTTTACCATCCATATCTACTACATTAGTGCCAACGATCTTAACTTTTTTACTAACGATAGAGATTTTATTTTTATCTATTACAATCATTGAGTTGCCTACTTGAAGGGTAATTTTGCTCCCAGCAGATAAGGTAATTTTATTGCCGGCATTAAGGCCAATATTTAAACCTGCATTAAGTCCCATAACTAGGCCAACGCTATGCATTTCGGCACCAACAACGTTGGTCATCCAACCACCTCCGACGTTTAGCATATAGCCAGCGCCAATGTTGGTCATTTGTCCGATACCAACGTTGCTCATACCATTTAGGCTGACGGTTTCCTGCTTATTGCCACCAATGCTGCTTACCTCGTTGGATACAATGGTTTTGTTACGATTGGCACCAACGGTCAATGCTTGATTTTTGCCGATAGAAACGTTTTGATCCAAGCCTACGGTTAAAGCCTGATTTTTTCCGATGCCAATGTTTTCATCGAGGCCAACAGAATGGGTTCGATTTTTAGCGACAGAAACACTCTGATCTTTACCCACAGAAGTACTTTGGTTTTGGCCAACACTAATGCTTTGGTTTTGGGTAATACTGGAAGTTTCGTTTTGGCCGACTGATTTGGTACGGTTTTGGGTAATTGAGGCAGTTTCGTTTTTTTGAACGGTTTTAGCTCGATCACCTACTACTGTTACAGTTTCATTATTACCAATTGTAGTGGTTCGGTCGTTGTTGACGTTACGGGTTTCATTATTCTTAACAAGTGAGGTCAAGTCTTTCTGTGCCTGGAAGTTGACCATTTCAGACCCAGCAGTATCATTGAACATCAGTTCGTTAAAGTTGGCTAATGGAGAGTTAAAACTTTTACTCTTGATACCGGATTGCTTAGCTGCAGCAGGAAATCCCCATGGTGGCGACATTGCGCTGTTATACAGACGGCCTAATACAATGGGTCGATCAGCATCGCCATTAATAAAATCAACCAGTACTTCTTCGCCAATGCGTGGTGTATTAATAGAGCCATAGCCAGCACCAGCAGAGCCCTGAGTTACTCGTACCCAGTTGGAACTGTTTTCATCCATTTTTCCATAGCGATCCCAGTGGAACTGGACTTTAATATCGCCATATTCATTGGTGTAGACCTCTTCACCTGCAGGTCCTGTTACCGTAGCTGCTTGTGTCCCTAAAACTTTTGGCTTGGGAGTTTTAAGAGGAGGGCGGTATGGATAAGATTTAGGTAATACGCGGAATGAAATTCTAAATTTGCCAATACGGTCTCCAGACGTATAGCCTGCCTCTTCGAAATCATAATCAGCTTTTAAAATAGTATATTCGGTATTAGAAGATGCATGAGGGTGTTTGCTCAGGATAAACGTATAACCTGGAGCAAGTGTCAGTGCAGTGCCTGAGCCAGTAATAATCTTGGTTTGGCTTTTCAAATCTTCACTACGAACCTGACTGTAATTTTGTGCTTCTGCCACATCACTAAAACCTGTGTAGAAGTCATAGTGTTCCATAGATACCGAATTAAAGTCATGAACTGAGTCTGAAGACATCATCGGTACTTTAGCATTTTTATAATTGTATTCTCGAGTAACAAATTGACTAGATTTTAAAGCATCTCGTTCTTCCCAAATATCAATATAGGCGATATTTGGTGCCCCTGGTGCAGTATTTCGAGAGTGGTAGGGGATGTTAGGGGATGAAATAGCTTCTAAAACACCGACATCATCAGTAATAACCAGCTCATGTGAACCGTTACTGTGGGCAAAATAATAGTAGATACCTTCTTGTTCAAATAGGCGGTTTAAGAAATCAAAGCTATTTTCTTGATATTGAACACAAAAGCCTCTTGTTCGATACCCTTTTTGACATTTTATCTGGTATGGGAATCCGAATGGTGCTAAGACTTCATTAGCGATATCTAATACGGACTTATCAACGAAAACCCTGCTGTCTGTATTTTGAGTGAGGTACCACATGAATGGGCGAGTGGTACAAGTATAGGCATGATAACCTTCCTCGTCCTCATCTTCTCCAATATAACCGAAATCGGTAACCAGACCATTTAGGTAACGAGGACTGCTTGCTTCAGTATCAATTTCCAATGTTACAAACTGACCAATAATATCTTTGCCTTGTAAATTTGGGTTTGGGGAGACCAATGTAATATTGAACTCAAACAGATTTGAAACGGATTCTGTTCCAAGCATTTTTTTGAATAATAGTTGTGATCCCAAAGGCGTATGAGCAACGATAGTTCTATTCATTTCGGGAAACTCCTTGTCAATCTTAAACCAATATTCCGGTTAGAAGTATTTTTATCCTATATTTTAAATAGGGATAAAATATGTGGAAGTGATATTTTAGATAATATTATTTACATCTCTATTGAAACTTTTAAATACACTGAAAATTCCGTAATTTACTTAAATTAAATGGATTAAAGGCAGTAGAAGTAGTAAATTCAAGTATAAGATTTTTTCCTTTAATATTGTATTCGACAACAGTGGTATTTCCTGTTTGGCGAATAATTTTACCTTTTTCAATAAGGCGGAAGATTGACCACGGCCCAGTTGAACTAATACCTGCGCTGTTGATTTGGGGAGATGAGATATCTATTTTAGCTAAAGCATTTTCACTCTTGGATGGCCAAGTAAAGGTTACAGGATTTACAGGACCATGGCTGTATACATAGCTCTTACCTGCATATGAAATATTTACACTTTCTAAACTGGTATCAAGAATTAAAACTTTAATTGAAAAGTCGAATGTAGGAGTTTCTGATCCTTTATCAAAATACCCTTGTCGAATGTCTGCTATATCATTTAGCTTTGCAAAACGATCTTTAAACGCATCATTTTTAGCAGTTAAAGTTTCCAGTTTTTCTGAGCGTGCCAATACGGCAGCTTCACCAGTCAAGTTGGTAAATTTACTGTAGATACCATTGGGACCAAATATACTGGTGAAACTCTCTAATGCGACATTGTCCTCCGATCCTTTATCGAAAGGGTATCCTTGTTGATGTATTTCTTGACAACTATTAGTCAATGTGGCCATTTGTTTTTCTAAAGTAGATAAAATTTTTTCATCAACAATTTTGTTAGTGTTTTTCAGAATAATTTCAGAAAAGTTATCTAACATTTGGCGAAAGGGAGGTGGCAGTCTATTTACTTCAGCCTTGTATTTTACGAAAGGATCATCAGGTGGTAAGTCCACTCCTTTTTCTACAGCAACATTAACGGCAACTAAATAAACATATAAATCATTTATAGCTTCTGTAACGTTATTAATAGCTGGAGGTTGATCATTAGTGGTTTCAGTTAATATATGGAAATCTGCAAAAGCATCATCGACTGGAGTTGCTTGTTTTAAAGCAGCTAATTCATTCTTTACATTATTCCCCTCTTCACTCTCTAAGAGTTTCGAGAGTCCCGCTCTATTTAACCAATCAGTAATTTTGCTTCCAGCTTTTTCTGTTATTCGTTTGTCAATAGTTAAAGTCGTATTATCACTAATTCCTTTAATAATATTGACTAAAGGTGAGTTCTTTTCAGATAGCAGCTTAGCAATTTGAGTACTCTCTCGTGATGACTTTGGTGTTACTAATGACAAATCAGATAAATAACTATTCCAAACTTTGATGTAATTACTGAAATAGATTCTTTGGGCATCAGAAAGGACAGATGCCTTGCTTTGACTTAAAGAAGCATAGTCACCTAATACCCAGTTGTCTTCATTAAAAAACTGCTCTGCAGATTTAACCATAGCAGGCAAAACTTTAGTAATGTAGGCTTCTTTGGTATAAATAAAGTTAATAGGTTCTTTCAGAGTTCCACCAGTCTTACGTCGGAATAACAAGTGACTTTGCACTCCACCCATACTTGAAAAGGATACAGGTGTAACTCCTCCCTTTCCAGAGAGAGTAACTGTATTTATGGTATCTTCTAATACCATGGTTGCAATGTCTCTTTGCGCAATTTCCTGTCTACGACGTTCTACTAATTCTTCATCATAGGGAACGCTTGGTGTAATGCTTTGTTTTGAAAGAATCTGATTCAGAGCTTTTTCAACAGATTTTTTTTGTTGGTCACTCATACCTGATGATTCTGTTTTAGACAAATTGGACATTAACCAGTTTTGCATAAAAGCAGCATCAAAATGTTCTTTGTGGAACATCATAAGATAAGCTTTTAATGCATCATAGCTATTAATATTGTTGGAGCCATTAGCTGTGCGTAGAAGTTCATCCAACTTATAGCTGATTAATGGCATTACGTTGTCTTGAAGAATTCTATAATAGGCTGACTCCCCAACATCTTTCATTTGGCTGCCTTGATAAAGGCCAATACGATAGCTGAGCGGAGGGGATAATAAATCTGGAATTTCTTTACTGGTAGTTGTATCTCTAACTTGTTCAGCAAATGTTACAGCCTTAAGTAAATCAGGGCCGTCTGTATATTTTTTTACATCTGAAGCTAAGTCAGTTGCTTTTTTATCAACCTGTTCAAGATATGATTGGTTATTGGAGTAACTATTCAACATCATTGTCAAACATGCGATTACTACAGTTGCAATAGCTCCAATACCTAGCCAATACAAGATTTGTTTTTTGACAAACCAAGATTTATTCTCACCAGCCAAATTTGCCTCGCTTAAAATAACGTCAGCAAATAGTCTATTTAAGAAAAAGCTATGTTCGTTATTCTGAGTAGAGGCCTGGTTTGAATCCAAGTATTTTTTAGATAATTGGAAATCACTTTGCAAACCTTCCAGTATAGGGTTGAGATGTTGTCCTGTTTGAGTTGAGCTTGAAAAATAAACACCTCTCCATGCGATAGGTTGCTCAAATTTTGAAGATTTAGACAGTTCTTTAAATAGGGAAAGTACGGCCTGATTAAGACGCTCGAACTCCTCAGGGAATGCAAAAGCCGCAGCCTTGTCTTCAGTGGATTCTAATTGGTGAACAGTACCCAACATAGAGGAGCGTAATTTATCTACAATATCTGCTAAGGCATTAGAAGCAGTAGCGATAGGGGTTTCCATTCCTTCTGTATTAGATAGAGGAATCCCTAAATATTGATTTCTTTGTTCTTCAGTTAGATGGTTAAAGAATTCATTAAAACCATGCAATAAATCTAATTTGGTTATCATAAGATAAACTGGAAAATGTATACCTAATTTAGTATGCATTTCATGGATTCTTTTACGCAGTTCTACTGAGATTTCTGTTATATTGGTTTTTCCGCCCAATAAATCATCTACGCCTACAGTAACCAATACTCCGTTTATTGGCTGTTTAGGTCGGTAACGTTGTAGCAGCGTTACAAATTCTTCCCAGTCACTAGAATCTTTACTGCTATGATTGTCATGTAAAGATAATCTACCAGCTGTATCGAGAAATACTATTTCATCCGATAGGAACCAATCACAATCTCGTGTACCTGCTAGGCCACTTACAGATGTCCCCAAAGTGCTCTCTAAGGGGAAGTTAAGGCCAGAACGTTTGAGTGCAGTCGTTTTACCAGATCCTGCTGCCCCTAGGACAACATACCATGGCATTTGATAGAGGTATTGACCTTCTTCTAGTCTAGCCAACAAACTGTTTTTAGATTTAGAAAATTTAGCATTCTTTAATACTTTGTCCATTTCAGCAAACTGGCGGCTCATAGAGCTAACATCATTTGCACTTTTTAAAATAGGTTCTTGGGCTGCTCGAATTTCTTTCAATAAAGCAGCGTTTCGTCGGGATTCACGATATTGGCGAAATACAGCTTTAGCCAACCAAATACCAATAATAGTGGCACACACTGCAAAACGAATAGTTTTGCTTACTAAGGGGCGAACTTCACCTATGGAGATTAATGGGCCAATAAACCATACTAATATAATTAGGCCAGTAATACCCAACATCACCCATAAAGAGCGAGAACCTAGAAAATAAATAATTTTTTTCATGTCTATTTTTTCCGTATCAATCTAAAATAGATTATTGTGTGTTTGCACTACCGTTTTGTTAAGGATTGGAGGTATTGTTTTTTATTTCGACTGTGCTACCTAGTTTGGGTCCAGTTCCTGTAGTAAATAATGTAATTTCAACCCTTCGGTTTTTAGCCCTGTTCTCCAAAGTATCGTTTGGTGCTACAGGATCGGTTGAGCCTCGCCCTTCAGAACGGATGCGTGTTCCACCATTTTTAACGTAATTCAATAAAATTTCTTTTACTGCATCTGCCCGAGCCTGTGATAAATGCCAGTTGGATGGAAAATTTAAGCTCTGAATTGGCTGATTGTCAGTGTATCCCGTAACAATAATTTGTCCTTCCACACTATCTAAGGCTTGGCTAACCGCAGCCAAAACAGGATAATATTGGTCTTGAATTTGTGCAGAGCCGGATTCAAATAAGCCATCACCTAAAATAGTAACAGTGCTTCTGTCTTGAAAATCTTCCACAGATACTAATTTTCTAGCAATCTCATTTTCCAATAAAGGCCGTAGTCGGACTGTTTTTTGTGTATCCTGTTGTTTGGTGATTACTGAAGGGAGTTTGAGGCTGTTTACTTTTGTACTGGCTGTATTGAATTTATCTCCTAATGACCATTGCATTGTAAAATAGCCTACACCTAATGCAACAGCTCCTAATACGCCTACTACCCATAAAGGAATAGCAAGCCTGCGTTTCCTTTGAATATTATTTGTAATAATCGGGTTATGTTTAAAAAGATTAGCAGTTTGGTCAGGTCGTTTACTGTGAATTAAGGCAAGTAGGTCCCTTTTAATTTTATCGATCTCAAGCTCCCCATTGTTTAGAACCTGGTACTTACCTTTGTAACCAAATTGTAGGCATAAATACATAAACTCCAATAAATCAATATTCTTATCAGAATCTTGTTTCAAATTTTGAATGATTTCAAAAAAACGTTCTCCACCCCAAGTTTCATCGTAAAAAGATACTAATAAGCTATTCTTTGACCAAGTTTCATCAGCCCAGCCTGCACGGACTGCTAATTCATCTACAAATGTACAAAGACAGTATTTTGCAGCCTGAATGGCATCATATTTAGCTCCATTTTTTTCAGCATTCTCTTCAAAATTATTAATTAAGAGAGAGAATTTATTAATTAGGCTGTCAGTAGATAATTGACTAGTAGTTTGCTGCATAGAGTTAGCCAAGATAAGAACAGGTTTAGCAGCTTCAATTAAAGGGTTATAAACATTTACTGCGTTGTTTGCAGTATTATTCTGGTTATTCATAATGAAATTCCAAATTAAATCAAATTAACTTAAAGACTTAATCGCCCAAAATTCAACATCTAAATTAGGGAAATTACCAGCCAAATGGAAAGCCATACCTGAGGAAGTATCAAACATATCCCATAATTCATGTTTTTTATCTAATTCAAAATAAACATAACCACTATGGTATGGTAATTCTCTTGGTGCCACGGATAACGCATGAACTTTAATTCCAGGTAAATGGTAAGCAACCAATTCCTTAACTTTTTCTACAGTACCTATTTTTACTACACTTGGAATTTTTTGGCGTAAGGCTTCGTTAGGCATATCAGCTTTGATGGCTAGGACAAATGAAGCTTTATCCAGTAAGCTTTGATCAGGAGTTTGGGCGACTCGGGTTGCTTCATCACGCAAATCTAATGGAATTCTAATTGCTCTTTGTTCAAGTACAATAGACAGTGATTTGCGCAAGTTAAAAAATAATTTACCAAAACATGATGCTAGATCATTGTGTTCATAAATAGGAACATCTCCTACCTTGCGTGAAGGAAGGAAAGTCATTAAATCAGCACATAATTTTGATAAGTTGACAAATAATTGTTCTGGATGAGTTTGACGAGCGCCTTCATTTTCATGATGCAAATAAGCCAGATACCGATTGATGGTCTGAAGCATCATAAAGTCCATTACTTCAACAGAACCTCCGGTATTCGGGTCGTTTACAGCGTTAGCTAGACTATTGCTTTTTTGCATTAATAAGCCATATATTTCTGAAATGTAAGCTTTTAGGTGTTGTTGCTTTTGGCTTCCTAGGGAAGGTGGAATATATGATTCGTCTAGAATGATTTCAAAGTCTGCTGAACTGGATCGGATAACTGCAATAGGAAGGGCAGTTTGATTGCTAGTTAAATCATTTTCTAAAATCAATGTAGGATTAAGATCTGCTAGTGTAATTTGGCGACCGTCTAATTCGGAGTTTGTTGTATCTGCAAGGGTTTTCTCAAATGCTTTATATCGGTAAGAGTGAGCAGAATTTTGATTTAGAAAGTCAATCTCATTATTGACAGAGGATGGCAGAGTAATGGCTAAGCAAACTTTGGTATCTTTTATGTTTGCAGGTACTTTTAAGCTTAAATTTTCAAGTTGTTTTTGGGAAAACACAAATATAGAACCATCAGGAAAAATACCTTCTGCTTCACGAATACCAAGAACACCATGTTTGAGGCCGTCTGAATCCAGTACTAAAGATGAAAATCCCCAAAAATAACCTTCTTTAGAAACAGCTAGTTGACGTAATCCAGACTCAAGATAACGTTCAAATTGCTGGAAATGCTGTGGGGTAATAAAGATTCCCTCCGACCAAACTACTTTTGCTTCAATTGCCATGCATTCAACCTCAAATTCTTTATATATAAGTATTTATTCCTCGCGGAAAATGCCTTTGCTCAGATCACTATTATTCTTACGAGTTTTCCCATTTTCTTTGATAGTCGGATCATCAGGATGGCGCTCTTTATATTCTTTTAGCATTTCTTGCATCTCTGATTTCGATAATTGATATAATTCATTTTTCCCAATATTCACGTAGAAATAGTGTTTCCCAAACTGATACCATCGTTGTTTTTGTTTTAATAAAATTAATCTCCATTGACTATTATCCAAATCACGATAACTGGCAACAACACCTAGGTATTTCAGATGAGAATCCATCTTGATAGGTAATACAGAAACCGTATCAGGGTGTAACATGAATTGGTTTTGTTGAATTAATTTGTCTCCTAAAGTTTCTTTAGCATTATTAGTAAGATCAAAATAGTTTGCTTTTTTAAATTCACCATCAGATGACAGTTGATATAAATCCAATCTTATGGGGGAAGGTTGATCAACTAAATTTGGATTGACATCGGGAGAAACTATGATTTGTACATCAATTTTTTCTCCACTTTCGTCAGATTCTTTTGGTGGTTTATGGTTGGATGCGCATGCGCTTACCATCAAAGATATCATTGCAAATGATATATATTTTATCAGTTTTCCATGCATTTTGGTTACCTAGGTACATCAATAGTGATTGTATTTAATGATAGAAATTTTAAATTAATCGACAGCCTAGATTTTAGGAACTAGTTGGTCTATGACTGTCGATCGAAATACTAAGATTTCTTATTTTACTTAGAATTATAAAGTATTTTTCTTTCTAAGTTTATATTTATATTGGTAATTGAAGTCATGATTGCTTGCGTCGATATTTACGCTCAAAACTTGTTTCCCCTGTGTTGCGCAGGTAAGTAGTTCTTGGCTGATTTGTGGTAGAACCGTATTGGTAAGAATCGCATCGATCATGCGGCCACCTGATTCAACTTCTGTACAACGTGAAGTGATTAGTTTTAACACTTCAGGGGTATAGTGTAGGTCGATGCCATGATTATCTTTAATGCGTTTTACGATACGGTCTAATTGCAATTCAACAATTTTTGAGAGCATATCATCGGATAGCGGATAGTAAGGAATAACTTGCATCCGGCCTAATAAAGCAGCTGGGAAAGTTTTCAGCAGGGGAGTACGCAGGGCTTTAGTTAGGCCTTCTGGAGTAGGCAACATTTCGGGATCATCACACATATCCATAATTAAATCTGTACCAACGTTGGTGGTAAGAATGATAATGGTGTTTTTAAAGTCGATATAGCGGCCCTCGCCATCTTCCATCCAGCCTTTGTCGAATACTTGGAAAAAGATTTCATGAACATCTGGATGTGCTTTTTCTACTTCATCGAGTAAGACAACACTGTAAGGTTTACGACGTACAGCTTCAGTCAATACGCCACCTTCACCATAGCCGACATAACCTGGAGGAGCTCCTTTCAAAGTGGATACAGTATGAGCTTCTTGATATTCACTCATGTTGATGGTAATCACGTTTTGTTCACCACCATATAATGTATCGGCTAGAGCCAGTGCAGTTTCGGTTTTACCCACGCCGGAAGGGCCAGCAAGCATGAAAACACCAATAGGCTTGTTGGGATTGTCTAGATTGGCGCGTGAAGTTTGAATACGGCGGGCAATCGCATCCAAACCGTGGCGTTGGCCGATGATGCGCTTATTTAAGGTATCAGCAAGCTGTAATACAGCCTCAACCTCGTCTTTCATCATTTTTCCGACAGGAATTCCAGTCCAGTCTGCTACAACGTCAGCAACCGTACGACTGTCTACTAACGGCATAACCAAAGGTTGGACGCCTTGCAGTTTTTTCAATTTAGTAACCAGTTCTTTTTGGCGGGTACGCAACTGTTTATTTTCTTCATCGGTTGTTTCTTGTTCAACCTGCATGATTTGTTCACGTACAGCCAATAGCTCGGCAACTAAGTCTGCTTCAGATTTCCATCTGTCTTCTAATTTTTTCAGACGGCCTTCAACCTCAGTTAATTCTTTACCAATATTTGTGATTCTAGCTTCAGAATCAAAACTGAGTTTTTTCTCACGTTCTAAATTTGCTTGCTCAAGTTTTAATGCTTCTGACTTCTTGCGTAGATATTCAATGCTTCCAGGTACAGCATGTTGGCTGACTGCAACACGTGCGCAGGCAGTATCAATCAGGCCTACAGCTTTATCGGGGAGCTGACGTGCTGGAATATAGCGGTGAGAAAGTTTTACAGCAGCCTGGATTGCTTCATCAAGAATAATCACTTTATGGTGTTTTTCTAGAGAAGCATTCAATGCCCTAAGCATGTTGATGGCTTTTTCTTCATCGGGTTCATCTACTTGTACAACTTGGAAGCGACGAGTTAGGGCAGGATCTTTTTCAAAATATTTTTTGTATTCTGCCCATGTGGTTGCACCAATAGTACGAAGTTTGCCACGAGCTAATGCAGGTTTGAGTAAGTTGGCAGCATCACCAGTACCGACAGCTCCACCGGCACCAATTAAAGTATGGATTTCGTCGATGAATAGCACGATTGGGGTTGGGCTGGATTCTACTTCATCCATAACTGCTCTGAGGCGTGATTCAAATTCTCCGCTAACACTGGCACCAGCTTTGAGCAAACCGATATCCAATAGAATTAATTGAACGTCTTTCAACCCAGGCGGAACATCTCCGGCAGCTAAACGTAATGCCAAAGCTTCAACCACAGCAGTCTTACCAACACCGGCTTCACCTGTAAGAATCGGGTTGTTTTGACGGCGACGCATTAGGATGTCAATCATTTGTCTGATTTCAGTGTCACGGCCTGTGATTGGATCTATTTCGCCATTTTTAGCCTTTTCGGTAAGATTGCTGCCGTATTTAGCTAAGGCACTTTCTTTGTGGGTAGCATTAGGCTCGGAAGATAAGGCATTCTGGGTAACATCAAGATTCTCTTCAGAGTTAGCAGTAATAGCAATAATATTGTTTGCCAATGTCTCCGGTTTGATTTTCAGGAACTCAGATGAAATATTGGCCAGAATACCCTGTAAAGTCTTATTTTGCAGCATGGTATAGAAAATATGAGCTGTACGGATTTTGTCTGTACCAAATTTTAGTGAACTGTATGTCCAAGTTTGTTCGACAAGGGTTTGGATATGTTCGGAGAAGTCAATAACGGCAGTAGCACCAACAGGTAATTTTTCTACTGCAGCCAATACATCTTTTCGTGCTTTGACTTCATCTAAGTTAAACTGATTTATCAGGCAGAAGATATCTGTTTTTTCAGTTTGAAGTAGAGAGTGTAGCCAGTGTACTAATTCAACATAGCTGTTTTCTCGAAGACGACAGAAGGTATAGGCATTTTCCAAAGTTTTATACAAAGTAGTATTTAACTTACCAAATAATACGCTGCGGCTGATGTTTGACATAAGACGTCCTTAGTTAAATTATTTCAAATATGTCCAAAAATAGTTTTCTAAAGCTTTTATCGACGATGGCCGTCTGAAAAGCCGATTAATGATTGCTGACAATCAAGTCTTCTGCGTCTCGGGAAACATTTCCCAGCCAAGTTGATAAGCCGAGTTGAGTGTTCCCTCCTAAATCCATCAGTGGAACTTCTTTTTGCATCAGAATAGGTTGAATGTCCCATTCATATTCTTCTGCGGCAAATAAACGAACCCATTCTCGTAAACGGGCTGTATTAATACCGTCTTTAAAGAATGATTGGTAGGCTGGTAAGGTAAGTGGGCCAATAATAATCCGAAATTTACTTTGCACATCATAGAGTTTGTCACCTAGTAGTAAACCATCACCAAGTGTGTAGTTACCCATAATCCCAATTTGCGTTTTCTCTTCTTCAACCTTAACCCAGTACCCCACGTTAGTTTGAATGTTAACGGGAACTTGGAAATAGCGAGTGAGCAGTTGTTGCAGGTTGACTGCAGATCGGCTTTGTTTTATCAATAGACCGGAAAAATAACGTTTGGCAAATTCGTGAATTAAGCCTTTGTTATGTGTGGTCGGAATGTTAAGGCCGTTAAAACTGGCAATATATTTTCCGAAGCGGTCTTCAGCATTTTTATCTAAAGATGTAATGCTTTGGGCATTAGCCCATGCTCGATAGAATAAGATAGCCAGACGGTGTTGCAACATATTTGCAAAACCTGCCCATGCCCGGTCACCGTGTTGATGTTGGCGTTCATAAGCATACTCGGTTAAATGTAGAGGTAGTGGGCCAGATGGGCCAAACAGACCAAATCCATTAATGGAAATTTCTACATAATGTGGTGATAAGGTTACCGATTGGAGATTGCGTGGGGCAAAAGTAAGCGAAGGATTTTGGTGGATCCTTATTTTCTCCATTTTGGGGCTAATAGCTTTGCCTAATATTTGCCCACCAGTAATAAATTTAACGGACTCAAGCTGGCGCAAGAGTGAAAAATAATCATACTTATACGGCTGAGAGGAAACTTTATTTAAAAAGACTGTAAGTTTTTCATCCCAAGCATTGTCTAATGAGTCACCAAAATCTGTTTTAGGGTTGACTGGACTCATATAATCATTCTCTCTCCAATTTCAGACGGCCAAGTAGCAATATGACCTTGCTGGAGCGTGTCAATTCTCAGTTGTACAAATGAGTTAATAGACACCAAACGTCGGAAATAATGGTTTAAAACTGATCCAAATAGGAAAGGATGGACGCCGCCTAATTGAGCTTCGTCTAGTGTAATGGTAATGTTGATTCCTCTGATAGGGGCTGCAACTCCATAATGACGGACTACTTTGTTAATAATTGAGGTTTCAACTCGTGTAATTGATTCAATCTGTTTTTTCAGTAAATCGCTTTCAGAAGAAACAAATACTGTTAAAAGCTCTTTCAAAGCAACAGGCGCATCTTCTTTATCAGTATTCAAGAGCGATAGGTAATTTAAGCTCAATTGATTTAAAAATGACCAAAGTGTCCTATCTTCACTTACTGCTTCTTGAGGCCTTGTTAATTTAGAAATCAGTTTAATTGATTTGACTGGCAAAAATCCCTCAATAAGAAAGTCAGATTCTCCGTCTCGAGGCATGATTAGAGGCAAATCTCTGCTTGTACACCAAGTATCGACAGAAAGGTGTTGTATGTTTGAATTAAAGGCGTAATTCTGATTATTAGCAAGAGATAAAAATACCTCACTACCTAAATAGGAAGAGCGAAAACCATTTTTAGCTGAGTTTTCGGATGGTACTCTATCAGCACGACGAGCAGAAAAATAAGCATGTTGAGTTTGGGACTCAGGAAAGAGTCCTATATCCGGTGCTTTGTACATTGGTGAAAATACTACGGTTTGAAGGTTGTTGGTATCAAAGCCTTTTACTTGCTCGATAGCGTAGACTTCATAATTCAGGGGCTGGGTACGGTCGATAACGACATGGTACTCCTGATCTTGAATATTTACCGGAAAGCGTGAGCTTTTTTTTCTGAATAAGTTGACGACTGGTACGGCATTTACAGAGAAATCATCTACACCGATCAGCTCAGTTAATTCAGGTATTTTATTACTGAATAAAAATGAAAGACTAAAATAGCGTTTACGATAAGTAATAATTTTTTTATTGACTCCCTTATCGTTTACGATTTCCTCTAAATGTTCAGGTACTTTAGGTAAGTGTCCTTTTTTTTCGGCTTGTTGGACGGCTTGTTTAATATTTTTTTGAGAAATAAATAGAAACTTTTCCGGTAGGCGTGAATACTCCTGCATAATTCGGAATGCACTCACCGATTTATCTAAATTAAATGATAAGGCTTCATCTTCTCGAAAACCACGATGTTCTGGTGTAGTAGGTAATGGGTAATACCATTGTTTTGGATTTTCGTAACTGTGGCAAACAACACCCACGCATTCAGAAGCCAATAGAAACAGCAATGAAGATGATTTGGAAAGCTCTGTACCCAAAAATATAGATAATTCATCTGGCAACATCTCTGAACATGTACCTGGTACGCTCAATGAAAAATCCAAACGCAAGGCAGATTGTACTTTCTTACCAGAGGATTGTTTGAGTGCAGGGAGTGCGTTTGGTAAATAACCTATTGAGTCAGTATATTTGGCTTTTTCAATACGAAGTGGCAGAATTTCAGTAGTTTTAGTTACAGAAAATGGACAACTTACTCTAAATTCATCAATAGGCAGAGACCTTAATATTTTTCCTCGTTCCAGTAGATTGATCACATCAGCGTTATATTGATTAGTAGGCTCTAGATTGACAATAGCTGCAGCCGGTTTTTGATTGATGAAGTCAGGATAAACAACTTCTAAGATTCTTTGGACAAAACGAGGATACTCCGCATCCAGTTTAAGTTGGGTGCGTGCAGTAAGAAAACTTACCCCTTCCAAGAGTCTTTCAACATAGGGGTCAGGAATATCAGTTGTATCTAAAGCTAATCTTGAGGCTATCTTAGGATATTGGGCTGCAAACTCTTTACCCATTTCCTTTAGAAAAGTTAGCTCTTTGTTGTAGTAAGACAGTAATTTATTATTCAAGCCCCATTTCCCCCATCTAATAAGTCAAACAATCCTGTTTCAACATCCATGCTGGTTCGGAGCAAGAATTCTTTAGGATAAGGATTGAGTTTCAGGTAACCTTTGATTTCAATAATGAGTTTATTGTGTAAAGCATCGTCATCATCGTCTGAGGTATTTACGATCACTTGTAGAGTCTTATTTTCAAGACGCGGTTCAAAATCGATGATGGCTTGTTTGATATTCTGTTCCACATCTTGCCATTCAATATCGGAAAAATTAATACCAGAAAGGGGAGGGATACCATAATTTAATGTAGAAGAGCGTACATTTTCAGTTAGGTCAATCCCCATAGTTTCTGCTTGCATGTTGCATGTATTCAGTAGATAAAGAATATCACGCAGTACTGCTTGCCGATATTGATCAAGATTAATGACCTGATCGGAGCGTGCCTCTTTTTTTCTGCGTGGCTCTTCATCTGTTAGTCTGTCAAATAAAGAGGGTAACAGTTGATTTTTGAATTGCGACATGTTTAATTGTTGGGTTTGAAAGATGGATAGATTTTAATGATTTTGTTCAAATCTAATATTACAAATATCTAAAAGGCCAAAATCATGGTTGTCGGTATACAAAGTTTTTTGACCAACCCCTGTAAAGAGTTGCTCTGCTATTTCTATCCAGTCAGTTTGTGAACATTTCATTAGTAGATCTGACCATGCTGTTTCTTCACCAGGCATAACAGCATAACGAGCAGGGCTGGTACATTGAATACATTCACCATTAGTAAATTTGATTTCAGACGGCCTCCAAATGATGTCCAGTAAGGAACTTGGTGTCTTGAAAGAAATATTTTCAATAGAATTCCATGTTTGCCAGTAGTAGTGACCTTGATAGAAATATTCATAAACGAAGGCGGTACGTACGTCTCCATCCATAATCCAGTCACTATCAATCTCGGAAACTGATTTATCTGCTAAAAGGTAAGTAATATGTACGGGCGAGCCTTCTATATTCTCAGATAGCACAGTATAATCATCGACAAGGGCTTTATTTTTCTGTTCTGAAACATGGGCAACTAAAGAGAGTTGCTTTTGAAGAATATCAAGTTTGCTTGCGTGTTGTTCTAGTGTTTTTGGTTTTTGTTGGGCTTCCAAAACTGCCTGACGCCGCATTTCAGCAGAAATATTTTCAATAAGATAAAGCATTAAAGGTTTTTGGGTATGAGGAAACAGTTTTTGATATTGTCCAATCTGTTTTAAAGCCTGTTCCCATTTTGCGCACAGACACTGATATTGAATCAGTGCTAAACGATGTTCTTGATTGTCAGGATTTGAACGTACAAGCTCAATCATCTCTGATAATTTAGTCTTCAAATCCATTTCAATGATCCCTTATTTAATTTATAAAGATGAATAATAGAAGTTAAAAACAAGATTAATTTTTCAGTTAAGTAGTGCCGTCTGAAAAGTGAAAACATTTATATATAAAGCCTGACTTAAAAACGCCTTTTAAGTCAGGCTTTTTTAATTAAATCTACATATCAATTATGCAGATTTGTTTTCTTTGATATTGAAGGCCATTTGAACTTCAGCACCTTTAGAACCTTTATCGGTTTGTTCCCAATATTGGTTTTTCACTTTTGCAGCTTGGAATGAATAACGCATTTTCAGAGCATCATTGTCTTGTACGCCAATGAATTTCACACCGGTCACTAAGACATCTTCTAATGTAGTGCGTGAGTATTCAATTTGTTCACCACCAGCTTTACATACAGAAATTTCTACTTTGCTCAAGTGTTGGCCAGTAGCGCAGTTTTTCAAAATGGTTGGAGCTGCTTTATCGATAGCAGCAACTACGGTCAAGTCATTGAAATTGACTTTACCGGCACCACCGCCACCACCGCTAGTCATTGAACCAGGTTGCTCTGCACCCCAGTCAAAACTTTCGATGTTAGTCCAGTCTTTGTGGTTAGAATCTTTTGATTCGCCATTTACACCTTCAACTTTCATGAACATATCAATAGCCATTTTTTACTCTCCTAGTTAAAAAATACAAGCGATTTAACAACAGGGCACTAAATATACCCAACTAAATAAACTAAGCCTGACTATTCTTGTTTAGTCGAAGGCAATTTGGAAACCAAGCGTAGAGAAACGGTAAGCCCCTCAAGTTGATAATGAGGACGCAGGAAGAACTTAGAAGTGTAGTATCCTGGATTATCTTCTACTTCTTCTACAACTACCTCTGCAGCAGCTAATGGTTTGCGTGCTTTCGTTTCTTGCGTAGAGTTGGCAGGGTCTCCATCTACATAATTCATAATCCATTCGTTCAACCAGCGTTCCATGTCATCACGTTCGCGGAATGAGCCAACTTTGTCACGAACAATACATTTTAAGTAGTGTGCGAAACGGCAGCATGCGAATAAATAAGGCAAGCGAGCAGATAAACGTGCATTGGCGGTAGCATCTGGATCATAATATTCAGATGGTTTATGCAAAGATTGCGCACCGATAAATGCAGCTAAATCCGTGTTCTTGCGATGAATTAATGGTATAAAGCCCAATGCAGCCAATTCTGCCTCTCGGCGGTCGCTAATGGCGATTTCTGTTGGGCATTTCATGTCTACACCACCATCATCGGTTGGGAATGTGTGGCAGGGAAGATTTTCAACGATACCGCCTGATTCCACACCGCGAATAGCGGTACACCAACCATAGTATTTAAATGAGCGATTAATATTTACTGCCATTGCATAAGCAGCATTGGCCCAAGTATATTTATTGTGATCTGCACCTTCTGTTTCCTCTTCGAAGTCAAATTCGTCTACAGGATTTGTTGTGGCACCATAAGGCAGGCGAGACAGGAAACGAGGCAGGGCTAAACCGATATAACGTGAATCTTCGGATTCACGCAGGCTTCGCCATGGAGCATATTCGGCATTTTGGAAAATTTTACTTAAGTCGCGCGGATTAGCTAATTCTTGCCAAGACTCCATTTGCATTAATTTGGGAGATGCACCAGCAATAAATGGACAGTGTGCAGCCGCTGCAATCTTCTCAAGACTATTGAGCATTTCTACATCAGGGGCAGAGTGATCAAAATAATAGTCACCTACTAAGCAACCAAAGGGTTCACCGCCAAATTGGCCGTATTCTTCCTCATAAATACGTTTAAAGAGTGGGCTTTGATCCCAAGCCGTACCTTTAAAGCGTTTTAAATTACGAGCAACTTCCTTTTTGGAAATAGGTAATACTTTGATTTTCAGTAAAGTATCTGTTTCGGTATTGGTCACTAAATGATGCAGGCCGCGCCATTCACCTTCAAGCTTTTGAAAGTCCTCATGATGCAAGATCAAGTTGATTTGTTCAGAAAGCTTTCTGTCAATTTCGGCAATAATTGCTTCAATGGTTTGATAGGTATCATCTGAAATGGTGACGACATTTTGTAAGGCTTGCTGAGCCAATGTTGCGACTGCATTAGTTACAGCGCTTTTAGCTTCTTCCGTTTTAGGTTTGAATTCTTTTTGAAGCAGCTGTTCAAATTCATTGGTTGCAAACACATGTTGCGAACTGCCATTTTCTAGGGTATCTAATTGTTTTTCAGCCATGATTTACTTTCACTTCTAGTTTTATTAGAGACTATTGTTCATTTTTGGATGTTGATTTGGGCGCGGCTGCAAGACTTTTTAGTAATTCGCTGTCTCCTAAGACTTTTCCAATTAGTTCTTCAGCCCCACTTTTACCATCCATATATGAGAGTAAATTAGACAGTTCTGTACGTGCCTGTAAAAGCTCATTTAGAGGTGCTACTTTTTTAGCTATCGCAGCCGGTGAGAAGTCATCCATGCTTTCCAATTCGAGTTCTACATTCAAATTCCCTTCACCTGTCAATGTATTTTTTACGTTGAAGGCGACACGAGGTTTAAGGGCTTTCATGCGTTCGTCGAAATTGTCTACATCAATTTCTAAGAATTTTCGTTCGGCCAAGTCAGGCAGTGGCTCGACAGGTTTACCAACCAAATCTGCCATAACACCCATAACGAAAGGCAGTTCAATCTTTTTCTCTGAGCCATACAACTCTACGTCATATTCAATTTGCACGCGAGGAGCTCGATTGCGGGCAATAAACTTTTGACCTGATGATTTATTTCGTGACATGGTTATAACCTTAGGATAATTAATAATGTTGTATATCTAAAAGATATTTACGAAATTGTGGATGAGGTTTACTAATTTTAGGAATTTGCTGTATCTTCATCTGGTTTGCCAATTAAAACTTCTAAATTGACAATACTTTCTGGGCTAATATCTTTCATGATGTCATAAAAGTTCATATTCATTTGTCGTTGCACTCTGCGGATAAACAGTGGTGCAGGGTGGCTGGGCTCAAGAGTTTCAAAATAAATGCAGATTTTCTCTAAAGCCAGATCAACATCAGCGCGATTTTTAATATTCAGACGGCGCCATGCATCAGCCTCTTGAATAGATTGTTCTTGCGTAATAGCCAAGCTGTTAGTTTCAGAGGGTAACTCAGGCTGTTCTGTCTGTTGTACTGAGGGAGTGCTCCCATCATTATAGTTGATGGCTTTGTGAATTAGGGTAAGGGGTTTCTGAATAACATCAAAATCAAGTGAGTGTTCATCCTGTAAATTAGACGAGAAAATGCGTTGGATGTCTTTCAGACAGTCCAATGCTTGAATTAATGCAGTTAATTCAGGTTTCCCTGTATCGGCATTTACTCTAATATCGAGCATTAGCCGCTCTTTACCTCCTGGATAATTTTGTGAATCATTTCCTTGTAGTATGGAAACAGCTTCTTTGACAGTAATTGGTTGTTGAGTTAACCTATTTATCAATAATTTAGATGCAAGAATCTCTTTGATGATGCCATCAAGTGTAGTAAAGGAGCTAAGGGCATTGATCCTGTAAAAGGGATCAAATTCACCGTCTTCATCTTCAAGTTTGGGGTAAATGGATTCCCAATATAAGTCTATATTAGCTCTAATTGCTTCGCAGCCAGCGCAGAACCCTACGAGTCCATGTTTGGCAGTAAGAGCTTGTGCATAATAAGCCAAGACATGTAAATCTTTAGACTCGGCTAGCAATTGATTGCACAACTTTTCTACTGTTGCCCAGTCGGCCTCTTCTGCCGGAATAATCGTGTCACCATATTGTTGTTCTGGTTTGCCTTCAGCTACGCTTTGTAGTTCTAAAAAGCGGCTATCGTATTCGATATTTACACCTTCGGGACTGTCGATAGAGATAGGCTCGTCCCATCGAGGAAATGTGTTCATCTACTTATAATCCAAATAACTTATTAAACAGTGAGCATGAGGGGAGGCCTTCATGTTTTATGTGGTAACCGCTTTCAATCTCTTGCCAAAAACTACCAATGCCGTCTGAATCAGATAAAAAGTTGTGAAAGGATTCAGAGAGGATAGAGCTCTCTGTTGTATCACTACTGTAAAAATCTTCGATACAATATTCCCCTTCTTTTAATATCTTGCGAAAGGAATTTTTTTTCTTTAAAAGAAAAAAAAGAGAATCAAGTGATTCGGGAATAGAGCTAGGTTTATAAAATAACACAAATGGGTATTTTCTGCCAATTTTATCAGAACTACCAGCAGCCATACCAGTATAAATAAGATCATCGGGTAATTTGATACAAAATAGCCAAATTTGCAAAGGGGAATATGTTTTTCGAGTGAATGAAATTAATTTGTTTTGGCCGGAGCATCGGTTAAACCAGTTATCCCAAAAGAATCTATCATGAGTTTGAAGATTCTCGGAGAAAATAAAATCACGGGATTGATTCAGTTTGCCAAAAAAATAGACTTCATTTTGCTTAAACATAAGTAGTCATCACAAGAGAAGAGTTTTTAGATTCCCAAGTTGCTAATTAGATACAACTGCTAAGACTCATACTCTAGCATAATTCGATGTGTTGATAAATATAAATTTAAACCACTTGAAATAATAACTAAAGAAATGTAAATAATCTTTAAAAATATGCGCTTACTATATGATATTATAGATAATAAAGTTTATCAAATACAGTTTTATTTATAGCTTATTGTTTGTTATAATTTTTGCAAAATAATGTGTTCAAAGTCCTCAGAAAGTGATTGAGGTTCCTTGTTTTGAGGTTTCTACTTGTAGATTAATTAGGATTTCGACGGAGTAATCGCATGTCCTCTTCCGGTAACACCATAGGTATTCTTGTTCCTCAGCCTTCTGCACCTGCCATGGTGTCTCAAGGTTCTGCCAATCCGCCTGAGCCGCTGACTAATGCAGCCGGGCCGGTAGATGTGATAGAGATGGTGGCCGATGTTGCCTCTAGTGCCCTTTCTTTGGTTGCTCCTGACTCTGCTGCAGCTAATGTGGCTGATGCTGTATCTGATGTGGTTTCGCTCGCTTCAATGGTTCCAGGTTTGCCTAGTGTTAGACTGCCTTCACGAAAGATGGTCAGTGGTTTTGGCGGGGGCAGCGGAGCAGGTTCTGATGGTGGGGTAGTTACTTCTGGTCATGGTCACTGTATCCCCTGTAAAGTTGCAGCAGCTATCGGTAATCCTGTTAATGCCGTACTTGGTATCAAAGTCCTATTTGACGATACAGAGACCGACTTTTCCTTTGACTCCCCACTTCCCCTTGTTTGGCAGCGCAGCTACTATTCCGACCAAATAGGCAACGGCTGGCTGGGACAGGGTTGGTCGCTGCCGTTCTCCATGCGTCTTGTCCGCACTGCCGACGGTTTCCTTTATATTGATGAGCAGGGCAGGGAAATTCCGTTGCCGGATATCAGCGACGAAGCGGACGAGCCTTATTCCGCAGCCGACGAAGATGAAGACAATTTATATGAAGAAGAGGCTGCCCCAAGACCTGCTTCCGCCGAAGAAGACCCCTACGGTCTGGATAACGCCTATTTTGATCCTTACGAACAAATCTTCTTTTCTCAGATTTCAGACGACCTCTACCAAATCGCCTCCCCCGACGGCGGCACACGGCTGCTGTTTGCAGAAGTCGATTCCGGTTGCGGCATTTACCAACTGGTCGCACAACTCGACCGCAACGGCCGCCATATCCGCCTCTGCTACAACGACAACGGACT
>NZ_JBQCUY010000010.1:33157-77815 GCF_051962805.1 Neisseria sp. P0008.S002 | reverse complement strand
CAGATAATCCGATGAGATGCTAGTCTGTCTCACTCTCATGCAAAGGTAAGATCAACCATTTAATCCGCTTACCCCTTATTTATTGACATTAACCACTCTTTCATCAGGAATCTGCCCGTATGAAAAAATCTGTATTAGCCGTATTGGCCGCATTGTCTTTGGCCGCGTGCGGCGGTGGCGAGAAAAAAGCCGAGCAACCTCAAGCAGGCAGCGCGCCTGCTGCCAATGCCGAAGCAGCCGCCACCGATACTTTGAATATCTACAACTGGTCAAACTACGTTGACGAAAGTACAGTCGAAGACTTCAAAAAAGCCAACAATTTGAAGCTGACTTACGATTTGTATGAAAACAACGAAACGCTGGAAGCCAAAATGCTGACCGGCAAATCCGGCTATGACTTGGTTGTACCCGGTATTGCCTTCCTGCCGCGACAAATTGAGGCAGGTGCATACCAAAAAATCAATAAGGATCTGATTCCGAACTACAAAAACATCGACCCTGAATTGCTGAAGATGTTGGAAACCGCCGACCCGGGCAATCAATACGCCGTTCCATACTTCTCAGGTGTGAATACGATTGCGATTACGGCGAAGGGCAAGGAGCTTTTGGGCGGAAAATTGCCTGAAAACGGCTGGGATTTGCTGTTCAAACCCGAATACACCAACAAGCTGAAATCTTGCGGCATCGCTTTGTGGGATACCCCGAGCGAAATGTTCCCAATCTTGTTGAACTACTTGGGTAAAGATCCTAAAGGCTCGAATCCTGAAGATTTGAAAGCGGCTGCAGAAGTTTTGAAAACCATCCGTCCTGACGTGAAACGTTTCAGCCCTTCCATCATTGACGAATTAGCGCGCGGCGATATCTGCTTGGCGGCAGGTAACGGCGGCGATTTGAACTTGGCCAAAGCGCGTTCCGAAGAAGTGAAAAACAACGTCGGCATTGAAGTGTTGACGCCGAAAGGCATGGGCTTCTGGATTGAATCTTGGCTGATTCCGGCCGATGCGAAAAACATCGTTAATGCCCATAAATACATCAACTACACGCTTGATCCAGAAGTGGCTGCGAAAAACGGTATCGCCGTAACCTTCGCCCCAGCCAGCAAACCGGCACGCGAAAAAATGCCTGCAGAGCTGGTGAACACACGTTCTATTTTCCCGAACGAGCAAGACATGAAAGACGGTTTCGTCATGCCTCAAATGAGCGCAGATGCGAAAAAACTGTCTGTTAACTTGTGGCAAAAAATCAAAGTCGGTTCAAATTAATTGTGAGCTGATTGGTTGAAACGAAGGCCGTCTGAAATTTTTCAGACGGCCTTTTTTTGATATCCCAATCTTTATCGTTTCAAAGCTAAAGTCAACACACCTGCGGTTACCAAGCCTAAGCCTATCCACTCCTGCGTGCTTGGGCGTTCGTCTAAGAAAACGACGGCCATCAGGGCGACCAAGACTAGGCTGAATTTGTCGACGGGCGCGACTTGTGAGGCGTTGCCCAGTTGCAGGGCTTTGAAGTAGGCAAGCCAAGATGCGCCGGTAGCGAGGCCGGATAGGATGAGGAATGTCCAGTTGCGGCCGGTAAAGCCGTTCACGCCCTGCCATTTGCCGGTGTAGGTTAAAAACAGTACTAAAGCGGCGAGAATGACTAAGGTGCGGATAAAGGTGGCAAAATCGGAATCTATTCCTTGTAAACCCATTTTGGCGAAGATGGCGGTCAATGAGGCGAAGCCTGCCGATGCTAATGCCCAAAACAGCCATGCGTTACTGCTCATGTTTTATTCCTTTGTTTCAAATTGTTGACAATATGAATCCGCTTGTTGATGAAATATCGAAATTTTCACTGCGGTTTGTCTTTGGAAAACGCTATAATAGAACTAATATTCTTTTTCTTCCAGCCGTCTTTATTATATTGTTTCAGACGGCCTTTCCCTCTCTCAATAAAGGAAAATCATGAGCTTCAAAACCGATGCTGAAATTGCCCAGTCTTCCACCATGCGCCCGATTGGTGAAATTGCCGCCAAGCTGGGTTTGAACGTTGACAACATCGAGCCCTATGGTCATTACAAAGCCAAAATCAATCCTGCCGAGGCATTCAAGTTGCCGCAAAAACAAGGCCGTCTGATTTTGGTTACCGCCATTAATCCGACTCCTGCGGGTGAGGGTAAAACCACTGTAACCATCGGTTTGGCGGATGCATTGCGCCATATCGGTAAAGACTCTGTTATCGCCCTGCGCGAGCCTTCTTTGGGGCCGGTGTTTGGTGTTAAAGGCGGCGCGGCAGGCGGCGGCTATGCCCAAGTTTTGCCGATGGAAGACATCAACCTGCACTTCACCGGCGACTTTCACGCTATCGGTGCGGCGAATAACTTGCTTGCCGCCATGCTCGACAACCATATCTACCAAGGCAATGAGTTGAACATCGATCCGAAACGCGTGCTGTGGCGTCGCGTGGTCGATATGAACGACCGTCAGTTGCGCAACATCATCGACGGCATGGGTAAACCTGTTGACGGCGTGATGCGTCCTGACGGTTTCGACATTACCGTTGCCTCCGAAGTGATGGCGGTATTCTGTCTTGCCAAAGACATCAGTGATTTGAAAGAGCGTTTGGGCAACATCCTTGTCGCTTACGCTAAAGACGGCAGCCCTGTTTATGCTAAAGATTTGAAAGCGAATGGCGCGATGGCGGCATTGCTCAAAGATGCGATTAAGCCTAACTTGGTACAAACCATCGAAGGCACTCCGGCCTTTGTACACGGCGGCCCGTTTGCCAACATCGCCCATGGCTGTAACTCTGTAACGGCTACCCGTTTGGCGAAACACCTTGCCGATTATGCCGTAACCGAAGCAGGCTTCGGCGCGGATTTGGGCGCGGAAAAATTCTGCGACATCAAATGCCGTCTGGCGGATTTGAAACCTGATGCGGCTGTTGTCGTCGCCACCGTCCGCGCTTTGAAATACAACGGCGGCGTGGAGCGTGCCAATCTTGGCGAAGAAAACCTCGAAGCCTTGGCAAAAGGCCTGCCTAATCTCTTGAAACACATTTCCAACCTGAAAAACGTATTCGGCCTGCCTGTGGTGGTTGCCATCAACCGCTTTGTTTCCGACTCAGATGCTGAGTTGGCCATGATTGAAAAAGCCTGCGCGGAACACGGCGTCGAAGTTTCCCTGACTGAAGTATGGGGCAAAGGCGGCGCGGGTGGTGCAGACTTGGCGCACAAAGTCGTTAACGCCATCGAAAATCAACCGAATAACTTCGGCTTCGCCTACGATGTCGAATCGAGCATTAAAGACAAAATCCGTGCGATTGCCCAAAAAGTGTACGGCGCGGAAGACGTCGATTTCAGCGCGGAAGCGTCTGCCGAAATCGCTTCACTGGAAAAACTGGGCTTGGACAAAATGCCGATCTGCATGGCGAAAACCCAATACTCTTTGAGCGACAACGCCAAACTGTTGGGCTGCCCCGAAGGCTTCCGCATTACCGTGCGCGGTATCACTGTTTCCGCCGGCGCAGGTTTCATCGTTGCGTTGTGCGGTAATATGATGAAAATGCCAGGCCTGCCGAAAGTTCCGGCTGCCGAGAAAATTGATGTGGACGCGGAAGGCGTGATTCATGGCTTGTTCTGATTTAGATTGATTTTGAAATAGATAAAGGCCGTCTGAAACCGAGGTTTCAGACGGCCTTTTATAATTTAAGTGAATTTCAACCGGCTTTTTAAGAAATTGAAGAAATTGTCTATCATGCCGAACATGGTATTGCGGTCTTCGCCAAACAAAGAAATGCTGCGGTCTTTGCTGATTCTGTCATAGGCGGCAAAAATGGTTTTCAGCTCTTCAGTGGTCAAGCGCAGTTGCTTTTCGTACAAGATGCGGCTTAAGAGCGTTACTTCCGTCGCGTTCAAATCAGGGAAGAGATGACTGATCCACAACTCCATGGTGTATTGAACGGATCTGTTGATTTTGTCTCTTTTTTTGCTTTCTTGAGTTGTGTGTATCCTGTATGACAACAAAGGCTCGGGCAGGTTGGCAAAGGTTTTGCCATGTAGGGCGCATTGTACCCACATATGGAAATCGGGCGCGGTTTCTGTCGCGGTGTAGTTTATCCCGAGGTTTTTAATGCTGTCGTGCCGCCACATGGTGGTGGGGTTGAACATGTTTTGGGCGGCAAAGGAGAGAAAGGCTTTAATGTCTTTGTCGAGCAGGGGGAGGTCGCTTAAAACGGGTTCTCTTCCGGTTTGGTCATCAAAAAAGATGGTGGCTTGGCCGCCGACAATATCGATTTCGGGATGGCTGTCTAAAAACTGAATCTGTTTTTCAAAACGATCCAAGGCGCAAATATCGTCCGCGTCCATTCGTGCCATATATTCGACCTTTACGTCTTTGAGCATATCCATGGCAAATTGGCAGGCAAACGGCTCGCCCCTGTTTTCCGGAAGGTGGAAAACCTGCAAACGTGAATCTTTGGCTGCGTAAGCCTCGAGGATTTCGCCGGTTTTGTCTGTTGAAGCATCGTTGATGGCGATGACGAAAAAGTCGCGGAATGTTTGATTCAATACCGAATCCAAGCATTCGGGCAAATAAGCTTCGGCACAATAGGCCGGCAAAATAACGGCGAGTTTCATGTTTGCTTTCGATGTGTTTTGATGTGTAGTCGGTGGAAGATTTTACTATAAATTTCCCAAAAGCTAAGGCCGTCTGAAACCTTATTTTCAAGTTTTCAGACGGCCTTAGTGTGAATCCGAGATACGGATTATTTAACGATTTGGTTCAATTCGCCTTTGGCGTATTTGGTTGCCATTTTTTCCAAAGAAATCGGTTTGATTTTGTCGGCTTGGCCTTCGCAACCGAATGCGAGGTAGCGGTCAAGACAGATTTGTTTCATGGCTTCGACGGTTTTGCTCAAGTATTTGCGCGGGTCGAATTCGGATGGGTTTTCTGCCATGAAGCGGCGGATGGCACCGGTAGAGGCGAGGCGCAAGTCGGTGTCGATGTTGACTTTGCGGACACCGTGTTTGATGCCTTCGACGATTTCTTCAACCGGTACGCCGTAGGTTTCACCGATTTTGCCGCCGTGTTCGTTGATGACTTTCAGCCATTCTTGCGGAACGGAGCTGGAGCCGTGCATCACGATATGGGTGTTCGGCAGGGCTTGGTGGATTTCTTTGATGCGGTCGATACGCAATACGTCGCCTGTGGGCGGACGGGTGAATTTGTATGCGCCGTGGCTGGTGCCGACGGCAATAGCCAATGCGTCAACGCCGGTATCTTTAACGAAACGTACGGCATCTTCAACGCTGGTCAGCATTTGGTCGTGGGAAAGTTTGCCCACTGCGCCGACGCCGTCTTCTTCGCCGGCTTCGCCGGTTTCGAGGTTGCCCAATACGCCGATTTCGCCTTCAACGGACACGCCGCAAGCGTGGGAGAAGTTAACGACGGTACGGGTGGCGTTGACGTTGTATTCGTAAGAAGAAGGGGTTTTGCCATCTTCCATCAGCGAGCCGTCCATCATCACGGAGGAGAAGCCCAGTTGGATGGAGCGTTGGCACACATCAGGAGATGCGCCGTGGTCTTGGTGCATTACGACAGGGATGTGCGGGAATTCTTCGACTGCGGCCAAAATCAGATGGCGCAGGAATGGGGCACCTGCGTATTTGCGTGCGCCTGCGGATGCTTGAACGATAACGGGGGCGTTGACTTGATCGGCCGCCTCCATGATGGCGCGCATCTGTTCGAGGTTATTAACGTTGAATGCGGGCAGACCGTAGCTGTTTTCGGCAGCATGGTCCAATAATTGGCGCATGGATACGAGTGCCATGAGGAGCTCCTGAAGTAGTGAAGGGTAAATTTATCCGATAAATTATAATGTTTTTTGAAATGAAAAACTACAAGCTGCTACATTGTTTTTATATATTAACGAACAGGGTCTCGGTTTATAATGGCGTAGTATTGAAAACGGGTGTGCAAAATGGATAGGATTTCGGTGGCCGAGTGTGATAAGCCTTTGTTTCAGACGGCCTTGACGGTGCAGGTGAGTGATGTGAACTATGGCGGCCATTTGGCGAACGATGCGGTGTTGCGTTTGTGCCATGAAGTGAGGATGCGTTGGCTGGCGGCGTTGGGTTGGAGCGAAATGGATGCTGGAGGGGCTGGCCTGATTATGGCGGATGCGGCGGTGCAGTATTTGGCGCAAGGTCATCATGGTGATGAGCTGTCGGTGGAAATGGGGGCGGCGGGCGTGGCCGGTGTGGGCTTTTCTTTGCTGTACCGTATCCGCAGGATTTCAGACGGCCTTGTGCTGGCGAAAGTGCAGACGGGCATGGTGTGTTTCGATTATGGCAAGCAGCGTGTCTGTCGTCTGCCTTCGGCCTTGAAAGCAGCATTGGAGGCCGTCTGAAATGGCGGAATCAAACAATTTTGCGCTTCATCTTGAGCGTTATCTGAAAACCTTGCTGCAACAAGGTAAGTCGGAGCATACCGTTTCCGCTTATCGGCGCGATTTGAGTGAATTGATGCGTCTGTTGCCCGATAATCTTGAAAACGGCCTGCCGAAGCGCCGTGATTTCGTGGCGGTATTGAAAAAACTGTCGCAAAAGGGCTTGAGCGAAAGCAGCTTGGCGCGGAAATTGTCGGTATGGCGGCAGTATTGCAGTTGGCTGGTGCAGATAGAAGTCATGGAAAGCGATCCGACATTTAATATGAAAGCGCCGCGCCTGCCAGAACGCCTGCCCAAAGCGCTGCCGCAAGAGCCTTTAAACCATATCCTTGACCATGCGCCGGTTGATGATGAGTTGGACGTGCGCGATAAGGCCATGTTTGAATTGATGTATGGCAGCGGTTTGCGCCTGAGCGAGATACAAGGTTTGAATCTGGACGGTATCGTCTTGGACGAAGGCTGGGTCAGTGTGAAGGGTAAAGGCGGCAAGCAACGGCAAGTGCCTTTAGTGGCTAAAAGCATTGCGGCATTGCGCGATTATTTGGCAGTGCGTATTGCCAAAGAGGGCGAGCAGGCCTTGTTTACCAATAAGAACGGCGGCAGGCTGGGGCAACGTCAAATCCAAAAACGCCTGCAGGCGTGGGCAGTGCGCGTGGGCAGTGCCAGCCATATCTCGCCGCACATGATGCGCCACAGCTATGCAACCCATCTTTTACAGGCATCGGGCGATATCCGTGCTGTGCAGGAATTGTTGGGGCACAGCAACCTTTCCGCTACGCAAGTTTATACCAAGCTGGATTTCGACCATTTAGCGCGCGTTTATGATGAGGCGCACCCAAGGGCGAAACGGAAAAAATGATTTTGTTTGAATCAGGCCGTCTGAAGAGCGCTTTCAGACGGCCTGATGTTTTATGGATAAAAATACAGATGATTTGAAACCATTTGAATTTTTATCGGTCTGATGAAGTTTCGATATTGGTTTAATGTGCGGATAGCATAAACGCCGGAAGAATAGGCTGTTTTGTCTTACCGCTTATCTTTTAAAACAACCTTTTGTTTGATAATATTAGTAATGAGAGCTAATATCATATTATGATATGCAGCCTTTAAAACAGCAGGTCTATAAACTTTCTCTATAAGCATTAATGCTTATTTTGACTGTAAAACGACTTGCAAACGGGAATTGTTGCTATTAACATAACGGAATTATGGATAAAAAACGAATTTTAACTCCAGCCGTCGTGACTTCCGTTGCGTTGATTCACGTCGGTTTGGTTGCACTTTTATGGCACGCGCACAAACCGCCTCCTGTCGAAATGGCGAATATTGAATTTGTCGATTTAGGTGATTTCGGCGGTGGTGACGGCAGCCCTGAAGGCGAAGGCGCACCTGCAGCCCCCGAGCCTACTCCAGAACAACCGAAACCCAAGCCGAAACCCAAACCTAAGCCTGTCGAACCGCCCAAACCTGTTATCAAACCTGTGGTAACGAAAAAAGAAAAAGCGGATATCGTGCAGCAAAAGGAAAAACCGAAACCTATCGAGAAACCTAAGCCCGAGCCTAAGCCGGAACCCAAACCTGAGCCGAAGCCCGAGCCAAAACCTGAACCAAAACCAGAGCCGAAGGCAGAACCTAAACCATCTCCTAAAGCATCTGAATACTCAGGCAGCAAAACCGGGCCGAACACTGCTGAAAACGGTAAAGGCAACGGCGAAGGCAAAGCCTTGAGTGGAGAAGGAAAAGGCAACGGCGGCGGTACGAAAGGTACAGGCAGCGGCCGTGGCGAAGGCGGCGGATCCGGTAGCGGCGGTGCGAAAGGCGAACATGGTTCCGGTACCGGTGGCGGAGGTGGTGGCAGCGGTACAGGTGCCGGCAGCAGTAAAGGCAATCCGGCAAAAGGAACCTGCCATATTCCGAGACCTCCGTATCCTTCACTGTCCACTGAAAATGGCGAAGAGGGCTTGGTTGTTTTGAAAGTCTTGGTTGGTCCCGGCGGTAAAGTGGATTCAATTAGTGTGAATAAATCAAGTGGTTATAGTCGTCTGGATAATGCAGCGCGTAAAGCCGTTAAAGATGGTAGCTGTCATGCAAGCGTTTGGACTGAATTTAAAGTACCTGTCAAATTCACGCTTGAATAAGTATCTAGGACTAAGCTGATTGATTGGAAAATATATGCTGTTGGGGAATATTTTTAAATGACCCGATAGAAATTTTAATTTTATTTTTAACTTGGAAAAATTATGGATTTAAGTTTAGTTTTCAAATCAGGTGATGTGGTACTGATTGGTGTATTTGTCCTGATGTTGTTGATGAGTGTGGTGACTTGGAGTGTCATTGTGATTCGCTGCATCAAATACCGCAAAGCGAAAAAAGGCAATGCTCAGGTAAAAGAGTTGATGTTGAATGCGTTTACGCTGGCTGATGCCGTACAAAAAGCCAAAGCGGTAGAAGCACCGATGAGCAATGTTGCCGATGAGTCTCTGCGCGCATACCAAAACTACCGTCAAACGACAAGCAAATCGCTGATTGACGAATTGCCTTTGAATGAATACTTGGTCGTTCACATCCGCAACAGCATGTCACAAACCATGCGTCAGTTCGACTATGGCATGACCGCGTTGGCCTCCATCGGCGCAACCGCTCCGTTTATCGGCCTGTTGGGTACTGTTTGGGGTATTTACCATGCCCTGATCGGCATCAGCGAAAGCGGTCAAATGAGCATTGCTGCGGTAGCCGGTCCGATTGGTGAGGCTTTGGTATCGACTGCCGTCGGCCTGTTTGTAGCGATTCCGGCTGTATTGGCATACAACTTCCTCAATCGCGGTACAAAAACCATCGCGCAAGATATGGACGCATTTGCACATGACCTGCATGTCCGCCTTCTGAATCAAAAGGATTAAATCATGGCTTTCGGATCAATGAATTCTGGCGATGATGCGCCGATGTCGGATATCAACGTTACACCTTTGGTGGACGTGATGCTGGTGTTGCTGATTGTATTTATGATTACCATGCCGGTGCTGACCCACTCGATTCCTTTGGAGTTGCCGACTGCTTCGGAAAAAGCGGCGAAAGAGGATAAGCAGCAGCCTAAAGATCCTTTGCGTTTGAGCATTGATGCCAATGGTGCTTATGTTGTTGGCGGAGATTCGGATAACAAAGTGGATTTGGCAACGGTAACTGCCAAGCTGAAAGAAGCCAAAGCGAAAAACGAAGATGTGATTGTGGCGATTGCGGCGGATAAAGCGGTTGAATACGATTATGTCAACCAAGCCCTGCAAGCGGCGCGCGAAGCCGGTATCAGCAAAATCGGTTTTGTAACGGAAACCAAAGCGCAGTAATCTTTTGAACACAGTAAAGGCCGTCTGAAATTTGAGTAAAGTTTCAGACGGCCTTTTGTTGTATTTGGTAACTATATGTCCAGGCTGTATAATTAGCGGATTAAATTGAATAATGACAATACAGGAACCACTATGACAGAAACCATCGAACGCGACAGTATGCAATACGATGTCGTGATTGTCGGCGCAGGCCCGTCGGGTTTGTCTGCCGCCATCAAACTCAAGCAGCTTGCCGAAAAGAATGGACGCGAAATCAGCGTTTGCGTGGTGGAGAAGGGTTCGGAGGCCGGTGCGCACTCGCTTGCAGGCGCCATCATCGATCCGATTTCTTTGAATGAGCTGATTCCTGATTGGAAAGAAAAAGGCGCGCCGCTGACGCGTACAGTGACGAAGGACAGGGTTTTGTTCCTGACCGAGAAAAAAGCCTTCAACCTGCCGGTTACCCCGAATTTCGACAACCATGCGAACTATATTGCCAGCTTGGGCGAAGTTGTCCGCTGGTTGGCGGAGCAGGCGGAAAGTTTAGGCGTGGAAATCTATCCGGGCTTTGCCGCCGCCGAAGTGCTGTATCACGAAGACGGTTCGGTCAAAGGCATTGCGACCGGCAATATGGGCGTGGGCAAAGACGGCGAACCGACCGATTCATTCCAGCCCGGCATGGAGCTTTGGGCGCAGCAAACCATATTTGCCGAAGGCTGTCGCGGTTCGCTTTCCAAGCAAATCATCGAGCGTTTCCAACTCGACCAAAACAGCGAGCCGCAAACTTACGGCTTGGGCATTAAAGAAATTTGGGAAGTGCCGTCTGAAAAACATCAGCCCGGTTTGGTCATGCACAGCGCAGGCTGGCCGCTAGACAGCAAAACCTACGGCGGCGCGTTTATTTACCATTTCGACGACAACAAAGTCGCTGTCGGTTTTGTGGTCGGTTTGGACTATCAAAACCCTTATCTGTCGCCGTTTGAAGAGTTTCAACGGTTCAAAACCCATCCCAAAATCCGCAAAACCTTTGAAGGCGGCCGCCGTATCGCGTATGGTGCGCGAACACTGATTGAAGGCGGTTTGCAAAGCCTGCCGAAACTCTCGTTCAGAGGCGGCGTTTTAATCGGCGATGCCGCAGGTTTCCTGAATATGCCGCGCATCAAAGGCATCCATACGGCCATGAAATCCGCCATGCTCGCCGCAGAAGCTGTGTTCCCTTTGTTGGAAAACCTCGAAGAAGTGGAAAGTTTCGACAGCGGCAAAGAGGCGGCTGATTATCAGCAACGTTTTGAACAAAGCTGGCTATATCAAGAGCTTTACGCTGCGCGCAATGTCCGTCCGTCATTTAAATGGGGTGTTTACCTCGGCTCAATCTATACCGGCATCGACCAAATGATTTTCAGAGGCAAAGCCCCGTGGACTTTGAAACATCACGGCAAAGACAACGAGCAGCTCAAAAAAGCCGCCGCGTGCAAGCCGATTGATTATCCGAAGCCCGACGGCGTTTTGACCTTCGACCGTTTGAGCAGCGTTTTCCTTGCCAACCTTGCGCACGAAGAAAACCAGCCCGACCATTTGGTGCTGAAAAATCCGCAAGTCATGATAGACGTAAACTACAAAGAATACGCCTCGCCCGAAACCCGCTATTGTCCGGCCGGCGTGTATGAAATCGTCGAAGAAAACGGCAGCCCGCGTCTGCAAATCAATGCCGCCAACTGCGTTCACTGCAAAACGTGCGACATCAAAGACCCGACGCAAAACATCACTTGGATTTGTCCCGAAGGCGCGAGTGGACCGAATTACGGCGGAATGTAATTGACTGTTTGAAGTCAAAATCTAAAGGCCGTCTGAAAAGTTTCAGACGGCCTCTATCCTATTATTTCATCAATGGAAGCATTATGAACACGCACATTTGGCAGGCAGGCCGATTTGAAATCGCCTTAGACAAACCCAAAATCATGGGCATCGTTAATCTGACCCCCGATTCATTTTCCGATGGCGGCACCTATTCGCAAAATGTCCAAATAGCATTGGCACATGCTGAGCAGCTGCTGAAAGACGGTGCGGATATTCTCGATATCGGCGGCGAATCTACCCGTCCAGGTTCGGACGATGTTTCTCTCGAAGAAGAATGGGCTAGGGTGCAGCCGGTTTTGGCGGAAGTCGCCAAGTGGAATGTTCCCGTCAGCTTGGACACGCGCCGCACGGTGATTATGGAAAAAGCCTTGGTGCAAGGCGGCGTCGATATTATCAACGATGTTGCCGCATTGAGTGATGAAGGTGCAGTCGCATTGCTGGCGCAACAGCCGAATACAGGCGTGTGTCTCATGCACATGCAGGGTTTGCCCAAAACCATGCAGCTGAATCCGCAATATCAAGATGTCGTCGAAGAAGTCGCGCGTTATTTGAAAGCACGTGCGGCAGAATGCGTTCAAGCAGGCATTGCCCCTGAACGCATCACGCTAGACCCCGGCTTCGGTTTCGGCAAAAACCTGCAACACAACATTACCCTGATACAACATTTGCCTGAGTTGATGGACGCAACCGGATTCCCCCTTCTGATCGGCGTATCGCGCAAACGTATGATTGGCGAACTGACAGGCGAACAAGATGCCGCCAAACGCGTACACGGCAGCGTCGCAGCCGCTTTGGCCACAGTGGCTAGAGGCGCGCAAATCATCCGTGTTCACGATGTCAAAGCAACATCGGACGCTTTGAAAGTTTGGGAAGCATTGGGCATATCGGCATAATACCCGAATAGAAAACCAACAGGCCGTCTGAAACATTGGCCCGGTATCTTGAACAAGCAACAAGTTATGCTATAATCCGCATCTACTCTTGACGGGTCTGTAGCTCAGGGGTTAGAGCAGGGGACTCATAATCCCTTGGTCGTGGGTTCGAAACCCACCGGACCCACCAAATATTAAAAATGCCCGAGGCTTTTGGCTTCGGGCATTTTTTATTCATTGTTTTTTTGATGGGGTTAAGATTCAAATTGATAAAGGTGAAGAGATAATTTACACTGCAAAATTAGGTTTAGGTAGTGGATTTTCGACAAATGGAACTATAGGGTGGCAATGGACAGCATTTAAGAAAAAAACACCAAATATAAGATTAAAAGCACCAATATCTAAGTTTAGTGCAAATGTAAGGAAAAATTAAATGATAGCATTAATACCTTATATATTTTTTGGTTTGATATTTTTGTATCTTGTTACTATAGTAACTAATTTTGTATTGGTCTATAAAATTCTAAAATCAGAAGGAATGACCTTAAGTTTTTTTGAGTATTTCATTACTGCTAGGTTTATGAGTTTTAAGTTTTTTAGGGTTTTATTTGGGTGGAAAAAATATCAAATAGATCTTATTTAAAGGCATTGAGAATAAATTGTATCTTTGCTACAATTATTTTTCTGTTAGAAGCTTATCATTATATTTTGTGATTTTGCTTCCTAAGCCCCATAACTACGACCCCAGGTAGAATACAATGAAGAATAATGTTAAAAATTGGACAACGAAAGAAGTCAAGCAATCATTAGATGAATTTAATGATGTTTTAATTAAAAATACTTTTCTTCTTCAGTATCTGAAAAAAGAGTTTTCAGCTTCAAGTGCTTATTGTTTGTCTATGCTGCCTGAAGAAGAAGATATATATGAAATATTGGTTAATGGGAATATTATTGTTGATTTAGAATTTAATAAACATACAAATGAAACAGTTGTTATTAATGTTACTGATGTTGATGAATACTTGAAAACTTTAACCAATGAGAGTGGTAGAGTATTTTTTACATTAGCAAAAGAAATCGGCAAACAGAAAAACATTTAACAAGAGCGAAATACAAATTAAAAACTCAATGGAGTGATGGCGTATTTAGGATAGATATGTTGAATGAAAAAAACAAATCTTTGTTTTTGGGGCTGACGTAGATTAGCAGTATGGAAATTTTTGTCGTGTAGGAATATGTCGCCCAGACTTGAAAGCAACGCTTCCATCAGGTAAAAGAGTGTATATTGAGTACGATCGAAGCACTTCATCGCGCGGAATACCACACGCAGATAGAATATTCAGCAATGATAAAAATGCTATTGTTATTTTAAGGACGTTAGATTGATTATGTAATTACTCTACGGTATTTGGCTTCATTACCATTGCCAGAAGGTTAATCTGTAGAAAAAGTGTAATCATTTTAATGGTTGATATTTTATAAACCAAAATAATACCGTCTGAGATTTCACAATCCAGACGGTATTTTATATTCTAAAGAAATATTTACAAGGTAAAACTCTATGGACTCATAATCAAAATTATGTTCATCATGGCTACGAAAGTTTTACTAACATTCCCAATTTTGTATTGGAAAAAGACCGTTACGTTGATTGGGAAGATACTTGGCGTACTTTTTGACTAGGGAATAAGTAAATGGAGAGCAGTTACTTTTTGCTTGCTCTGGTCGATATCTTTCTACTATTAATTTTTCCGAGTAATACTACATGCCCCTATATTGAGAGGCTGATGATTATTTCGATATAGCTTGACTGTTTTCAGACGGCCTGAAGATTTAATCAACCATTCTGCGTATTTCGTTGATGGGGATGCGCGGGGTATAGAGTATGTCGTAGGTTGGTTTGTCCAAAAGATCTTGCAGGGAGTATTGATCTAAATGGTTGAAGAAGGCTTTGATGGCGCCGGTAATGATGCCGGTCAGTCGGCAGGAGGGGGTGATAAGGCATTCGTTGTTATCGCCCATGCATTCGACAACTTGCATCGGCTCAAGATGGCGCACCACTGCACCGATATTGATGTTTTCAGGATTGTCTGCCAAGCGCAAACCGCCGCCTTTGCCGCGCACGCTGACCAGAAAACCGCCTTTGACTAATGAGGTAACCACTTTCATCAAATGGCTTTTGGAAATATTGTAAGTCTCGGCAATGGTGCTGATATTGACGAGGGTGTCATCATTGATGGCGGTATAAACCAATACGCGCAATCCGTAATCGGTATGTTGGGTCAGATACATGGCTGGCTCTTTAGATATTTTTATTATATGTCAAAAGCGTAGTACTTGGAGAGGGGCTGTTTGACTTTATGTGGGATTGGGTTTCATAATATCTGAAACATTTGAATTAATCCAGTTTGACAGACTGTTGCTATTATAACGAACTTATGAAACCCTTGAAACGCCACCCTGCCTTAATAGAACTTTCCCGTGAGCATCATGGCTCGCTGTCGTTGTGTGTCCGCCTCCTGCGTACGCCGGAGCAAAGCCATCAAGCGGAGCTGGATCCTCATTTTGTGGAACTTGAGCCACATTTTTTGGAGGAGGAAACCATGTTTGCGCCGTATTGGGATAAGGTTGATCCGGCGTTGAGGCAGCGTTTTGAATGCGATCATGCCAAGTTGCGTGCGATGATGGCTCATCCTGAATATATGAATGAATCATGGAATAAGGAGTTTGCTGTCACTTTGCGCGATCATGCGCGCTTTGAGGAGCGCGAGCTTTTCCCTGCGATTGAACCTTTTTTGCCTTTGCCTGAGAATGTGTAACAGGAAAGGGAATTGATGGCCGTCTGAAAAGTTTCAGACGGCCTCTGTTGCTGTTTTATGATGATATAAAAATTGAAGGAACCACCATGACCGATTTGTTCAAACACCCGGTTTGGGCAATGGCCTTCCGCCCGTTTTATTCGTTGGCGGCTTTGTATGGCGCATTGTCTATACTGCTTTGGGGCTTCGGCTTTCAGGGTACGCCTGAGTTGCCGGGTTTTTATTGGCATGCCCATGAAATGATTTGGGGCTATGCCGGATTGGTTGTCATTGCATTTTTATTGACGGCCGTGGCGACTTGGACAGGCCAGCCGCCGACACGCGGTAAGGCTTTGGCCGGTTTGACCGCATTTTGGCTGTTGGCCCGCATTTGTATGTTTATTCCTGGTTGGGGGGTAACGGCAAGCGGCATATTCGGTACGATCTTTTTCTGGTATGGCGCGGTATGCATGGCTTTGCCGGTAATTCGTTCTCAAAACAAGCGCAACTATGTTGCCGTGTTCGCTATTTTTGTTTTGGGCGGCACCCATTTCGCCTTCCATCTGAAAGTGCAGCCGTTTGATGCCATTGCGCTGATGACCGGTTTGCAATCCGGTTTGATTATGGTGGCCGGTTTTATTGGTTTGATCGGTATGCGGATTATCTCGTTCTTTACGTCCAAACGCCTGAACGTGCCGCAAATCCCCAGCCCTCAATGGGTGGCGCATGCTTCACTTTGGCTGCCTATGCTGACCGCCATGCTGATGGCGCATAACATTTTGCCGGGACTGGCCGCGTTGTTTGCGTTGGCTGCCGGTGTGATTTTTACCGTGCAGGTGTACCGCTGGTGGTATAAAGCCGTGCTGAAAGAGCCTATGCTTTGGATTTTGTTTGCCGGCTATCTGTTTACTGGCTTGGGCTTGATTGCGGTCGGTCTTTCTTATTGGATTCCAAGTTTCCTGAATTTGGGTGTGCACCTTATCGGCGTTGGCGGTATCGGCGTGCTGACTTTGGGCATGATGGCGCGAACTGCGCTTGGCCATACCGGCAACTCCATTTATCCGCCGCCTAAAGTGGTTCCTGTCGCCTTTTGGCTGATGATTGCCGCAACGGTTGTCCGTGTTTTGGCTACCTTTGTGAGCGGTACGGCATACACGCACAGTATTCGTTGCTCCGCCGCTTTGTTTGCCGCCTCTTTGCTGTTGTACGCATGGAAATATATTCCTTGGCTGATCCGTCCGCGTTCGGATGGTCGTCCGGGTTAACGGTTTGGCGAAATGAGAAGGCCGTCTGAAAAGTTTCAGACGGCCTTTATTGTTGATAATAAAAAAGCCTTTCAAAGTATGAAGGCTTTTCTTGAAACTGTGGCCTCGCCAACAGGAATCGAACCTGTATTTTACGCTTAGGAGGCATACGTTCTATCCGTTGAACTATGGCGAGGCGGTAAAGGAGGGGATTTTAAACCTTTCCAGCAAAAAAAGACAATAAGCCGGCGGCAATCAAAGGGCCGACCGGAATGCCGCCGACAAAGGCAACGCCGATGACCGTGCCGATTAATAATCCGGTTACCAAAACAGGCTGTTCGCTCATCAATGGAACGCCGCGTCCGGCAAGCCAGGCAACCAAAATGCCGATAAGGACGGCAGCAATCATTTTGAAATTGATAAACTCGGAAACCGGCGGAATCTGGATTTTACCGGAAACCAACGGACTCAATACGCCGATGGTCAGCAGGATGATGCCCAGATGCAAACCGTGTTTTTCCACCAAGGGAAGATATTGCGACAAGGCCGTCTGCTGCATGAGCAGCAATACCGCCGCCGAAATCGTAATCGAGTTGTTGTTGCTGACGACGCCCAAAAAAATCAGCGTAACCAGAAACAAAGGGACAAAGCTGAAATTCATCGGATTAAGATACTCGGGCTAAAGATTCTTTTGCCAGTTGGATCATGGCTTCTTTGACTTCGCTGTCAGGCAACACGTCCAATGAAGCGATGGCTTTGTCAACGGCTTTTTTCGCTTCAGAAATCGAATACGGCAAAGCGTCGGAGTTGACGACATAGTCGTGGATTTTTTCAAAATAGCTGCGGTCGGCATTTTCCAAAGCATAGCGCACATCGTTGGCGGCCTGCTCGGAGCCGTTTCGCATCAGGTAAATCAATGGCAGGGTAGGTTTGCCTTCTGCCAAATCGTCGCCGACGTTTTTGCCGATTTCTTCGGTTTCGCCTGAATAGTCCAAAACATCGTCAATGATTTGGAAAGCCGTACCGACGTACATGCCGTAGTCTTTCAAGGCTTGCTCGTGTTCGGGGGAAGCCTTGCCCAAAATTGCGCCGACTTGCGCGGCCGCTTCAAACAATTTTGCTGTTTTGTATTGGATAACTTGGACGTATTGCTCTTCGGTAATATCCGTATTGCCGATGTTCATCAGCTGCATGACTTCGCCTTCGGCGATGATGTTGGTCGCATCGGCCATCACTTCCAATATACGCATACTGCCTGAACCGACCATCAGTTGGAAGGCGCGTGTATAGAGGAAGTCGCCGACCAAAACGGCCGCTGCGTTGCCGAAGAGATTGTTTGCGGTTTTACGGCCGCGGCGCAATTCACTTTCGTCAACGACATCGTCGTGCAGGAGGGTGGAGGTGTGGATGAATTCCACCATCGCTGCCAGCGAATACAGCTTTTCATCGTCATGCCCGACTGCTTTGCCTGCCAAAATGGTAATAATCGGACGCAGTCGCTTACCGCCCGCGCTGATGATGTATGTGCCAATTTGCGAAATCAGCGCGACATCGGATTGAACAGCTTGGTTGATGACCGCGTTCACTTTGGCAAGGTCATCGGGCAGGTGGCGTTGGAAGTAAGGCAGGTTTTCGAGCATAAAACATTCTCTGTTGATAAAACGGAGCGGAGGCTCCAATGAATCTGTTTAAACCCGTACATTCGGTCGGGGTAATAACGTTGCATAAAGATATCAGCAATCCAGCGCGTGATTATATCAGTTAAAAAGCATGCAACATATCTTTCAGACGGCCTTTTCAGTTGTAAATAAAATAAATTTTGACAAAATAGGCAAATAGAAATAGAATAGCTCGTTTCGCACATGGTGTGCGGAATGTTAACCTAATTCTCATGGAGTTGAGTATGTACGCGGTCATAAAAACCGGCGGTAAACAATACAAAGTTTCCGTTGGCGAAAAATTGAAAGTAGAACAGATACCAGCCGAACTCGACAGCCAAATCGAACTGACTGAAGTTTTGATGATTGCTGACGGCGAATCTGTAAAAGTAGGCGCACCTTTTATCGAAGGCGCAAAAGTAACAGCCAAAGTCGTTGCTCATGGTCGTGGCGAGAAAGTACGCATTTTCAAAATGCGTCGTCGCAAACACTACCAAAAACGCCAAGGCCATCGCCAAAATTTCACCCAAATCGAAATCGTGGCAATCGCCTAATTTCAAGTAAGTTCAGGAGTATTACAAATGGCAAGTAAAAAAGCAGGCGGTAGCACCCGCAACGGTCGCGATTCAGAAGCCAAACGCTTGGGCGTTAAAGCCTACGGCAACGAGCTGATCCCGGCAGGCTCCATCATCGTTCGTCAACGCGGTACTAAATTCCACGCAGGTGACAACGTAGGCATGGGCAAAGACCACACTTTGTTTGCTAAAGTCGACGGTTACGTTGAATTCAAAACCAAAGGCGCGCTGAACCGTAAAACTGTCAGCATCCGTCCTTACACCGGTTCTGAAGAATAATCGTTTTACGATTGAAAGCCGCATTCCCTTTTCGGAATGCGGTTTTTGTTTATCTGAATGTTTGTCCGTTTGATAAAATCCGTATGTCGTGAAGCTTGATTTATATTAAGGCCAAAGTAAAAACGCGCTTACAATTGATAACATTTGTTTTATTCTATCAATGCTTTCTATATAATCTATCAAATGCCTTTGATTTACCCTCATGTAGCTAAACACAGTAAACTTAAGGCCGTCTGAAAAAATCCGTATCAGTTGAATACAAGGAATTCCTCCCATGAGCTTACACAGTGATATTCTCGTCGTCGGCGCAGGCCCTGCCGGATTAAGTTTTGCCGCAGAGTTGGCCGGAAGCGGTTTGAACATAACCCTGATTGAAAGAAGTCCTTTAGAAGTGTTGCAAAATCCGCCGTATGACGGCCGTGAAATCGCACTGACGCACTTGTCGCGCGAAATCATGCAGCGATTGGGTATGTGGGATTTGATTCCAAAAGACGAAATTTATCCTTTGCGCGATGCCAAAGTGTTGAACGGTCATTCCGATTACCAGCTCCACTTCCCGCAACCGACAGAGGCACGCGGTGAGCCTGCGGACTGCTTGGGCTATTTGATTTCCAATCACAACATCCGTAAAGCCGCTTATGAAGTCGTGTCCAAATTGGATAACGTCAAAATCTTGACCGGCACCAATGTTAAAGAAGTTAAAACTTCCGACAATGAGGCGCAAGTTATTTTGGAAAGCGGCGAAGTATTGACCGGCCGTCTGTTGTTGGCCGCCGATAGCCGCTTCTCGCAAACGCGCCGTCAATTGGGCATTTCTTCCGATATGCACGATTACAGCCGCACTATGTTTGTGTGCCGCATGAAGCATACTTTGTCTAATCTGCATACCGCATATGAATGCTTCCACTACGGCCGTACCATTGCGTTGCTGCCTTTGGAAGAGCATTTAACCAATACGGTGATTACGGTGGACAGCGATAAAGCCGAGACGATTAAAAACATGTCGCCGGAAGAATTGGCAGCCAGCGTGAAAGAGCAACTCAAAGGCCGTTTGGGCGATATGGAATTGGCCAGCACCATTCACAATTATCCTTTGGTCGGCATGATTGCCCAACGTTTCTATGGCAAACGCAGTGCGTTGATCGGCGATGCTGCGGTCGGTATGCATCCGGTTACTGCGCACGGCTTCAACTTGGGCTTGGCAAGTGCCGATCTTTTGGCTAAATTGGTTCTCGAAGCAGAGCAACGCGGTCAGGATATTGGTGCGAAGAGCCTGCTGGAAAAATACAGCACCAAGCATATGCTCCACGCCCATCCGATTTACCACGGCACCAATATGCTGCTGAAACTCTTTACCAATGAAACTGCTCCGGCGAAACTGCTGCGCGGTTTGGTATTGCGTGCAAGCAATAACTTCCCGCCGCTGAAAAAACTGATTACCAAACAATTGACCGGTTAATCATTTGAAAACATAAAAGGCCGTCTGAACGATTACAGTTTCAGACGGCCTTGTTTTTTATCTATTGCTTATTCGGCTAAAACCGATTCGGGCATTTCTTGACGGACGTTTAAGGAAGTCAGTTTTTTGGTCAAGATGCTCAATACGATGCCGTAGGCGGGCAGGAAGAAGAGGGTGCAGATGGCAAGTTTGAACAGATAATCGACAAATGCGATGCCCTGCCAATTTGCCGCCATAAATTCATCGTTGCTCGCATAAAAGGCAACGGCGAAAAACACCAGCGTGTCCAAAGCGTTGCCGACCACGGTGGAAGCAGTAGGGGCAGCCCACCATGATTTCAGACGGCGTAATCTGTTGAACACGAAAATATCGAGGATTTGCCCGAGCGCATAGGCGGAAAAGCTGGCCAATGCGATGCGGCCGACGAAGGTGTTAAATTCGGCCAAAGATGCCCAGCCTGTCCAGTTGCCGTCATGAAAGAGGACGGAGAAGACGTAAGAGAGCAGAAGGGCGGGGAACATCACCCAAAAAATAATCCGTCTCGCCAACGGCGCGCCGAAAATGCGCACGGTCAGGTCGGTAGCGAGGAAGATAAAGGGGAAGGAAAATGCGCCCCAAGTGGTAAGAATACCGAAAATCTGAAAGGGGAACTGCACCAGATAGTTGCTGGCGGCAATAATAAAAATATGGAAAAGCACCAGCCAGAAGAGCGCTTTCTTCTGCTGTGCGGCAGTAAATTCGTACATGGAAATCTTTCGGAAGTTTTTCAGACGGCATGAAGCCTTGCAAGACTGTGCAATAAATGAAGTCTTGCAATGAAAAGGGCGTTAGGCCGTCTGAATAGGATTATTGTGCATCGTGCTCAAACAGGCGTTTGCGTGCCAAAGCTTCAAACTCTGTGCCTGCTTTGCCGTAGTTGGCAAACGGATGAATGGCGATGCCGCCGCGCGGTGTGAATTCGCCGAATACTTCGATGTATTTCGGATCCATCAGGGCGATGAGGTCTTTCATGATGATGTTGACGCAGTCTTCATGGAAGTCGCCGTGGTTGCGGAAGCTGAAGAGATAGAGTTTCAGTGATTTGCTTTCCACCATTTTGATATGGGGGATGTAGCGGATGTAGATGGTGGCAAAGTCGGGCTGGCCAGTCATCGGGCAGAGGCTGGTGAACTCGGGGCAGACGAATTTGACGAAATAGTCGTTGTCTGGATGTTTGTTGTCGAACGCTTCCAAAATTTCAGGCGCGTATTCGCTTGGGTATTGGGTTTTCTGGTTGCCCAAAAGGGAGATGCCTTGCAGCTCTTCGTTGTTGCGGGACATGAGGTTTCCTTAGTTTTTTAATGTGGGAGGTTTTCGAACCACGGGGTGCGGATTGTAATATAAATTGCATGACTTGTGCGGATTTTATAGCGATGAATCAGCAGGATAGCTTTCAGACGGCCTGTTTTGTATTTTATGAAACCTGTTTTCCGCTTTACAATAGCAGCCAATCAACAGGCCGTCTGAAAGTTTTGTATGTCTTTAGCCCAACCCAAACGTATTCTGATCATCAAATTGCGCCATCATGGCGATGTGCTTTTGAGCACGCCGGTGGTCGATGCGCTGAAAACCCGTTTCCCCGATTGCGAAATCGATATGCTGGTGTATGCCGGTACGGAGCAGCTGATTGCTGATAATCCGCAGATTGCGCAGATTTTGACCATTGATCGAAATTGGAAGAAGCTAGGCGTATTCAAGCAGTTGGCGTGTGAGAAAAACCTTTTGTCTAAGCTGAAGGCGCGCGATTACGACTGGGCTTTCAACCTGTCCGACCAATGGCGCGCGGCAATAATCGCCAAACTGTGCGCCCGTTGCAGTGTGGGTTTTGACTGCATCAAGCGCGACGGTTTTTGGTGGCGTTTCTGTCATGATTTTATCAACCATGAGCTTGATCCCAGCCATCATATCGTTGAAAACCAATTGAATATCCTTGCGCCGCTTATCCAGCCTGAAGACGTCGCCGATGCGAAGGTACGCCTTTGGGTAGCACAAGATGCAAGGGAAAGCATGCAGCAGAAATTGCGTGAGCAGGGGTGGAGCGGTGAAGATTATGTGTTACTGCACCCGGGTGCGCGTTGGCATTTCAAATGTTGGGAAGACGGCAAAAACGCCGCCATCGTACAACTTCTGCTCAACAGCGGACAGAATGTCGTATTGACTGCTTCTCCCGACACTGTCGAACAATACATGCTTCAGGAAATTATAGGCCGTCTGAATATTCCGGAAGGCAGAAAAGTATATGTGTTGTCCGGATGTTTGAGCCTGCGTGAATTGGCGGCGGCCATTGAGGGCGCCAAGCTGTTTGTCGGTGTCGATTCCGCACCGATGCACATCGCTGCAGCTTTGGATAAACCGCAAATCGCTTTGTTTGGCGCATCATGGGTGGATAAATGGCGTCCGTATTCCGAGCAGGCCGAAGTCATTTATGCCGGCGATTATGCCGAACTGCCTCACCCCGACAGTATCGATACCAACGATCCGACACGTTTGTTGAAAGCGATTCCTTTGCAGGATGTGTGGGATAGAATTTCTGCCAAATTGGAGGCGTTGGAGGCTTAAAACCGCTTACCACGATCCGTTAAACGTTTTAGCTTTGCGCCAAAATGCCCATTTGGAACGGCGGCCGATTTCCAGCGTGCCGCCGTTTTCGCCGTCTGTGGTAATGCATACAGTTTTCAGACGGCCTGAGGCGAGTGCGTCCCATAAAGGCGAAAACCAACGGGTTTCCCAGCTTTCCAAAATATCTTTGTATGCCCAAACATCGCCTGTCTGTAAGGTGGAAACCAAGTCGTCCAAAAAGATAAGGCCGTCTGAAACTGTGCTGCCTGTTTCTTGAACCATCTCAAACCAAGCCTTCAAATCATACGGCGCATCGAGTTTGGGCGTATCTAAAAAACGCGCCCATGCGCTGTCTGAGGCGACAATATCCGCAGACTGTGTGCCGTTCGCATCGTTCCACAGCCACAAACCGTTGATTTCCGGCAATCCTTGTTGTTCACGCGCTTGGTTAATCGGATGCGAGTGGAGAAACATTTGGATTTCCGTCTGCACGGCCAACCAAGACACCGCATCTTTGCCGTGCGCCTGACCGTCCATTTCCGGCTGCCCGCACACATCCAAAACACATTCCGCCCCCCAATCTTCTATCGTCGGCATACTGAGCAGCCACATGCTTTCGCAAAGCGGCTCGAATTGCCAATCTTTATCTTGATAAAACGCCGACAAGTCCGCACATAACCGTTGCGCCTCCTCTTTTTGGATGCCGATAAACTCGCCACTGATAATGTTGACATGGTGCATGCCCATCTGTTGCCAAACCGGAGAGGCAAAAGCGGCTGTGCGTTTTTGGCTTGTGTGGCGTAAACGTTGCACTTGGGCAATGAGGCTGCCGCCCCACAAATGGCGTCCGTAAAATTCAGACGGCCTGAGTGTTTCTTTGCGTAATGTGCCGTAACGCAAAAGACGGTTAAAAGCAGGTAAGGCAAGCTCAGGGACGGATTCGTCGGCAAAGCGGTTGAGTGAGGGGAGGGCGAGGGTCAGCTTCATAAGCGCAAATAGATAGAAAAACCGTTATTTTACGCGACAAATGATGCGTTTCGGAACCTTGCCCTCACGTACTCAAAAAGAGCCGTTCAGACGGCCGGTTTGGAAAAAACGGGCTGCCATGCTAAAATGCGTGGCGTAAATTTCAGAAAAACAGGGTGTAAATCAACACAATAGCCCTGATAATAACGTCAATCTCAAACACGACCTCATTCATTCCGAATGAAAACCTGATTTTCAGATCGGAAAAAAGACTCAAAGTCCTTTATCCCCAAAACTGTTTAAACCAGCAGGCGGTCGCAGCAGGCCGGATGTGCCGGCATTCTGCAAACCTCAAAAACAGACCGCCCCATTAAGGATAACGCGTGATTAAAAACAAATATTCCACTCGATTCAAAGCAACCCTCTTAGCGTTTCTGCTGCCGGCTTCAGGCATCATGACCGCATACGCCATTACCGACCCTCAACCTGCACAAACCGATTTTAAAGTCGAGCGTATTTCCGAAGAGCTGCCTGCCGTTTATGTGGAAACCAATACCTATCAATCCAGCTATTGGGCGCAAGAAGCCGTCCAAGCCGGCGACTCTTTGGCAGACGTTTTGACACGTATGGGTGTCAACCAAGAAGACATCAAGCAAATCATGGCGAAAAACAATGCCAACCTCGACATGAAAAACCTGCGGACCAACCAATCCGTCAACATCCGCATCGATTCTTCAGGCCAAGTGACCGACGTTCAATTCTTTACTGATGAAGAATTGGAACGCAACTTGGTGGCTTTGGAAAAAGTCAAAGGTAAATGGCGCATCTCCAATGCCGAAATCGACATGAAAACCATGCCGACCCTGCGTTCTGTGCAAATCCGCACTTCCGCCATCGGCGATATGCTCCGTGCCGAAATCCCTTCCGAAGTGTATATCCAGCTCAAAGAAATCTTTGCCGACTCGTTTAATATGAGCGATTTGAAAGAAGGCGATACCGTGCGTCTTTTGTACAACAGCATGTATTTCCGCGGCCAACAAATGGCGGTCGGCGATATTTTGGCGGCTGAAGTGGTTAAAGACGGCAAAACCTACCAAGCCTATTATTACAGCCAAGGCAAAGGCGACGAAGAAAGCGGCAGCTACTACGACCAAAACGGTAAGTCCCTGCAACAAAAAGAAGGCTTTAATACCGAGCCTGTTGCATACACGCGCATTTCTTCCCCGTTTGGCTACCGTGTCCATCCGGTTTTGCATACCGTTCGTATGCACACCGGTATCGACTATGCCGCGCCGACCGGTACGCCTATTAAGGCTGCTGCCGACGGCGAAGTGATTTTCAAAGGTTGGAAAGGCGGCTACGGCAATACCGTGATGATCCGACATGCCAACGGTGTGGAAACCCTGTACGGCCACATGAGCGCGTTCAGCCCTGCCGACGGCAGAGTCCGCGCCGGCGAAGTGATTGGTTTTGTCGGTACAACCGGCCGTTCGACCGGCCCGCACCTGCACTACGAAGCACGCGTCAACGGCCAGCCGGTCAACCCGACTACCGTCGCCCTGCCGACGCCGAAATTGACCCCGACCAATATGGCCGCGTTCCGCAAACAGCAAAAAGATGCCAGCACGATGTTGTCTACCATCCGCTCTTTGCCGGTTTCCGTAGCGCAGCTGGATTAATAAGATAAAGGCCGTCTGAATAAGGTTTCTTTCAGACGGCCTTTCCCATTAAAATCGATACCTCAACGCCCACGTTTACTCAGAGAAAACTTATGTCTGCTTATCAGCCCATTATCCAATCCCTGCTTGATACCGACCTGTACAAATTCACCATGCTGCAAGTCGTGTTGCACCAATTCCCGCAAACCCACAGCCTCTACGAATTCCGCTGCCGCAACAAAGAGATGGTGTATCCGCTGGCCGATATTCAAGAAGACTTGGAACGCGAGCTCAACGCCCTGTGCCAGCTGCGCTTTACCCATGACGAACTCGACTATCTGCGCAGCCTGCGTTTTATCAAAAGCGATTTTGTCGATTATCTCGAACTTTTTCAACTCCAACGCCGCTTCGTCCAAGTCAGCCCTGATGATCAAGGCCGTCTGAACATCCGCATCGAAGGCCCGATGATACAGGCGATGTTCTTCGAGATTTTCATTCTTGCCATCGTCAACGAACTCTATTTCCGCCGCTTGGAAACGCCTGCCGTCATCGAAGAGGGTGAGCGCCGTCTGCAGGCCAAAGCGCAACAGCTGAAAGAAATTGCGGCCACTCAAAATCCGAATGATCCGCCGTTCCTGATTTCCGATTTCGGCACACGCCGCCGCTACACCCTTGCATGGCAGGAACACGTTATCCGCACCTTGCTGGAAGCTGCTCCCGATATCGTGCGCGGTACCAGCAACGTTTATCTGGCCAAAAAACTCGGCATCACACCCATCGGTACCATGGCGCATGAGTTCCTCCAAGCCTTCCAAGCCTTGGACGTACGTTTGCGCAACTTTCAAAAAGCCGCGCTGGAAAGCTGGGTACACGAATACCGCGGCGACCTCGGCATCGCCCTGACCGACGTAGTCGGCATGGATGCCTTCTTGCGTGACTTCGACCTGTACTTCGCCAAACTCTTCGACGGCCTGCGCCACGACAGCGGCGATCCTTATGTTTGGGGCGACAAAGCCTACGAGCATTACAAAAAACTCAAAATCGACAGCCGCACCAAAATGCTGACCTTTTCAGACGGCCTCGATATTGAGCGTTCATGGGCGTTGCACCAATACTTCAAAGACCGTTTCAAAACCAGTTTCGGTATCGGTACCAACCTGACCAACGACTTGGGACACACGCCTTTGAACATTGTCTTGAAGCTCGTCGAGTGTAACGGACAATCCGTCGCCAAGCTCTCCGACTCCCCGGGCAAAACCATGACCACCAACAACACCTTCCTTGCTTACCTGCGCCAAGTGTTTGACGTACCGGAGCCGGAAGAGAAAGCCTAAAAACAAAGGCCGTCTGAAATGTTCAGACGGCCTTTTTAATTAATCCATATCGCTTTCGGGCAATTCTGCCGAACCCATCCGGCGTAAGATGATATTGGTTTTGTTGTGCATCCGTTTGCTCTTAGGGTGGTCTGCGTAAAACAGCGGAGCCGGAACGCGCGCCGTGAGTTTGGCGGCTTGTTGGCGGGTGAGGGCGGAGGCAGGTTTCTTGTAGAAATACTGGGACGCAGCTTCCGCGCCGAATACGCCGTAGTGCCATTCGATTGAGTTCAGATACAGCTCAAAAATGCGGTCTTTGTCGGTAACGGCTTCCATCATCGCGGTAATTGCCGCTTCTTCGCCTTTGCGGATGTAGCTGCGGCTTTCGTTGAGAAACAGGTTTTTTGCCAGTTGCTGGCTGATGGTCGAACCGCCGGCTTTGACTTCGCCGCTTTGCTTATTGCGTTTCATGGCGTATTTGATGCCGTTCCAGTCAAAGCCGCTGTGTTCGGCAAAGTTAGCGTCTTCGGAAGCAATCAGGGCTTTTTTGAGGTTGACGGAGATTTGGTCGTAAGGCACCCAGCGGTAATCCAGCTCGACATCGCGGCCTTCTTTTGCAAACTGGCTCATGCGCATGGACATGAAGGCGGTTTTGCTGGGCGCGACGGCGCGGTAGGTAATGATGTTGCCGTACACATAAGCGTTGAAGAAGATGAAGATGCCGATGGGCAGGGCAATCAGCCATTTGATGATGCGGAACATGGTTACAGGGCTTTCATGTATTCGATAACAGGGCGGATATCGGGCGTAAATCCGCGCCAAATATGGTAAGAGGCGGCAGCCTGACCGACCAGCATGCCCAGGCCGTCTGAAACTTCGGCCGCGCCGTTGTTTTGGGCAAAGTTCAAAAACGCCTGCGCCGCGTCGCCGTAAACCATATCGTAGGCAAGGCGGCAGTTGCGGAAAATTTCAGGGCTGACGGCAGGAAGCTGACCGCTCAAGCCGCCGGACGTGCCGTTGATGATGATATCAAAACCGCCGTTCAAATCTGCTATCGAGACGGCTTCAATACCGAAAAGCTGCGCCAATTCCTCGGCTTTGGCATGAGTACGGTTGGCAATAACGATACGGGCAGGGCGGTGTTCTTTCAAAACCGGAATCACGCCGCGCACGGCGCCGCCTGCACCCAAAAGCAAAATGGTTTTGTCTTCGATGGCAATGTTTTTGACCTGCGTGATGTCGTTGGCCAAACCAATACCATCGGTATTGTCGCCACGTATTCTGCCGTCTTCCAACCACACCAGCGTATTGACCGCGCCGGCAGCCAAGGCGCGGTCGGAATGTTCGTCTGCCAGCGCAAAAGCTTCCTGCTTGAACGGAACAGTTATATTCGCACCTTGCCCGCCCTCGGCACGAAACGCCGCAACAGCCTCGGCAAAACCGCCGATTTCGGCACAAATGCGCCCATATTCAATGGCCGCGCCTTCCTGCAGCGCAAATTGCTGATGGATTTGCGGCGATTTACTGTGTGCAACGGGATTGCCGAAAACGGCGTAACGCGGAGTGTTGTTCATAAAATGGGTCTGAAAAAACAAAAGAAAAGAGTGCTTATTATAGCGGTCTTTATGTTAAGAAAGCGTAATGTAAAATTGTTGACAATCAAACAGTCTGAAACTATATTTCATTGCGTAAAAACGGGTGCCCTGATGTATTTCAGACGGCCTTACCGTGATAGAATAACAAATTAAACCCAATCCCTCAGGAGCTGAAGATGTCCATCAAAGACGCTGTAAAACTGATTGAAGAAAGCGAAGCCCGCTTCGTAGATTTGCGCTTTACCGATACCAAAGGCAAGCAGCACCACTTCACCATCCCCGCCCGCATCGTCCTCGACGACCCTGAAGAGTGGTTTGAAAACGGTCAGGCGTTTGACGGCTCGTCCATCGGCGGCTGGAAAGGCATTCAGGCATCCGACATGCAGTTGCGCCCCGACCCCGCAACTGCCTTCATCGACCCCTTCTACGACGACACCACCGTCGTCCTCACCTGCGATGTCATCGATCCGGCTGACGGCCAAGGCTATGACCGCGACCCTCGCTCTATCGCACGCCGCGCCGAAGCCTATTTGAAATCTTCCGGTATCGGCGACACCGCCTATTTCGGCCCCGAGCCTGAATTCTTCGTTTTTGACGGCGTAGAATTTGAAACCGACATGCACAAAACCCGTTACGAAATCACTTCCGAAAGCGGCGCATGGTCAAGCGGCCTGCACATGGACGGTCAAAACACCGGCCATCGCCCAATCGTCAAAGGCGGTTACGCACCTGTTGCGCCGATTGATTGCGGCCAAGACCTGCGTTCTGCCATGGTCAATGTTTTGGAAGAACTCGGCATCGAAGTGGAAGTTCATCACGCCGAAGTCGGTACCGGCAGCCAAATGGAAATCGGCACCCGCTTTGCCACTTTGGTCAAACGCGCCGACCAAACCCAAGACATGAAATACGTGATTCAAAACGTTGCCCACAACTTCGGCAAAACCGCCACATTTATGCCCAAACCCATCATGGGCGACAACGGCAGCGGTATGCACGTTCACCAATCCATTTGGAAAGACGGTCAAAACCTGTTCTCAGGCGACGGCTATGCCGGTTTATCCGATACCGCCCTTTATTACATCGGCGGCATCATCAAACACGCCAAAGCCCTGAACGCGATTACCAATCCGTCCACCAACTCCTACAAACGCCTCGTGCCGCACTTTGAAGCGCCGACCAAACTGGCATATTCCGCCAAAAACCGTTCCGCTTCCATCCGCATTCCGTCTGTGAACAGCAGCAAAGCACGCCGCATCGAAGCGCGTTTCCCTGATCCGACCGCCAACCCATACTTGGCATTTGCCGCTTTGTTAATGGCCGGTTTGGACGGTATTCAAAACAAAATCCATCCGGGCGATCCTGCCGATAAAAACCTGTACGACCTGCCTCCGGAAGAAGATGCATTGGTGCCAACCGTTTGCGCTTCTTTGGAAGAAGCATTGGCCGCCCTCAAAGCCGACCACGAATTCCTCCTGCGCGGCGGCGTGTTCAGCAAAGACTGGATCGACAGCTACATTGCCTTTAAAGAGGAAGATGTCCGCCGCATCCGCATGGCGCCGCATCCGCTGGAATTTGAAATGTATTACAGCCTGTAAAACAGCTGAGGCATTTTAAATAGGAAATCAAAGGCCGTCTGAAACTGGATTTGAAGTTTCAGACGGCCTTTAGGCTTGAAATAAATGGGGTGCTCGAATTGGGTATGATTGCGAGAAGCAATGAATCATACTGTTTGAAAACCTTTATGGAATTGGTACTGCGTGTTAAATTTCAGCATGACAGGTCTTTTATTAAAGATATTCGCCATTACTTTATAGTGAACCAGTCTTCAAACTAAATCCGCAAGGTAAGGGCATTACTTGGGAAGAGCTGAAAGAGTCTTTCGATTCGGATAAGACAGAAGAAGATTAAAGCCTCAGGCCGTCTGAAAGGATATTTTTTGTTTTCAGACGGCATGTTTGATAAGGAAAACCATGTTTGCAAATTTTGATTTAGGCGTATTTCTGCTGGCAGTATTGCCCGTGTTGTTGGCCATTACCGTGCGCGAAGTGGCACGCGGTTATACGGCGCGGTATTGGGGCGACCATACCGGCGAGCAGCTTGGGCGTTTGACCCTCAATCCGCTGCCGCACATCGACCCTGTCGGTACGATTGTCGTGCCGCTGGTGTGTCTGATGATAGGCAGTTTTTTGTTTGGTTGGGCGCGTCCTATGCCCATTGATTCGCGCAATTTCCGTGATCCGCGCCGCGCGTGGCGTTGGGTGTCGATTTCGGGGCCGATAGCCAATCTGATTTTGGCGTTCTTTTGGGGCTTTGTCGTCGTACTTGCTGCGTATGTGCCTGAGTCTTATCAAGCGCCCTTGGCGCAGATGGCCGGTTACGGCGTGATGGTGAACTCGATTTGGGTCGCATTCAGCCTGATTCCGATATTGCCTTGGGACGGCGGTATTTTTATCGATACCTTTCTCAACGCCAAACAGTCCATGCAGTTCCGTAAAATCGAGCCATACGGCACATGGATTATCCTGATCCTGTTGTTTACCGGCCTGCTGGCCAAACTGATTTGGCCGATTATTGCCATGATTCAGGACGCAGTGCGGATGGTTGTCATGTTGTTTATTTAAATGTTTTGGCTGAAAAGGCCGTCTGAAACTCAGTTTCAGACGGCCTTTTTCATTGTGCAACATGTAAATACGATTGGAAAAGTTGCTTAAAAATTGTACAATTTCAGCCCTTTCAATTCGGCGCAAATATCATGCACATCGGCGGCTATTTCATTGACAATCCTATCGCACTTGCCCCCATGGCAGGCATTACGGACAAACCGTTCCGCCGGATTTGCCGCGAGTTTGGCGCAGGGTGGGCGGTATGCGAAATGCTGACCAGCGATCCGAGCTTGCGCCATACCAAAAAAACTTTGCGCCGCAGCGATTTTGAAGGCGAGGGCGGAGTGGTGGCCGTGCAGATTGCCGGCAGCGATCCGCAGCAGATGGCGGAAGCCGCGCGGTATAACGTCGGCTTGGGCGCGCAGGTGATTGACATCAATATGGGCTGCCCGGCCAAAAAAGTCTGTAATGTGCAGGCAGGCAGCGCATTAATGCAAAACGAGCCTTTGGTTGCCGAAATCTTGGAAGCCGTTGTCAACGCGGTGGACGTACCCGTTACCCTAAAAACCCGTTTGGGCTGGCACGACGAACATCAAAACTTGCCGACCATTGCCAAAATCGCCGAAGAATCAGGCATCGCAGCCCTTGCCATCCACGGCCGCACCCGCACACAGATGTACAAAGGCGAAGCGCGTTACGAACTGATTGCCGAAACCAAAGGCCGTCTGAACATCCCCGTTTGGGTCAACGGCGATATTACTTCGCCGCAAAAAGCCGCCGCCGTCCTCAAGCAAACCGCTGCCGACGGCATCATGATAGGGCGCGGCGCACAAGGCAAGCCGTGGCTCTTCCGTGATTTAAAACATTATGCAGAACACGGCGTTTTACCGCCGGCCTTAAGCTTGGCAGAATGCAACGCCACCATTTTGAACCACATCCGCGCTATGTATGAATTTTATGGAGAAATTGCCGGAGTACGCATCGCCCGAAAACACATCGGCTGGTACATCGACGAAATGCCCGACGGCGAACAAACACGCCGGGACATCAACCGCTTGGACAGCGCCGCAGCACAATACGACACCCTTGCCGCCTATTTTGAGACGCTTTCAGAAAAAACCGACCGCTGGGTATGCCGCTATCGGGAAGGCTAAAGGGTTTCAGACGGCCTTTTTCTTTTTGGGAAGTAAATATGAAATTGACCTCACGGTTCAAACGCTTCGGCATAGCCGCGCTGTTGCTGACAGGATTTGGTATTTATGCTTATGACTACAATCTGATAGCCTGTAAATTAATGGATCGCTATTGGAATGAAGACAAGGGCAGGTGCATGAATCCTGATTGTCGTCAACATGATGCTTGTATGCTGAGTGCAGGTAAGGATAAAGCAACATGCGAAACCATCCGTCCCAGTGATAGTTTGGATAAGGCTTGGTATGTTCTGGGCAAGCCTTTGTATGAGGAGAACGGGCGTTTCTTTTGGGGTAATAAATATGGAGATAATGTAGCAGAAATCGAACCTGACGGAGAAAAGGTTGGTAAGATTACTTGCTTTGAGGAGTAGGTTGTGTGAGGAGATGGTTTCAGGAAACCCTATGTTTCAGTTGATTAAACGTATATTTTCTAAAAAGCATCAAGCTGATTCCATGTTTCCGCGCAATCGTTTCGAACATGTGGATTGGGAACAGGAATTGGCTGATGCCACTCGTCGGCTGGTCAATGATGAAGGGCATTATGACGAGCAGGGTAATACGGTTGAGCTGGAGTTAAGTGAGGGAGCGCATAATATCCTGCTGTATTTTACCTCAGGGGATGAAGCTCAATGTATGGAAATCCTGCAGAGTTTGAACGCATGGGATAATCAGGTTCAAACCTCTCTGGAAAAAGAGGCTCAATCGCCTATTCCTAGAGCGTATCAAGAAATAGGATATAACCGCCAATCTTGGGAAAAAGCACGGAAATTTCATGTTTGGATAGTCAATTGTGAAGAAAAACCGTATTCCATTCGTTACGTTGCCGATCATGCCAATAATGAATTTGTTATCTATCTGGCTCAAGAAAACGGGATATGGCGGGCATTTTGGGATAGTAAATTACAGAAATCTATTGCAGTATAAGATTTTGATAAAAAATAAGAATTGAATAGAGTAAATTTCTCAATCAAATTAAATAAACGCCGTCTGAATGTTCAGACGGACTCATCATCTAAAAACAAATCTAAAGAAAGACAATCACGATGAATCAAACGACGACTGACATTGCGCAATGTATTGAACAAAACTTACGACAATACTTCAAAGACTTGGATGGTACGGAACCTTGCGGCGTGTATGATATGGTATTGCATCAAGTGGAAAAGCCGATGCTTGCCTGCGTGATGGAGCAATGCGGCGGCAACCAGTCTAAAGCGGCCGTTATTTTGGGTTTGAACCGCAATACCCTGCGTAAAAAATTACAACAGCACGGTATGCTGTAATACGGCAGGGCAATCCGTCCTGACGGTCGAAGGAGAAATAACAATGCAAAATCCGAATAAATTAAATATCCATTTCATCCTGCACGAGGCATTTGAAGTGCCGGGCGCATATTTGAAATGGGCGCAATGGCGCGGACATAACATCAGTGCAACCAAAGTGTACGAATGTGAAGCCCTGCCTGACAATGTGGACGATATAGATTTTTTGATTGTGATGGGCGGGCCGCAATCGCCTGATGAAGACAGGCAGGCATTCCCGTATTACGACCCCCAATCCGAGCTGCGCCTGATGCGTCAGGCGATGGCGGCGGATAAATATATTGTCGGCGTGTGTTTGGGTGCGCAGCTTTTATCCGTTGCCTACGGCGCGCGCCACACGCGCAGCCCTGAGCGTGAAATCGGCATTTATCCGATTGAGCTGACGGCGGAAGGTTTGGCGGATGCCCATGTTTCCCTGTTGGGCAAAACCCTGAATACCGGCCATTGGCACGGCGATATGCCCGGTTTGACGGATGAGGCGGTTGTGTTGGCAACCAGCAAAGGCTGTCCGCGCCAGATTATCCGTTTTGCGCCCAAACATTATGCCTTCCAGGCTCATTTGGAGTTTGACCGTGAAGCCGTCGGGCTGCTGATTGCGGCGGACGGACGCGAAAATGTGGCCGAACAAAGCCAAGCCCAAACTTATGTCCAGCATCCGGATAAAATCGAAGCGGCGGATTTCAGTGAAATGAATGCCAAACTCTTCGACTTTTTGGATTCGCTGACGCAGACAAAATAAAAAAGGCCAACCCTCCAGGCCGTCTGAATAATAAATATAGAGAAGAAACGATTAACCCTTTTTAAAAGGTCGGACCATGTTCTATCAAATACTTGCCCTGCTGATTTGGGGCAGCTCTTTTATCGCTGCCAAGTATTCTTACGAGATGATCGACCCTGCGCTGATGGTTGAGGCACGGTTGTTGATTGCCGCGTTGATGGTGCTGCCGTCGTGCCGCCGTCATTTGGGAAGGATTCCGCGGAGCGAGTGGAAGCCGTTGTTATGGATTTCCTTTGTCAACTACGTTGTCGTTTTGATGCTTCAGTTTATCGGTTTGAAATACACGTCTGCTGCCAGCGCGATTACCATGGTTGGGCTGGAACCCTTGCTGGTGGTTTTTGTCGGTCATTTCTTTTTCAGCGACAAAGCGAAAATTTACCACTGGATTTGCGGCGCGGCGGCGTTTGCCGGCGTGGGCATGATGGTAATGGGCGGCGCGGAAGAGGGTGGTACGATTGATTGGTTCGGCTGTTTGCTGATTTTGCTTGCGGGATTGGGTTTTGCAGGCGTGATACGACCGAGCCAGCAGATGATTGCCCGCATCGGTGCGCCTGCATTTACCGCGGCTTCTATGGTGGTGGCGGCGGTGTTGTGTCTGCCGTTTTCGCTGGTGTTGGCAGACAGCTATCAAATCAATTGGTCGTGGGGCGGTACGCTGTCGATTTTGTATATGGGGATCGGTTGCAGCTGGCTTGCCTATCTGTTGTGGAACAAAGGCATGAACAAAGTCCCTGCCAACGTCTCCGGCCTGCTGATTTCGCTTGAGCCTGTCATTGGCGTTATCATGGCGGTGTTAATTTTGGGCGAACATTTAAGTGCTATGTCTGCGATGGGCATTACCGTCGTTATTGCGTCCACTTTTGTCGCCGGTATGTTGGCGCGTGTCAGCAACAAACGCAAAAAGGCCGTCTGAAAACGGTTTCAGACGGCCTGAAGTAAGCAGTACTTTTTTCAATAAAACATTTTGGGAAAATTTCTATGAAACGCATTATCTCCCTGCTTTTGCTTGCCTGCCCTATTTTGACGTCGGCTGCACCCGATAACGACAAAGCCGCTGTACAGGCCGTCATTGCCAAGTATTACAACCGACCGCTTGCCGCGCACAAATGCCAGCTCGCCAAGCCGCCGAAAGACAGTGAGACAGCATCTGACAACATTATGTATTGCATGAAACCTGTTGCCGATCATACCGTAACGCGCAACGGCAAAGCCGCGCGCTATGTGTTGTACACAGGTTTTGCCTACGATATGGAACAAAAAGTAAAACAGGACGCTCATGTTTCTTCCGGTCTGGCAGAATTGTTTGTTTTGGAGAAAACAGACGGCAAGTGGGCAATCAAACAGCACGGAAAAGATAAAATCGGCGCATGGGGCGAGCCGCCGGAGAATAAGGAATGGAAGTTTGTTCAGGTGGGCGCACAAAACTGGGGCTATGTTGCCGAATCAAGTTATACAGGCCAAGGCGACACGACGACTTCGCAAAACTTCCTGTTTACCGATGATAGCAACCGAATCCGCAACAGCGTCATGATCAGCGGTAACGATAACGGCGCATATTTTGGCGATTGCGATGAATTGAAAGGGCGTGAAAAACGCCTCTGCAAAGACAGATATACCAGTCTGGAAGCCAAAATTGCTTTTGACAAAAGCCGTCCTGCCGTATCCGGCGTATGGGCGCTGACTGCAAAACTCAGCGGCGTATCAGGAAAGAAAAATTATAAAAATCAGAAATATATTTTCCCTTATAACGGCAAAACCCACGTCGCCCCCAAAAACTATCCCTTGGGCGGACAATAGTTCCCTCGAAAAACGCTTTGATCAAACCACTACTACCTCAAGTCAAATCCCGTGAAAGAAACGCATAAACTTTGGGCCGCCCTCATCATTACCGGCATTATCGGCGGCATAGTCGGCATTGTATTAACCGAAATCATGCATACAATTCAACATCTTGCCTACGGTTACGGTTCAGACGGCCTATACGTTTCATTCCGAGAGGGCGTATCGCAGGCAAGTCCTGCGCGGCGTATCGGAGTGATGGCCTTTTGCGGCGCGGTGGTCGGCTTGGGGTGGTGGTTGCTCAAACGCTACGGCAGGCCGCAACCGAGCATTAAAGCTGTGGTTAAAAATCCGCTCGCCGGTTTTCCGTTTTTTGAAACCGTCAGTCATGCTCTGTTGCAAATCATTACCGTCGGGCTTGGCTCGCCGCTCGGCCGCGAAGTTGCGCCGCGCGAAATGACTGCTGCCTTTGCTTCAGTAGGCGTCAACCGTTTCGGGTTGAGCGAAGACGACACAAGGCTGGTCATTGCTTGCGCCTCGGGTGCAGGTTTGGCAGCCGTGTATAACGTGCCGCTCGCCTCCACACTTTTTATCCTCGAAGCCATGCTGGGCTTATGGACTCAGCAAGCCGTCGCCGCCGCATTGCTGACTTCCGTCATCGCCACTGCCGTCGCGCGCATCGGCTTGGGCGACGTGCAGCAATATCATCCGGCTAACCTTTCCATCAACACATCATTACTTTGGTTTTCCGTCATCATCGGCCCAGTACTGGGCGCAACCGCCGTCTTTTTCCAGCGTACTGCCCAAAAGTTCCCCTTCATCAAGCGCGACAACATCAAAATCATTCCCTTGGCCGTCTGTATGTTTGCACTCATTGGCGCGATTTCCGTTTGGTTTCCCGAAATTTTGGGCAACGGCAAAGCAGGCAACCAACTGACCTTTGGCGGATTGACCGACTGGCAACACAGCCTTGAGCTGACCGCCGTCAAATGGCTGGTCGTCTTGATGGCGCTGGCGGCAGGTGCATACGGCGGCCTGATTACCCCGTCCATGATGCTCGGCAGCACCATTGCCTTTGCCGCCGCAGCCGCGTGGAATACTTTCTTTCCTGCCATGTCCTCCGAAAGCGCGGCCGTTGTCGGCGCCGCCGTTTTCCTCGGCGTTTCCCTCAAAATGCCCCTGACGGCCATCGTCTTTGTTTTAGAACTCACCTACGCCCCCGTTGCCTTGCTCATGCCCTTATGCGCAGGCATGGCAGGCGCAGTATGCGTGGCGAAGAAAATGGGATTTAAATAGTCAAAAACATCAGGCCGTCTGAAACCGAGTTTCAGACGGCCTTTTACAATAAAATTGTCAACAATATCTATAAAAACCTACTGCCAAAAAGGCGAAAATAGCGGATAATACCGCCCTGAAAATTCATCCCATATCGATTAAACCTTCAACAAAGGAAATCTCATGTCTTCCATCAAACGCGCCCTGATCAGCCTGTCCGACAAGACAGGCGCAGTCGAATTTGCCCAAACCCTGACCAAGCTCGGTGTAGAAATCCTCTCCACCGGCGGTACAGCAAAGCTCTTGGCTGATGCAGGTGTTCCCGTTATCGAAGTTGCCGACTATACCGGTTTTCCCGAAATGCTCGACGGCCGCGTGAAAACCCTGCATCCGAAAATCCACGGCGGCATCCTCGGCCGCCGCGATTTGGACGAACACGTCGCCAAGATGGAAGAACACGGCATCGGCAATATCGATTTAGTGTGCGTCAACCTCTACCCCTTCGCCGCCACCATTGCCAAACCAAACTGCACACTGGAAGACGCGATTGAAAACATCGACATCGGCGGCCCGACCATGGTGCGCTCTGCCGCGAAAAACTGGAAACACGTCGCCATCGTTACCGACACAGCCGATTTCCCTGCCATCGCCGCCGAACTCGAAGCCAACAACGGCGCCTTGAGCGACAAAACCCGTTTCAACCTCTCACGCAAAGCATTCAGCCACACCGCCCAATACGACGGCATGATTTCCAACTACCTGACCTCGCTTTCAGACGACGTCTTGAGCGGTCAGCCACAAATCGGCGAATTCCCAAGCCAGTTCAACCAAAGCTGGATTAAAGTGCAAGACATGCGCTACGGCGAAAACCCGCACCAACGCGCCGCGTTCTACCGCGATATTTACCCCGCCGCAGGCAGCCTTTCTGCCTACAAACAACTGCAAGGCAAAGAATTGTCGTACAACAACATCGCCGATGCCGATGCCGCATGGGAAGCCGTTAAATCTTTTGACGCGCCGGCCTGCGTGATCGTGAAACACGCCAATCCGTGCGGCGTAGCCATCGCCTCCAATACCTTGGATGCCTACAAACTCGCCTACGCCACCGACACCACCAGCGCATTCGGCGGCATCATCGCCTTCAACCGCGAAGTGGACGGCGCAACCGTCAAACAAATTACCGACAACCAATTTATGGAAGTCCTTATGGCGCCGAAGTTCACCGCCGAAGCCCTCGAAATCGCCGCCGCCAAGAAAAACGTGCGCGTATTGGAAGTGCCGCTCGAAGCAGGTGCCAACCGCTTTGAACTCAAACGCGTCGGCGGCGGACTATTGGTACAAACCCCCGACATCCACCGCCTCAACCGCGCCGATTTGAAAGTCGTCTCCAAACGCCAACCGACCGAGCAAGAATGGAATGACCTGATGTTCGTCTGGAACGTCGCCAAATACGTCAAATCCAACGCCATCGTCTTCGGCAAAGGCGGCCAAACCTACGGCATCGGCGCAGGCCAAATGAGCCGCGTGGACAGCACCCGCATCGCCGCCCGCAAAGCGCAGGACGCAGGCTTAGACTTAAACGGCGCCTGTGCCGCTTCCGATGCCTTCTTCCCATTTCGCGACGGCGTAGATGTCATTGCCGAGCAGGGCATCAAAGCCATCATCCATCCCGCAGGCTCCATGCGCGACCAAGAAGTCTTCGACGCAGCGGACGAACACGGTATTGCGATGGTAGTAACGGGTATTCGCCATTTCCGCCACTGATAAGCTGATATAAAATAAAGGTCGTCTGAAAACCGATTTCAGACGGCCTTTTTCAATACATTAAATCAAGACAAAGCAACAAAGCCATATCTATTCCGATTCATACGGCAACAAAACGTCCCAAGTCTAAAACCAACCCACTCAGAGAAAAAACATGAAACACATCCTCCTCATCCTGACCCTCGCCACACTCACCGCCTGCGCCTCCAGCCATACCGGCGGCTACGGCTATGCCGGAAACAACGGCGCTTCCGCAGGCGTGACCCAAACATTCCGTTGGTAAGGCCGTCTGAAATACGGCATGGTGTTACACCATAGAAAACAGACCGATTCCAAACGTAAAGGCAAGTTTTACACTTGCCTTTTTTATACTATTTAGCGGCTCAATAACGCATCAATTCGCATCATTAAGCCGCCATTTAAATGTTAGAAAACGTTAAAGGCCGTCTGAAAACAGACTGTATAAACCCATCACATGATTCAAATCAACCTTCAATACAAATCTCATTAATTCTCTAAATAAAAGCTGACATCTAAATCTATCACTAAAATAACTATCCTGTTAACATATTATTTAATAATCATTATTGTTTGAAAATTTCAATAAAAATCATATAATTATAAAAAAGCGTTTAAAAAAAGCAACAAGTAAATCTAACCAGCATGACCGTTGAGGGCGAAAAAATAACACTTTATCGGAAGAGTTGATTTACGAAACCAAACGCATATAAAATTTGGACAAGGATTCCGAATGCATTGAAAGAAGCTGACAAAAAGTGACTGGTTAAGAAACAAGCTGACAAAAAACGGCACATCGTTTCCCAAACTTCACAAGCTTCCCAAAATGTATCAGCATAAAATCCCATAAAACAGGAATTTAGCTGCCATTCGGCCGAGTGGAGACTTTTGGCACGGGAATTGCATACAGGAGATTACGGCATGAAACCGCATAAAGGGGAAACTCTGAAATGCGGCAAATGTGTGGACAGGCGGTTTACAGCCGAGCAACACGTCCCAAAAGAAATCAAACCCCTTACAGGAAAATCGATATGAATAAAGTCTTTAAAGTCATTTGGAACCACGCGACCCAGACATGGACCGCGGTTTCCGAAATCAGCCATGCACACGGCAAAAAATCCGCTTCTGACAAGCGTAAAGCCGTAGCTGCTGCGGTGGTTGCTGCAGGTGCTTTGATGGCATCTAGCGGAGTAGAGGCCGCTGTAAGATTGGGAGGTAGTGCAGTAGACATTACTCCTGATGGTACTTACAACGGTTCTAACAGAAACGTTGGTGTCAACTCTGTTGTAGTGGGTTATCAAAATACTGCCAGCAGTCAAGATGGCACTATCGCTTACGGTGCGAACAATACTGCGACTGCAAACGCAGCATTGGCAGTAGGTAATAACAATATCGCAACCGGCGGTGCATCGACTGCAATGGGTGTAAGCTCTGTTGCAAGTGGTGAAGCTTCTGTTGCAATCGGTAATGTAGCCCAAGCAACTCAAATTCGTGCGACTGCAGTAGGTAACCGTGCAACTGCTACTCAAGACTCCGCAAGTGCATTCGGTAACCGTGCAAATGCTGGTGCACAATTTGCAACAGCTATTGGTGATAACTCCAATGCAAATGCTGCTGCAGTTGCTGTAGGTACGCATGCAAACGCTGAAAAACAAGATTCTATCGCTATTGGTAACAACGCTCATGGTGCTTGGACCAATGCTATTGCTGTCGGTAAAGATACTGTGGCAAGCCAAGACCACGCGATTGCAGCAGGTACTAGCGCAAATGCGTCAGGTATTCAAGCTGTCGGCGTTGGTTCATATACAAAAGCAGAAGGTAATCTGACAGTTGCAGTTGGTCCATATGCGCAAGCCAATAAAGAAGCTGCAATTGCTGTAGGTTCTAACGCTACTGCTGCTCAGTCTAACTCTATTGCTGTGGGTCAAACTGCCACTGCGTCTAACAATAACTCCATTGCTGTCGGTACTAAATCAGTTTCTAGAGGTGATAACGCAATTGGTGTCGGTGCTTATGCTGAATCAACTGCTCACCGTGCTACCGCTATCGGCGTGTTGTCTCAAGCTAATGGCACAGGCTCATTTGCTGGTGGTGCATCTGCTCAAGCAACAGGTGAAAATTCTGTAGCTATTGGCGGTGCGATGGATGGTAATTTCGGTAATAAAGCAGGTTCTGCTGCTAAAGCAATCGGTAACAACTCTATCGCTTTGGGTACTCAATCTAAAGCTGCTGGCAATAACTCTATCGCTCAAGGTAACGGTGCAACTGCTAAGCAAGCTGCTGACGTTGCCGTAGGTCATTCTGCTACAGCTGACGGTACTTCTACTGGCGCTGATGGCGACGGCGTAGTAAATAATGCCGGTTCGGCAATGGCAATCGGTACAGAAGCTCAAGCAACCGGTATCGTAGCAACAGCCATCGGTGAGCGCTCTAAAGCTCTGGCAAACGGCGCGGTAGCATTGGGTGGCGACGCTCAAGCCAAACAAGGTTCTGACGTAGCAATCGGTCGTGGTTCCGTAGCTGACGGTACTTCTGCTGCAGCATTCGGTCCTGCTGCTACAGCAACTGGTAAATACTCAGTAGCTTTGGGCGTACAAAGTAACGCTGCTTCTAAACAAGCAATTGCATTGGGCCGTGGTGCTCAAGCTAATGGCGGTGAATATGCAACTGCTCTGGGTAACGGTGCTCAAGCAACAGCTAAAAACACTCTGGCTTTGGGTACAGAAGCTAAATCTACTATCGAAAACAGCGTAGCTTTGGGTAACGGTTCTACAACCAGCAACTTCGTACCTACTAACACTGCTACTGTTGGCAGCTACACTTACAGCGGCTTCGCAGGTGCAACCAGCGGTTTGGGCAATGGCGCAGTATTGTCTGTAGGTTCTGCAGGTAACGAACGTCAAATCCAAAACGTTGCTGCAGGTCGTATCTCTGCAACTTCTACCGATGCAATCAACGGCTCTCAATTGTACGCTGTTGCAAACCGCATCGAAAACCTGAATCCGTTTGTATTCTCAGGCCATAATGGTAGCGGTAGCTCACCAGCTGAAGGTACATACAAATACGATCCTAAATCAAATGCCAATAACACTCTGAAACTGATCGCCGGTAACGGTTTGACAATGACCTCAAACGGCACTAACGAGTACACCCTGAGCGTAATCGGTGGCGGTTCTACTGGTGCAACCGGCGCTACTGGTCCTAAAGGCGAAAAAGGCGATACCGGTCCTGCTGGCCCTAAAGGCGACAAAGGCGATAAAGGTGACACTGGCGCAGCCGGCGCTAAAGGCGACAAAGGTGACACTGGTGCAGCTGGCGCTAAAGGTGACACTGGTGCAGCTGGCGCTAAAGGCGACAAAGGTGACACTGGTGCAGCCGGCGCTAAAGGCGACAAAGGTGACACTGGCGCAGCCGGCGCTAAAGGTGACACTGGTGCAGCCGGCGCTAAAGGCGACAAAGGTGACACTGGCGCAGCCGGCGCTAAAGGCGACAAAGGCGATAAAGGTGACACTGGTGCAGCCGGCGCTAAAGGCGACAAAGGTGACACTGGTGCAGCCGGCGCTAAAGGCGACAAAGGTGACACTGGCGCAGCCGGCGCTAAAGGCGACAAAGGCGATAAAGGTGACACTGGCGTAGCTGGCGCTAAAGGCGACAAAGGTGACACTGGCGCAGCCGGCGCTAAAGGCGACAAAGGCGATAAAGGTGACACTGGTGAAAAAGGTGACACTGGTGAAAAAGGTGGCAGCATCACAGGTGAAGTTGTAGATAATGGTGACGGTACCCATACAATCACTATTACTGATCTTGAGACCGGTACAGTCACTACTACCATCGTTAAAGACGGTAAAGACGGTGTAGATGGTAAGAATGCTAAAGCCGACGTTAAAGACAACGGCGATGGTACTCACACTGTAACCATCACTGATGGCGAAGGTAATACCACTACTACTATCGTTAAAGACGGTAAGAACGCTGAAGCCGACGTTAAAGACAACGGCAACGGTACTCACACTGTAACCATCAAAGACGGTAACGGTAATACCACTACTACCATCCTTAAAGACGGTGCTACTGGCGAAAAAGGTGACACTGGTGCAACCGGCGCTAAAGGCGACAAAGGTGACACTGGTGCAGCCGGCGCTAAAGGCGACAAAGGTGACAAAGGTGACACTGGTGCAGCCGGCGCTAAAGGCGACAAAGGCGACAAAGGCGACACTGGTGCAGCCGGTGCTAAAGGCGACAAAGGCGACAAAGGTGACACTGGTGCAGCCGGCGCTAAAGGCGACAAAGGTGACAAAGGTGACACTGGTGCAGCCGGCGCTAAAGGCGACAAAGGCGACAAAGGCGACACTGGTGCAGCCGGTGCTAAAGGCGACAAAGGCGACAAAGGTGACACTGGTGCAGCCGGCGCTAAAGGCGACAAAGGTGATACTGGTGCAGCTGGCGCTAAAGGCGACAAAGGCGATAAAGGTGACACTGGCGCAGCCGGTGCTAAAGGCGACAAAGGTGATACTGGTGCAGCCGGCGCTAAAGGCGACAAAGGTGATAAAGGTGACACTGGTGCAGCCGGCGCTAAAGGCGACAAAGGTGACACTGGCGCAGCCGGCGCTAAAGGCGACAAAGGCGACAGCATCACAGGTGAAGTTGTAGATAATGGTGACGGTACCCATACCATCACTATTACTAATCTAGGTGATGGCTCAGTCACTACTACCATCGTTAAAGACGGTAAAAACGGTAAAGATGGTAAAGACGGTGCTACTGGCGCAGCCGGCGCTAAAGGCGACAAAGGTGACACTGGCGCAGCCGGCGCTAAAGGCGACAAAGGCGATAAAGGTGACACTGGTGAAAAAGGTGGCAGCATCACAGGTGAAGTTGTAGATAATGGTGACGGTACCCATACAATCACTATTACTGATCTTGAGACCGGTTCAGTCACTACTACCATCGTTAAAGACGGTAAAGACGGTGTAGATGGTAAGAATGCTAAAGCCGACGTTAAAGACAACGGCGATGGTACTCACACTGTAACTATCACTGATGGCGAAGGTAATACCACTACTACTATCATTAAAGACGGTAAGAACGCTGAAGCCGATGTTAAAGACAACGGCAACGGTACTCACACTGTAACCATCAAAGACGGTAACGGTAACACCACTACTACCATCATTAAAGACGGTGCAACTGGTGCCAAAGGCGATACCGGCGCAACTGGTGCAACCGGTGCTGACGGTAAGAACGCTGAAGCCGATGTTAAAGACAACGGCAACGGTACTCACACTGTAACCATCAAAGACGGTAACGG
>NZ_JBQCUY010000010.1:32576-33057 GCF_051962805.1 Neisseria sp. P0008.S002 | reverse complement strand
CCAAAGGCGATACCGGCGCAACTGGTGCAACCGGTGCTGACGGTAAGAACGCTGAAGCCGATGTTAAAGACAACGGCGACGGTACTCATACTGTAACCATCAAAGACGGTAACGGTAACACCACTACTACCATCGTTAAAGACGGTGCAACTGGTGCTAAAGGTGACACTGGTGCCGACGGTAAGAACGCTGAAGCCGACGTTAAAGACAACGGCAACGGTACTCACACTGTAACCATCAAAGACGGTAACGGTAACACCACTACTACCATCGTTAAAGACGGTGCAACTGGTGCGAAAGGTGACACTGGTGCAGACGGTAAGAATGCACAAGCCAATGTTAAAGACAACGGCAACGGCACTCACACTGTAACCATCACCGATGGTGACGGTAACACCACTACCACCATCGTTAAAGACGGTGCAACTGGTGCGAAAGGTGACACTGGTGCAGACGGTAAGAATGCACAAGCCAATGTTAA
>NZ_JBQCUY010000010.1:23265-32476 GCF_051962805.1 Neisseria sp. P0008.S002 | reverse complement strand
AGACAACGGCAACGGTACCCACACTGTAACCATCACCGACGGTGACGGTAACACCACTACTACCATCGTTAAAGACGGTGCAACTGGTGCTAAAGGTGATACCGGCGCTACCGGTGCAACAGGTGCCGACGGTAAGAACGCTGAAGCCGACGTTAAAGACAACGGCAACGGTACCCACACTGTAACCATCAAAGACGGTAACGGTAACACCACTACTACCATCATTAAAGATGGTGCAACTGGTGCCGACGGTAAGAACGCTGAAGCCGACGTTAAAGACAACGGCGACGGTACCCACACTGTAACCATCAAAGATGGTAACGGTAACACTACTACCACTATCGTTAAAGACGGTGCAACTGGTGCTAAAGGTGACACTGGTGCCGACGGTAAGAACGCTGAAGCCGACGTTAAAGACAACGGCGACGGTACCCATACTGTAACCATCAAAGACGGTAACGGTAACACCACTACTACCATCATTAAAGATGGTGCAACTGGTGCCGACGGTAAGAACGCTGAAGCCGACGTTAAAGACAACGGCGACGGTACTCACACTGTAACCATCAAAGACGGTAACGGTAACACCACTACTACCATCGTTAAAGACGGTGCAACTGGTGCGAAAGGTGAAGCTGGTAATGCTGGTGCAACTGGTGCCGATGGTAAGAATGCCAAGGCCGATGTTAAAGACAATGGCGACGGTACTCATACAGTGACCATCGTTGACGGTGACGGTAAAACTACTACCACTATCGTTAAAGACGGTAAGAACGCTGAAGCCGAAGTTAAAGACAATGGTGACGGTACTCACACTGTAACCATCAAAGACGGTAACGGTAATACCACTACTACCATCGTTAAAGACGGTGCAACTGGCGCTGCTGGTGCCAAAGGTGATACCGGTGCAGACGGTAAGAACGCTAAAGCTGACGTTAAAGACAACGGCAACGGCACTCATACCGTAACCATCACTGATGGCGAAGGTAAAACCACAACCACTATCGTTAAAGACGGTGTAGACGGTAAGAATGCCAAAGCTGAAGTTAAAGACAACGGCAATGGTACTCACACTGTAACCATCACTGATGGCGAAGGTAACACCACTACTACCATCGTTAAAGATGGTGCAACTGGTGCTGCTGGTGCCAAAGGTGATACCGGTGCAGACGGTAAGAATGCTAAAGCTGAAGTTAAAGACAATGGCAACGGCACTCACACTGTAACCATCACTGATGGCGAAGGTAAAACCACTACTACCATCGTTAAAGACGGTGTAGACGGTAAGAATGCTAAAGCCGAAGTTAAAGACAACGGCAATGGTACTCACACTGTAACCATCACCGATGGCGAAGGTAACACCACTACTACTATCGTTAAAGACGGTGCAACTGGCGCCAAAGGTGATACCGGTGCAGATGGTAAGAATGCTGAAGCCGAAGTTAAAGACAACGGTGACGGTACTCACACTGTAACCATCAAAGACGGTAACGGTAACACTACTACTACTGTCGTTAAAGATGGTGCAACCGGTGCCGACGGTAAGAACGCTGAAGCTGAAGTTAAAGACAACGGTGACGGTACTCACACTGTAACCATCAAAGATGGTAACGGTAACACTACTACTACTGTTGTTAAAGACGGTGCTAAAGGTGATACTGGTGCTAAAGGTGATACCGGTGAAAACGGTAAGTCTGCTGAAGGTAAAGTTGAGCGTGATGAAGCTAAAGGTACTTCTACCATCACTATCAACAACTTCGATAAAGACGGTAAAGTCATCTCTACTACTACTGCAACCGTGAAAGATGGTAAAGACGGTAAAGATGGTAAAGATGCTGACGGCACCTTCGGTCTGGTTGATGAGACTGGTACTACTGACGGCTCTATCTCCAAAAAACTGAATAACACTATTCAGATTAAAGGTGATGCGGGTACTAAAGTTCAAGTATTCGACAAAGCAACCGGTAAGACTTCAGAGAAAGAAGTTCAAAACATCTTCGTTAAGAAAGACGGCGATGCGCTGAAAGTCAGCTTGAACCCTGATCTGACCGTTAACAGTGTTACTACTAACGAACTGAAAGCAGGTCCTGTAACCATCAACCAAGGTGGTATCGATGCCGGCAACACTACTATTAAAAATGTTGCTCCAGGTAAGAACGGTACCGATGCGGTTAACGTTGACCAGCTGAACCAAAAATTCGGCGATGTGAACAGCAATGTGAACAAGGTTGACAACAACGCCCGCGCAGGTGTGGCTCAAGCCTTGGCTACTGCCGGTCTGCCACAAGCCTACTTGCCAGGTAAGAGCATGTTGGCTATCGGTGGCGGTCACTACCGCGGTGAAACCGGTTACGCTGTCGGCTTCTCTAGCATCTCCGATGGTGGTAACTGGATCATCAAAGGTACTGCTTCCGGCAACTCACGTGGTCACTTCGGTGCTACCGCAGCAGTTGGTTACCAATGGTAATCTGACTTTCAGACGGCCTGAAAAAGTCGTCTGAAAAGACGAAGCAAAGTAAATGCGGCCTATTTAGGCCGCATTTTTTTATGCTTAGATTATGTTTTGGGTTGATTCGATGAGTTAATCGTAATAGTAGCCAAAGAGAAATGAATATATCTTTAGCAGTCTGTTGTAATTTTAAAGGCCGTCTGAAACATCATTGGATGTTTCAGACGGCCTTTCATTTATTCGCACGATATACCATTAATCTCAAATATTTGCGCGTTCGACTTCTTTCCATGCGTCTAGAATCAGGCTGCCGTCGTTGTCTTTCAGCAAAGTAGCATCTGAGAGCATACGGCGCCAAGTGCGGGCATTTTTTAGGCCGTGCATTAAGCCTAGTGCGTGGCGGACGATATGGCGCAGGATTGTGCCTCGTCCTAAGGCGATTTGTTCGCGACTGTATGCATATAGCCAAGCTGCTAAGTCTGCGTATTGGATTGGTGCGTGTGCGTCGTTGTAAAACATTGTATCCCAATCGCGCATCAGCATTGGATTGTGATAAGCCTCGCGCCCGATCATGACCCCATCGACAAATTTCAGATGTTCGGCGATTTCTTCGTTGGTAGTGATGCCGCCGTTAATCAAAATTTCCAAGTCGGGAAAATCTTGTTTTAAACGATACACGTATTCATATTTGAGTGGCGGGACTTCGCGGTTTTCTTTCGGGGATAAACCGTCCAGCCAAGCATTGCGTGCATGGACAATAAATGTGCGGCAGGCTGTTTTTTCGCGAAGTGTTCCCACAAAATCTGCTACGACTTGATATTCTGTCTGTCTGTCTACACCGATGCGGTGTTTGACCGTCACCGGAATTTCAACTGCATCCTGCATCGCATTCAAACAATCTGCCACCAAATCTACATCATTCATCAGGCAAGCGCCGAAAGCGCCTTTTTGAACGCGTGGGCTGGGGCAGCCGCAATTTAGGTTGACTTCGTTATAGCCATACGCTTCAGCCGCTTTGGTAGCGATTGCCAAGTCATGCGGATCTGAGCCGCCAAGCTGTAAAGCTACCGGTTGCTCGCCTTCGTTGAAACTCAAAAAGCGGTCTTTATCTCCGTAAACCACCGCGCCTGAATTGACCATTTCGCTATAAAGCCAAGCATTGCGTGTAATTTGTCGCGCCATAAAGCGATAGTGTCTGTCTGTCCAATCAAGCATAGGTGCGACAGACAAGCGGCGGGAAGGTAGGGAAGAAGCAGGCATTGAGATGACTTTCAAACAAAATAATGCATTATATAGCGTATTAAATTGACTTTCGATATCGGCCGGTAAATCAAAATAATATATAAGGTATCACTGGGTGCAGCCGTGTTGTAGCTGAGGCTAAATCCATTCATGGTGGTGGAAATCCAATATTCAGACGGCCAAATAAGTTTTAAAATGTCAAACAACAAACCATTAGAATGATAAGGAAAAAAACATGGCACAATTTTTCGCCATCCATCCCGATAATCCCCAAGACCGCCTCATCAAGCAAGCCGCCGATATTGTCCGCAGTGGCGGCGTCATCGTTTACCCTACGGATTCCTGCTATGCGCTTGGCTGCAAACTAGGCGACAAAAACGCGATGGAGCGTATTCTAGCGATTCGTAAAATCGATCAAAAACACCATCTGACCCTGATGTGTGCCGATTTGAGCGAATTGGGTACTTATGCCAAAGTAGATAATGCCCAATTCCGCCAGCTCAAAGCAGCTACGCCCGGCAGTTATACCTTTATCCTGCAGGCAACCAAAGAAGTACCCAATCGCACGCTTCACCCCAAGCGTAAAACCATCGGTCTGCGTGTTCCTGATAACGCTACTGCCTTGGCACTTTTGCAAGAATTGGGCGAACCTATTTTAAGTTGCACCCTTATGCTGCCTGAAGATGAAGAGCCATTGACCGATCCATACGAAATCCGAGATCGTCTTGAACATGCTGTCGATTTGGTTATTGATGGCGGCTGGTGCGGTACTGAGCCGACGACAGTTATCGATATGACCGATGGCACCGAGCTGATTCGTCAAGGCAAGGGCGATATTGCCGTATTCGGTTTGTAAAACCATCCGCATTTGTATAAGTAGGGATATGCGTATTCTTTCTATGACGTATTAAAAGCATATTGCCAATTTTATTGATAGTTTAAAAAACAAATTATTCAATTAAGCAATTGTTCAAAATCATTTCATCAAAGGCCGTCTGAAATCTTTCAGACGGCTTTTTCCATTTTTTAGAAAACAATTCATTTTAAATAAAATTACGAGCAATTGGCACGTTGCTTGCATGATTACTGTGATTGCTGATGACTTGTCGACGGAATACAACATTACGCTTATTAATAAAAACATGACTGGAGAACTTTTGATGATTGGTTTTTCTGTTTAAACGTCATGATTTTGTTTAAAAATTAAAGATAATCGGTTGATATTTTAGACTAGCGGATATTTTGTAAGTATGAAATACTATACCGTTGCGGGATAGTCAAAAGCCTAAATTTCGTCTCAAAGTGACAATAAACGTCAGCTTGAGATAAGCATTTTGCTGGGAAACCCTCGCATAAATTCTTAAAGTAGCGTCATGCTCATGCTCACGCTTTTACCTATCATAAAAAGAGAAAGACACACCTATGAATAAGATATTTAAAGTTGTTTGGAACCGTACGATTCAATCTTTTGTCGTAACTTCCGAATTGGCCAAAGGCCGTGTGAAATCGTCTGCAGAACAAAACAGTACAGATGTATCTGCCGAATCCGGTAAAAATGGTATTGCGACAGTTTTCAGATTGACAGTAATTTCGGCAGCTCTTTTGGGTGCAGGTAATTCGTATGCGGCAACTGCGGGACGAGGACAAATTGCGGTTGATCCTCCGACCAGTGCTACTGCGGTCAGCGGTGCAACAGCGACCGGTATTGGTGCGCTGTCAATAGGAGCATCAGCCAATGCTACGGCTAATGGTGCAGTTGCGGTAGGTACGAGTGCAAATGCAACACATAATAACAGCCTGGCCGTGGGTACCAATGCTAAAGCTACTCAAACTCATGCTGTTGCAATGGGTGCAGATACAAGTGCAAGTAGTTCATATGCAACAGCGATAGGTAAAAGTGCCAATGCTGTTTCTGTAGATTCAACAGCATTGGGTGCAGATTCCAAAGCAAATGGTACGCAAGCGACAGCGGTAGGTAAGAATGCTCTTGCCAATAATACGAACACAACAGCATTGGGTAATTCGGCGCAAGCATTTGGTATAGGCTCAATGGCTTTGGGCCAATCCAGCACATCAAGAGGTCAAGACGGCATTGCAATTGGCAGCGGCAGTCAGGCTGCAGCCAATGCGCAAAATGCCATTGCAATCGGTACCAATGCAGTGGGTTATCAAAGTGAGTCTATTGCCATAGGTAATTCAGCCCAAGCTCAAACTGGAAATACCATTGCCATCGGTAAAAGTGCAGTGGCAAATTCTCCAGCTTCGGGTAATGCAGCATCAAGTGCTATTGCACTTGGTGCAGACGCGAATGCAACAGGACTTGGTACGATTGCTATTGGACGTGCATCTGGGGTTCTTTCGCAAAATATTATGAATGTGAATGTAACTCACAATAATATTGCTATTGGTAATACGGCTCGAGTAGGCGATTCAAGTAGTTCTAAGATAACTCAGTCTATTGCTATTGGTTCAGGTAACCGTGTTGATCCACAGGGCAGACCTGAGGGTGCGTGGGCAAAGGGAGACCAATCTATTGCGGTTGGTGGCAATGTCTTGGCTAATGGTAATTCATCTGTTGCTATTGGTGGTGATGATTTAGATTCGGTAGGTGGTACTCGATATTCTGGCAATGCAACGGATAAATTCATCAAATATAATGAAAAAGGTGCAAAGACCGGTGAATATACGCTGAGCGGTAAAAGTCTGCGTGATATTTATAAAGAGATGACTGGTGATACGATGTATAGCGGTTCTTATGGTAATACTATTGCCGGTCAAGGTTCTGTTGCATTAGGTGTGCAGTCTAATTCATCTGCCGATTTGTCTCTGGCTATCGGTACCAAATCTCAGGCCACTGCCTTTGGTGGTGTAGCTTTGGGTACAGGTGCGAAGGCTACTTTGCTGAATTCTGTGGCTTTGGGTACGGCTTCTAAAACCGATAAAGAAGGTCAGGCATACGTTCAACGCGAAATTATGGGTGTAACCTACACTTGGGCAGGCGGTCAAACTACCGATGCCGGTGATGTTGTGTCTGTCGGTTCCAAAGGTTACGAACGCCAAATCATTAATGTATCCCCTGGCGATATTTCCGCTACTTCCACTGATGCGATCAACGGCTCACAGCTTTATGGTGTTTTGAGTGCAATTGAGCGTGTCCGCTATTTCTCTGTTAAGTCAGAAGAAGGCAAAACTGACGGTACGAAAAACTGGAACAATGACGGTGCAAAAGCAACCAATTCGATTGCCATCGGACCGAATGCGGCAACAAGTACTGGTGCGACGGGTAGTGTTTCCTTGGGTCATAATGCCAACGTACTTGGCGAAGATTCTGTTGCTGTTGGTCCAAATGCAACGGTAACTTCGGGAACTGTTGGCGCTGTTGCCTTAGGTTCTAATGCCAATTCCCGCGGTACAGGTTCTATCGCCATAGGTTTGAATACAGAAAATAATTACAATTACTCTGTAGTCGTTGGTGCTCACAGTAGAGCCAACTATGGAAATGCAACCGTTGTCGGTGCAAGGGCAGCGGCACAAAATAACGGTACGGCAATGGGCTATTTGTCAAATGCAGTCGGTGATGATTCTGTTGCAATCGGTCATCAGGCGCAGACAACGCAAGCTTATTCTATCGCCATTGGTAATCAGGCAAACAGTTCAGGCCTTTATTCCACCGCTATTGGTTCCTCAGCCCAAGCTGCCGGGCAGAATAGTTTTGCCGGCGGTAATAATGCAAAAGCGACTGGAAGCGATTCAGTTGCTTTGGGTAGTGGCGCGATGACTACGATCGGTAGCTCCGTTGCATTGGGTAATGGTGCTGTTGGCACTGCCAATAATTTTGATGCAACAGCTAAAAATGCAACATTCAAAAACGATAGTGGTACGACGACTAATGTCAGCTATGCAGCTTCTTCATCCGCTAAAACAGGCGCGGTTTCTGTAGGCAGTGCAGGCAATGAACGCCAAATCCAGAATGTTGCCGCAGGCCGTATTTCCGCCACTTCGACCGATGCGGTCAATGGTAGCCAGCTGTACACCGTTATGAACAATGTTGGACACAATATCCAACAAAACGGTACAGACAAGTCTCGTATCAATAACAACGGTACAGTCAACTACGCCGATGGCAACTTGACGACTGTTGCAATCACCGATGGCGAGAATGCATCAAAAGTTCAAATCAACGTCACTCAAGGCACATTGTCTGTCGATAATAATGGCACAGTGTCCGCACCGACTGCCGGTGTAGCGACTGCCGGCGATGTTGCTAATGCCATCAATAATGCCAAAACCACAACCAAGGTGGCGGCAGGCAGTAACGCGCACGTTAATAAAACAACCTCAGGCAAAGAGACCGCTTATACCGTCAGCGCAGATAAAGCAACGGTACAAGTTTCCAATGCTTTGAATTTGACTTCCAATACTACAACTGCAGCCGATGGTGCCGTCACAACTGAGTACAGTATCGATCTTGCTCAAAGTACTAAAGATAACATCCAAAAAGGTGTGGATGCCAAAACCACCGTTGATACCAAAGGTCTGACCTTCAACGGCGACAGCGGCAGCACCAATGTCGAAAAACTCGGCTCCACCGTGACCGTTGCCGGCGACGACAACATCACCACCGAAGCCCAAGACGATAAAGTGACGGTTAAGCTGAACAAAGACCTGGTGGTAGACAGCGTCAAAGCCGGCGACACCACCGTGAACAACGACGGTGTGAAAGTAGGCGACGATGTCGCATTGACCCAAGACGGCGTTAAAGCAGGCGACGTCAAACTGACCAAAGACGGTTTGAACAACGCCGGTAACAAAGTGACCAACGTAGCCGATGGCGACCTCAATGCCAACAGCAAAGATGCCGTTAACGGCAGCCAACTGTTTGCGACCAACCAAAACGTCGCCAACAACGCCGCCAATATCGCCAAAGGCATCAACTTCGGCGGTACCACCGGCAGCAATAACTACGCATTGGGCGACACCATCAATGTCAAAGGCGACAGCAACATCATCAGCGAAACCGTAGCCGGTGGCGCACAGCTGAAACTGGCCAAAGACATCACTGTTGACAGCGTCACCGCAGGCGACAGCAAACTGAATTCAGACGGCCTCACCATTACCGGTGGCCCGAGTGTGACCAAGTCAGGCATCAATGCCGCCGGCAACAAGATTACCAATGTTGCCGCCGGTACCGATGACACCGACGCCGTCAACTACAGCCAGCTGAAACAGCAAAGCGCCGCTGCCCGTACCGAAGTTGCAGCCGGCACCAACATCAAAGACGTGGTGAAAACGACCGGCGCCAACGGCCAAGACATCTATACCGTCAACGCCAAAGGCACGACTGCGAGCGCAGGTTCGGACAAAGTGACCGTCACTGCTTCAGCAGAAGACGCGAACAACGTGACCGACTACAGCATCGACTTGGCGCAAGACACCAAAGACGACATCCAAAAAGGTGTGGATGCCAAAACCACCGTTGATACCAAAGGTCTGACCTTCAACGGCGACAGCGGCAGCACC
>NZ_JBQCUY010000010.1:0-23165 GCF_051962805.1 Neisseria sp. P0008.S002 | reverse complement strand
GCGACACCATCAATGTCAAAGGCGACAGCAACATCATCAGCGAAACCGTAGCCGGTGGCGCACAGCTGAAACTGGCCGATGTATTGAATGTCGGTCAAGCGGCTCCGGTGAAAATCGATGGCGACAAAGGTGAAGTCAGCGGCTTGAGCAATACGACTTTGGGTGGCAATGATTTTGCCCAAGGTAAACGTGCAGCGACCGAAGAGCAGCTGAATGCGGCCCAAGATCAGTTGGTGAATGTATTGGGTGGCAATGCGGCCAATAATGGCGGCAACATCAGCATGACCGATATTGGCGGTACTGGTGAGAACAATATCCACGATGCAATCAAAGCCGTTAATGCAACTGCCAATCTGCCTTTGACTTTCGGCGGCGACAGTGGCAAAGACGTTGAACGCAAACCGGGTACGAAGCTGAATATTGTTGGCGGTCAAACCGATGCAGCCAAACTTTCAGACGGCAATATCGGCGTTGTAGCGAATGGTTCTGATAAGTTGGAAGTCAAATTGGCTAAAGACTTGGCAGTTGACAGCGTGAAAGCCGGCGATACCACAGTCAATACTGACGGCGTGAAAGTTGGCGATGTCAATCTGACTAAAGCCGGTTTGAACAACGGCGGCAACAAGATTACCAATGTTGCAGCCGGTACCGATGATACTGATGCGGTGAATGTTGCTCAGTTGAACAAAGCTGCGGCTGCGGCTAAGACTGAAGTCGTTCAAGGCGATAACATTGTTGTTACTCAGGATGTCGGTGCCAATGGCCAAACCATTTACAAAGTGGCTACCGATAAAAACCTGAAAGTCGACAGCGTTACCGCAGGCGATACCGTGATGAATAATGACGGTGTGAAAGTCGGCGATGATGTTGCATTGAACAAAGACGGCTTGAAAGCAGGTGATGTGAACCTGACTAAAGCTGGCTTGAACAATGGCGGCAATAAGATTACCAACGTTGCGGCCGGTACGGATGACACCGATGCAGTCAATGTTTCCCAACTGAAACAAGCTGCGGAGGCATCTAAGACTGAAGTCGTTCAAGGTAAGAACATCGTTGTGACGGAAAAAACAGGTGACAAAGGTCAGACTGTTTATGAAGTTGCTACCGATAAAGACTTGGACGTTGACAGCGTGAAAGCCGGTGATACTACTGTCAACAATGATGGTGTGAAAGTTGGTGATGACGTTGCATTGAACAAAGACGGCTTGAAAGCAGGCAAGGTAAACCTGACTAAAGACGGCTTGGACAATGCGGGCAACAAAGTAACCAACGTAGCAGATGGCGATCTCAATGCCAACAGCAAAGATGCCGTCAACGGCAGCCAGTTGTACGCAACCAACCAAAACGTAGCCAACAACGCCGCGACGATTGCCAAAGGCATCAACTTCGGCGGTACGACCGGTAGCAACAACTATGCGTTGGGCAATACCATCAACGTTAAAGGCGACAGCAACATCATCAGCGAAACCGTAGCCGGTGGCGCTCAACTGAAGTTGGCTGACGAGATTAGCGTGAAGACAGTGAATGCCGATACCTTCAAAGCAGGCGATACTGTGATGAACAATGACGGCGTGAAAGTTGGCGATAAAGTTGCATTGAACAAAGACGGTCTGACCGCAGGCAATACCGTGGTCAACAACGATGGCGTAACCATCGCTGCACCGACTGAAAGCAATCCGAACAACCAAGTCAAATTGTCTCCTGTCGGTCTGAACAACGGCGGCCAACGCATTACCAACGTGGCTCCGGGTAAAGACGGTACAGACGCGGCAAACGTGAACCAGTTGATTGGCTTGGGCAACGAATTGCAAAACAACATCAACCAAGTAGGTAAGAAAGCCTACGCGGGTGTGGCCGGTGCGATTGCCCAAGGCTCGATTCCGCAAGTAACCCGTCCGGGTGCGACCGGTATCGGTGTCGGCAGCGGCTACTACGGTGGTCAGTCTGCCATGGCCATCGGCGTGTCTGCGATGAGCGACGGCGGCAACTGGATTGTCAAAGGCAACTTCTCGGCCAATACCGACGGTCATGTCGGTGTCGGTGCCGGTGCGCTGTATCAGTGGTAAGTTGGCAATGACAGGCAACTAGATTTGCTGCCTGAATAGGGAGGCCGTCTGAAATTTTAGGTTTCAGACGGCCTTTTTTTCTGAAAACACTTGAATTTAGGCTATCTGAAACGATATGCTTCATCTATTTACCGCATGACTCTGAAAGAGAACAAATGAGCAAAACCATCCATTATTTGAAAGACTACGCCGCGCCAGCGTACCGTATTCTGAAAACCGACCTGCATTTCGATATTTTAGAACCGCAAACCATCGTCAAATCTAGTCTGACCGTTCAACCTGAAAGAGCAGGGGAGCCATTGGTATTGGATGGTTCGGCAAAACTGCTGTCTGTGAAAGTAAACGGCCGGGTCGTAGATTATGTGTTGGAAGACGAAAAACTGACGATTGCCGGCGTGCCGTCTGAAAACTTCACGCTGGAAGTAGAAACCGAAATTTTGCCGGCTGAGAACAAATCGCTGATGGGTCTGTATGCTTCCGGCGGCAATCTGTTTACCCAATGCGAACCGGAAGGTTTCCGCAAAATTACTTTCTACATCGACCGTCCGGATGTCATGTCTAAATTTACCACCACCATCGTTGCAGACAAAAAACGCTATCCGGTGTTGCTGTCTAACGGCAATAAAATTGATGGCGGCGAGTTTTCAGACGGCCGTCACTGGGTGAAATGGGAAGACCCGTTTGCCAAACCGAGCTATCTCTTTGCTTTGGTGGCAGGCGATTTGGCGGTAACGGAAGATTATTTTACAACCATGAGCGGCCGTAAGGTCAAAATCGAGTTCTACACCACTGAGACAGACAAACCTAAAGTCGGTTTTGCCGTGGAATCGTTGAAAAATGCGATGAAATGGGACGAGATACGTTTTGGCTTGGAATACGACTTGGATATTTTCATGGTCGTTGCCGTGGGCGATTTCAATATGGGCGCAATGGAAAACAAAGGTTTGAATATTTTCAACACCAAGTTTGTGCTGGCCAACAGCCGTACCGCGACCGATACCGACTTTGAAGGCATCGAATCTGTTGTCGGCCACGAATATTTCCACAACTGGACGGGCAACCGCGTGACCTGCCGCGATTGGTTCCAATTGTCGCTGAAAGAAGGTTTGACCGTTTTCCGCGATCAAGAGTTTTCCGGCGACCGGGCCAGCCGTGTGGTACGCCGTATCGACAATGTCCGTATGCTGCGCTTGTTCCAATTCCCAGAAGATGCAGGCCCGACTGCGCATCCTGTCCGCCCGGCCAGCTATGAAGAGATGAACAACTTCTACACCATGACCGTCTATGAAAAAGGTGCGGAAGTAGTGCGCATGTATCACACCTTGCTCGGAGAAGAGGGCTTCCAAAAAGGCATGAAGTTGTATTTCCAACGCCACGACGGTCAGGCTGTGACTTGTGATGATTTCCGTGCCGCAATGGCAGACGCAAACGGTATCAATCTTGATCAGTTTGCCTTGTGGTACAGCCAAGCCGGTACGCCGGTTTTAGATGCTCAAGGCCGTCTGAAAGATGGAGCGTTTGAATTGACGATCAAACAAACTATTCCGGCTACGCCCGATATGGCGGACAAACAGCCGATGATGATTCCGGTCAAAACCGGTTTGCTGAATGAAAAAGGCGAAGCGGTTGAGTTTGAATATCAAGGTAAACGGGTGAAAGAGGCGGTTTTGGTATTGACTGAAGCCGAGCAGACTTTTGTATTGGGCGGCGTCAATGAGCCGGTTATCCCGTCTCTGCTGCGTGATTTCTCTGCGCCGATTACCTTGAACTATCCGTACAGCGAGCAAGAATTGGCCACTTTACTGGCGGCAGATGAAAATGAGTTTGCCCGTTGGGAAGCTGCTCAAACCTTGTACCATCGCGCCATTAACGCCAACCGTCAGGCATTGGCGGAAGGCCGTCCTTTGCCGGAACATAAAGCATTGATGGATGCTTTGGCTTTGGTGGTTTCCGGTGATTTTGATCCGGCATTCCGTGCCATTTTGCTGCAAATGCCGTCTGAAACCGATGTATGGGCGGAAGAAGAAAATATTGACCCTATTCAGGTTCATCAAGCGCGAGAAGCCTTGCTCAATGCTGTTGCCGTCAAGTTCCTGCCTCAATGGCGCGAGCTGAACCGTCAAGCTGCCGAGCAAGAAAACCAGGCTGATGCTGCTGTTCGTTATGAATACAGCCCGGAATTGGCCGGCTGGCGCACTTTGCGCAATGCTTGCAGGGCATTTATCCTTCGTGCTGACGCAGCGCATATCGAACACGTTGCGGAAAATTACGAGGCAATGGCGCAAAACATGACACACGAATGGGGCATCTTATCCGCAATCAACAGCAATGAAAGCGAAATTCGCGATCGTTTGTTGACGAAATTTGCCGATAAATTCGCCGATGATGCCTTAGTAATGGACAAATACTTTGCTCTGATTGCTTCAAGCCGCCGCAAAGATACTTTACAGCAAGTTCAGACGGCCTTGAGTCATCCTAAGTTCAGTATTGAAAACCCGAACAAGGCCCGTTCTTTGTTGATCAGTTTCAGCCGCAATATTCCACATTTCCATGCAGAAGATGGCAGCGGCTACCGCTTTGTAGCCGATAAAGTGATGGAAATCGACCGTTTTAATCCGCAAGTTGCTGCTCGACTGGTGCAGGCTTTCAACATCTGCAACAAATTGGAAGCCAACCGCAAAGCCGTCATGACCAAAGAATTGCAACGAATCCATGCACAAGAAGGTTTGTCCAAGGATGTGGGCGAGATTGTCGGTAAGATTTTGAATGAAAAATAAAGCCTGAGACCTTTGCAAAATTCCTTTTCCCCAACAGCCGAAACCTAAATAAAGGTTTTCGGCTGTTTTTGTTTCACATATCCACTGATTCTACTCAAATACCCCCTTAATCCTCCCCGGACACCCGATAATCAGGCATCCGGGCCGCCTTTTAGGCAGCAACAGGCGCACTTAGCCTGTTGGCGGCTTTCAATAGGTTCAAACACATCGCCTTCAGATGGCTTTGTGCACTCACTTTGAGCAGACCGAAATAGGCTGCCCGCGCATAGCGGAATTTACGGTGCAGCGTACCGAAACTTTGTTCGACCACATAACGGGTCTTCGACAAATATCGGTTGCGTTTGGTTTGCGCTTCCGACAGCGGATGTTTGCGGTGGGCTTTGCGCATAATGCCGTCCAGCAACCGATGTTCTTCCAGATGTTGCCGGTTTTCCTTACTGTCATAGCCTTTGTCGGCATAGACGGTCATATCTTTGGGCAGTTCTTCCAACAAAGGCGACAGGTGTTTGCACTCATGGGCATTGGCGGGGGTAATGTGCAGTTTCTCGATATAGCCTTCCGCATCGGTACGGGTATGTTGTTTGTAACCGAGTTTGTAGAGGCCGTTTTTCTTTGTTCAGCGGGCATCTTTATCTTTACTCGGTGTGGTTTGACCGCTGACTTGTCCTTCTTCATCGACTTCTATGGCCTGGCGCTGTTTGCTGCCGGCGGTCTGAATAATGGTGGCATCAACGACGGCGGCGGATGCTTTCTCTACTTTTAGGCCTTTTTTGGTCAATTGTCGGTTAATCAGTTCCAACAGTTCGGACGGGGTGTCGTCTTGCGCCAGCCAGTTGCGGTAGCGGCATAAGGTGCTGTAATCGGGGATGCTCAGTTCGTCAAAGCGGCAAAACAGGTTGAAATCGATGCGGGTGATGAGGCTGTGTTCGAGTTCGGGATCGGAGAGGCTGTGCCATTGTCCGAGCAGGATGGCTTTAAACATGGATAGCAGTGGATAGGCGGGACGGCCGCGGTGGTCTCGGAGGTAACGGGTTCTTTGACGATTCAGGTACTGTTCGATCGGCTGCCAATCAATCACTTGATCCAACTTCAATAGTGGGAAACGGTCGATGTGTTTGGCAATCATGGCTTGGGCGGTTTGCTGAAAGAAGGTGCTCATGAGAAATCCCCTAAATGTCTTGGTGGGAATTTAGGGGATTTTGGGGAATTTTGCAAAGGTCTCAGCCTGTCTGTTGACCTTATTGTAATCTAGCAATAAGGATAGATAGCTTAAAGGCCGTCTGAAACCGATTGGTTTCAGACGGCCTTTTTCATATGTCAATGCTTAAATTAATTTTCGTTGAGGGTAGAGAATAGAATAAAAAAAGAGCCTGCATAAAACAGGCTCTTTTTCATACTAATCCGAAGATTAGAATTTGTGACGCAGGCCAACCAAACCAGAGATGGTTTCAACTTTGTGAGGACCAGACTCAGCACCACGCAACCAGCCGGCAGAAACCAAAGCAGTAGTGCGTTTAGAGAAGTCGTAGTCAGCACCAACGATAACTTGGTCGTATTGAGTGCCTTTCAGTTTTTCGCCGTCAACTTTAGCTTTGAAGCCGTGAGCGTAAGAAACGCGAGGAGTTACGTTACCAGCGCGGTAAGCGGCAGTAGCAGCAACTTCGATAGTTTCAGCAGGACGGCTGTCCAAGCCAGCAGCAGTACCGAATACTACGTTAGAAGCGTTAGTACCGGCAGCACGCATAGCAGAAGTTACAACACCGTTAGATTGGGCTTGAGCGTAATCACCCAAAGTTTCCCAGTTTTTAGCGTATTGACCAGCTACAGATACGAACAGGTTGTTAGCATCGTAACCACCTACCAAGCGGTGTACGTGACCGTCTTTTTCAGAAACGGCGTTTTTACGGAAACCACCGGCGTATTGACCGAAGAAGCCAGAGTTTTCGTAGTTCAGGCCAGCGTAGTAAGTGTCACGGGTAGCGTCGTTGTGAGTGTATTTGTCAGAAGGGTTAGCATTGTCACGAGGAGTATATTGTACGCTTGCGCTGAAACCTGAGAATACAGGGCTGTCGTAACGTACAGAAACTGCACGTTCGTCAACACGAGTAAATACAGACATATTCAAAGCGCCGTTGCTGCTTTCCCATTGGTCAACATTGTCACTAGTATTTTTAACAGTAGAGTCCAGTTTACCAGCACGAACTTTACCGAAGCCACCTTCCAAACCGATGAAAGATTCGCGAGAAGCCCACTCTTTGTCGCCACCGGCGATAGAAGTGTTTTGTTCAACTTGCCAGATGGCATTCAGGTTGTTACCCAAGTGTTCGTGGCCTTTAAAGCCGATACGTGAGCCGAAGTCAGCGATTTCAGTAGCAGTTTTAGAGCTTTTCTCGTGACCCAGTTTAGCAGCAGTTTGTTCACCCAATTTTACTTTGGATACTTCAACACCGGCTTTAATTTGACCGTACAGAGTTACGTCAGCCATAGCTGCAACAGGCAGAGCCGCCAGAGTCAAGGCAATCAGAGATTTTTTCATTGCTGTTTTCCTTTTTTAAGTGTGAAGAAGCGAGCATTCGTTCTTCTTATTACGATATCGTTCTCTTTCAACGATTCCATGACCATAATATAAAGGTTATGGCCTAGGAAAACAAATTTTCCTCTTGTTTTGAGTGATTTTTGCAGGGAAACGTTGTTTTTTACAGACAGGGTGGAAGCATAAGGCGGTCTTTTATTTTGGTAATGTGTTTTTCTAAAAGGGAATTTCGGGATAGCTATAAAATATGGGGTATAAAATTAGGTTGTGAATATTGTTTATCGTGTTTTCAGACGGCCTTGGTAATTGGAATTTATCGTGTACTGGGTTTGCAAATATATAAAAAACCTGCCTGATTGCTCGGGCAGGTTTTATTTGATCGAAAGACAGATTAGTTTTTGTCTTGGTCAACCAGTTTGTTTTTGGCAATCCAAGGCATCATAGAACGCAGTTGAGCGCCGACTTTTTCAATTTGGTGATCAGCGGTCAGACGGCGACGTGCTGTCATGCTGGCATAGTTGACGGCACCTTCTTGGATGAACATTTTAGCGTATTCGCCGGTTTGGATGCGTTTGAGGGCATTGCGCATGGCTTCGCGGGATTTGTCGTTGATGACTTCGACGCCGGTTACGTATTCGCCGTACTCTGCATTGTTGGAAATGGAGTAGTTCATGTTGGCGATGCCGCCTTCGTAAATCAGGTCAACAATGAGCTTCATTTCGTGCAGGCATTCGAAGTAGGCCATTTCTGGGGCGTAGCCTGCTTCAGTCAGGGTTTCGAAGCCGGTTTTGATCAATTCAACCACGCCGCCGCACAATACGGCTTGTTCGCCGAAGAGGTCGGTTTCGGTTTCTTCGCGGAAGTTGGTTTCAATCACGCCGCCTTTGGTACCGCCGTTGGCTGCGGCGTAAGACAGGGCGATGTCACGTGCTTTGCCGCTTTTATCTTGGTAAACGGCGATCAGGGAAGGTACGCCGCCGCCTTTCAGGAATTCGCTGCGTACGGTGTGGCCTGGGCCTTTAGGGGCAACCATGATAACGTCGAGGTCGGCGCGGGGTACGATTTGGTTGTAGTGTACGTTGAAGCCGTGAGCGAACGCCAATACTGCGCCTTCTTTCAAGTTAGGCTCGATTTCGTTTTTGTATACGATAGGTTGGTTTTCGTCAGGCAACAGAATCATTACAACGTCGGCTGCTTTGGTTGCTTCAGCAACAGTGCGCACGTCGTGGCCGGCTGCTTCGGCTTTTTTCCAAGAGCCGCCTTGGCGCAGACCGATTACGACATTTACGCCGGAATCTTTCAGGTTTGCTGCGTGTGCGTGACCTTGTGAACCGTAACCGATGATGGCAACGGTTTTGCCTTTGATCAGAGAAAGGTCAGCGTCTTTATCGTAATAAACTTGCATTTTATTTCCTTAGTGTAAGAGGGTTCCGGACAATCCGGGTTGAGTTAAAAGTAATAAGGGGTTAAGCGGGGACTTGGTTCATCAAGACGATTTCCAATGCTTCGGTTTTTCCTTCAATGGATTTGACGAAGTTTTGGAAATGTTCGCTGGCATTGTGTTCGTCAATAGCTGCTTGGGATTTCCAGCTTTCTACGAATACGAAACGGTTGGGTTTGCCGATTTCTTGGTGCAGGTCGTAGCTGATGTTGCCTTCTTCTGCACGGCTGGCTTTGACCAATTCTTTAAACTGGGCAGCCAGAACCTCGGTGTATTCGGGTTTGACGGTAACTAATGCAACGATTTGGATGCTTGACATGTTTGTCTCCTACTGTTTTTCAGACGGCCTTTGTTGAAAGTAAAAGGCCGTCTGAACGATACAGCGTTAAATTTTCAAAATACGCTCGCCGCGGCCGATGCCAGCTGCGCCTGTGCGGACAGTTTCCAAAATTTGAGCACGACCGACTGTCTCAAGGAAAGAGTCGAGTTTTTCGGTAGAGCCTGTGATTTCGATGGTATAGCTGCGGTCTGTCACATCAATAACGCTGCCGCGGTAGATTTCGGTCAATCGCAGGAATTCGTCGCGGTCTTTGCCGACGGCGCGGACTTTTACCAACATCAGTTCGCGTTCGACAAAACGGCTTTCGTTCAAGTCAACCACTTTGACAACTTCAATCAGTTTGTTGAGTTGTTTGGTGATTTGCTCGATGACGTGCTCATCGCCGTGGGTAACAATGGTCATACGGGACAAGGTTTTGTCTTCGGTTGGGGCTACGGCCAGGGAGTCGATGTTGTAATCGCGTGCGGAGAACAAACCTACCACACGGCTCATCGCACCTGATTCATTTTCCATCAGAATAGATAAGATATGTCGCATTTCTTTCTCCTTACGCTTTTGCAATATCGCGCATATGCGGCGGCAGAACCATTTCATCCAAACCTTTGCCGTTGCCGACCATAGGCAGTACGTTTTGTTTCTTGTCGGTCAAGAAATCGAGGAATACCAGACGGTCTTTTTGGTTTAATGCTTCCAGTAAAGCGCCTTCTACATCGGATTTTTTGTCCACACGGATGCCGATATGGCCGTAGGATTCGGCCAGTTTGACAAAGTCGGGCAATGAATCGAAATAGGTTTCCGATTCGCGGTTGCCATAATACAGCTCCTGCCATTGGCGAACCATACCCAAATAGCCATTGTTTAATGTAACGACATTGATGGGGACATTATATTGGAAGCAGGTGGACAGCTCTTGGATATTCATTTGAATAGAGCCCTCGCCTGTGATACAGAAGACGTCTTGTTCCGGAGCCGCCAGTTTGGCACCGAGGGCATAAGGTAGGCCTACACCCATCGTACCCAGACCGCCGGAATTGAGCCATTGGCGGGGACGCTCGAATGGATAATATTGAGCAGCAAACATTTGGTGTTGGCCAACGTCGGAAGTAATAATGGCTGAGTTTTTGGTAATTTCTGCCAGTTTTTGAACAACGTATTGCGGTTTGATGATTTCGCTGTCGTTTTCAAACCACAGGCAGTTGTGCGAACGCCATTCTTCGATGGTTTTCCACCATTTGTCCAATGAGTCGGCTGAAGGTGCAGTTTCTTGTTTGCCCCACAGATGAATCATTTCGGTCAATACGTTTTTGACATCGCCGACAATCGGGATGTCCACTTTAACGCGTTTGGCAATGCTGGACGGGTCGATGTCGATATGGATGATTTTTTTGGGTTTGTCCAAGAATTTTGACGGTACGGAAACCACGCGGTCGTCAAAGCGAGCGCCGATTGCCAAAACGACGTCTGCATTTTGCATCGCCAAATTGGCCTCGTAAGTGCCGTGCATACCCAACATGCCCAAGAATTGGCGGTCGCTGGAAGGGTATGCACCCAAACCCATTAATGTGCCGGTACAGGGTACGCCGGTCATGCGGACAAATTGGGTCAGTTCATCGGAGGCATTGCCCAATACCACGCCGCCGCCGAAGTAAACGATGGGGCGTTTGGCAGAAGCCAGCATTTGTACGGCTTTTTTGATTTGGCCGATGTGGCCTTGTACAACCGGTTGGTAGGAGCGGATGAAGATGTCTTCTTGCGGATAGCTGAATTTGGCCATCGCTTGGGTTACGTCTTTAGGAATATCGACGACAACGGGGCCCGGACGGCCGCTGGCGGCAATTTGGAAGGCTTTTTTAATCGTATCAGCCAGCTCGCCAATATTGGTAACCAGGAAGTTGTGTTTAACACAAGGGCGGGTAATGCCGACCGTATCCACTTCTTGGAACGCATCTGTACCGATGAGGGAATTGCCCACTTGGCCGCTGATGACGACCAGGGGGATGGAATCGCTGTACGCAGTGGCAATACCGGTCAATGCGTTGGTTACGCCCGGACCGGAAGTTACCAAGGCCACACCGACTTTGCCGCTGACGCGGGCATAGGCATCTGCCGCATGTACGGCTGCCTGCTCATGGCGGGTCAGAATGTGCTTGAATTTGTTGAGTTGGAAAATGGCATCGTAGATTTCGATAACCGCACCACCGGGATAGCCGAATACGTATTCAACACCTTCGGCTTTGAGACTTTGCACGACGATTTGTGCGCCTGATAATTGCATATTGACCTCTTTTATGCGGTTTCTAACCAATAGGAACAATCCGCCTCACCACAGCACCTGTAATGCAATTCCGCCAAGCAGCGATTTAGGGTACGCGCATTGAGGGAATACGGCGACAGTCAGACTGTCCAAACAATTGGAAAGGAACACAGAGTTTGTGAAAAAGAGTAGAAAAGATAACGCAAACCGACTGTTCAATCAAGATAAAATCTTTCATCTTTTAACATTTGAAACGGGAAAATAGATTGAAGGTTGATTTTAAAGAAATAAAAAAACAGTTTTATTGATCTTGGTGTGGATGGATTGTTGACAGTTTGAGTAAGGAGAAGGTTTTTTGTAAATGACGAATAGCAAAAAACCTCTTGATTCAATCAAGAGGTTTTTTTAAATTTGGTGCCCAGGGTCGGACTCGAACCGACACACCTTGCGGCGGGGGATTTTGAGTCCCCTGCGTCTACCAATTTCGCCACCTGGGCTAGCGAAGAAGTCGTCATTATAGCGAGTTCTCGAATCTTGTAAAGCGGTATTTGAAAAAAAATTGAATTATTTTTATATTTATTTGATTTTTAATGAATTAAACTTTTTGAGTTTAATGCCTGTCCAAATGGAAGGTAGGTTTTTAAAACAAAAAAACGGTATTTATCTACAAAAAGGGCTACTTTTAATGTGTTAAACGCGTTAATATGAAGATGTTTTGTTTTTAGACTGGCCGGGTGGTTGTTTGGCCTTATTTATTTGAAACGGTTTTGGAGAAAATTTATGCTTTCCGTTACACGAACTTTCTTACTCAGTGCTATTGCGTTGGCCACCCTGGCTGCTTGTCAGCCTAAAGAGGAAGCCAAAGAGGCTTCTTCGGCGCCTGCCGCTTCTGCCGCACCGGCCGCTTCCGGTGAATCTACTGCCAAAGCGCAAGCGCGTGGTACCGATATGCGCAAAGAAGACATTGGCGGCGATTTTACGTTGACCGATGGCGACGGCAAACCTTTCAGCCTGAGCGATTTGAAAGGCAAAGTGGTTATCCTGTCTTTCGGTTATACCCATTGTCCTGACGTGTGCCCGACCGAGTTGCTGACCTACAGCGATACTTTGAAACAATTGGGCGACCAGGCTAAAGACGTGAAAGTAGTATTCGTCAGCATCGACCCTGAGCGCGATACGCCTGAAGTAATCGGCAAATACGCCAAACAGTTCAACCCTGATTTTATCGGCCTGACGGCTACCGGCGATCAAAGCCTGCCTGTCATCAAACAGCAATACCGTGTGGTATCGGCTAAAGTCAACCAAAAAGAAGACAGCGAAAACTATTTGGTCGACCACTCTTCAGGTGCATATTTGATTGATAAAAACGGCGAAGTGGCGATTTTCTCGCCTTACGGCAGCGAGCCGGAAACGATTGCAGCCGATGTGAAAACTTTATTGTAAAACCGTAGTTGGGGCCGTCTGAAATGGGTTGTGGATTTCAGACGGCCTTCTTGCTTTTGATACGGCAAAGGAAAAGAAAAATGACCGACACACTTTTAACGATTGCTTTATCCAAGGGGCGAATTTTTGAGGAAACCCTGCCGCTGTTGGCTGCTGCAGGTATTGTGCCTGCGGAAGAGCCGGAAAAATCGCGCAAGCTGATTATTGGTACGAATCATGACAATATCCGTTTGGTAATTGTACGTGCAACCGACGTGCCGACTTATGTGCAATATGGTGCGGCGGATTTCGGTATTGCCGGTAAGGACGTGCTGATCGAGCATGGCGGAGATGGCCTGTATCAACCTTTGGATTTGCACATCGCCTCATGCCGCATGATGGTTGCGGTTAAAAAAGGTTTTGATTACGCCGCCGCTTCCAAACCCGGCAGCCGTTTGCGGATTGCCACCAAATATCCCGACATCGCCGCTGAACATTTTGCCGGCAAAGGTGTGCATGTGGACATCATCAAACTATACGGCTCGATGGAGCTTGCGCCTTTGGTCGGTTTGAGCGACGCGATTGTCGATTTGGTTTCCAGTGGCAATACGTTGAAGGCCAATGGTTTGGAAGCTGTAGAACATGTGGCTGATATTTCCAGCCGCTTGGTGGTCAACAAAGCTGCTTTGAAAACCAAATATGAGCTGTTGAATCCGATTATTCAGGCATTTGAAAATGCCGCTAAGGCCGTCTGAAAATTTTGGATAGACATTGCAAACCTGTTTGTCAACCCAGTTTGAAAGCCCCGTCATGATGCAAAGCAAATCGACACTCGATACGATTCTTTCCCATCGCTCCATCCGCAGGTTTACTTCCGAACCGATTGCCGATGAAATCCTCGATACGCTGGTGCGCGCCGGGCAGCAGGCTTCGACTTCCAACAACCTGCAATGCGTTTCCATCATCCGCGTATCCGACCTTGCGCTGAGACAGGGGATACATGAAGCGGCTGGAAGCGCACCTTATATTGTCCATTGTGCGGAATTTTTATTGTTTTGCATCGATTTTTCCAAACACAAGGCAATGTTTCCCGATGCGCAAATTGATTGGGCGGAAGTCACCCTGATTGGCGCGGTCGATGCAGGTATTATTGCGCAAAACGTATTGCTTGCCGCCGAATCGCTTGGGCTGGGCGGCGTGTATATTGGCGCATTGCGCAATAATGCGCAAAAAGTGTCGGACGTATTGAACCTGCCGGATTATTGCGTGCCTTTGGTGGGGCTCTGCCTCGGTTATCCCGACCAAGACCCGCCGTTCAAACCGCGCCTGCCGAAGGAAATGGTGTACGCCGAAAACGCTTGTCCGAGCCTGAATGCCGATGCGGTCGAAACCTATAATCAGGCAGTAGCGGATTATTATGAGTTACGCAAGGGCAGGCCGATACCTTGGAAAGAATCGCTGGCCAAAACCTTGGGCAATCCTGTGCGGCCGCATATGTTGGCGTTTTTGCAGAAAAAAGGTTTTTTGAAAAGATAATGTTCAGACGGCCTGTGCGTGGCTGAGGCCGTCTGAAAACAATAGGAATAAAACAAAGAAGAGAGCAAACCATGAAGAAACTCGACACCCAATCCCCTGATTTTCAAGCCGAACTCAAAGCGTTACTCGCTTTTGAAACCGCGCAAAACCCTGAAATCGACCGTGTTGTTGCCGACATCTGCGCCGATGTTCAAAAACGCGGCGATGCGGCGCTGATTGAATACACCAACCGCTTTGACGGTACATCCGCTCAAACCATCGACGATTTAATCCTGACGCAAGACGATTTGCAGTCTGCGTTTGAGCGTTTGCCTGAAAACATTCAGATAGCCTTGAAAACGGCCGCGAGACGGGTGGAAAGCTACCATAAACACCAAAAAATGGAGTCGTGGACGTACGAAGACGAAGACGGCACGCTTTTGGGCCAACAGATTACGCCGCTTGACCGTGTCGGTATTTATGTTCCGGGCGGTAAAGCCGCTTATCCGAGTTCCGTCATCATGAATGCCATGCCTGCCCACGTTGCTGGCGTGAAAGAAATCATCATGGTCGTTCCCACTCCGAAAGGCGAGCGCAACGATATTGTGTTGGCGGCTGCTTTTGTGGCCGGTGTGACCAAAGTATTTACGGTCGGAGGCGCGCAGGCGGTTGCGGCTTTGGCTTATGGTACGGAATCGGTGCCTCAAGTCGATAAGATTACCGGCCCTGGCAATGCTTTTGTCGCTGCGGCCAAGCGACGCGTGTTCGGCGTGGTCGGTATTGATATGGTGGCAGGGCCGTCTGAAATTTTGGTGATTGCCGATGGTACGACGCCTGCCGATTGGGTGGCCATGGATTTGTTCAGTCAGGCGGAACACGATGAAATTGCACAAGCGATTTTGATCGGTACTTCTCAAGCGTATTTGGACGAAGTTCAGACGGCCATGAACCGCCTGATTGAAACCATGCCGCGCCGTGCGATTATTGAAGCTTCATTGGGCAACCGCGGTGCAATGATTTTGGCTAAAGATTTGGACGAAGCCTGTGAAATCGCCAACTATATTTCTCCCGAACACTTGGAACTGTCGGTCGAAAATCCGCAAGAGTGGGCGAAAAAAATCCGCCATGCCGGTGCGATTTTCATGGGACGCTATACCAGTGAAAGCCTTGGCGACTATTGCGCTGGCCCCAACCACGTTTTGCCGACCAGCCGCACGGCGCGTTTCTCTTCTCCTTTGGGAACATATGATTTCCAAAAACGCTCCAGTCTGATTCAGGTTTCAGAACAAGGCGCGCAGAAGTTGGGCAAAACCGCCAGCGTGTTGGCGCATGGCGAAAGCTTGACCGCGCACGCCAGAGCGGCTGAGTTCCGTTTGAAAGACTGAGTGAAACGTTGGTTAAAGTCGTAAGAAATCAAAAAAAGGGCATCTAAACAGATGCCCTTTTTATTGTGATGAAGGTTTGGTCGATAAGGCATCAGGCCGTCTGAAAACAGGGTTAACGGTTTTTCAGCCAGTCATTACGCATTTGTGCGGCTTCTTCAAAATAGCGGTAAAGCTCGGTTTTGTTGCCTTCTGAAAGGAGTTGTTCCAATTTGGATAATTGTTCTTTCAAGTCGCCGGTCAGTTTGAGCAGGGCAGGGCGGTTGGCCATGCAGATGTCTGTCCAAACGGCAGGATGGCTGGAAGCAATGCGGGTAAAGTCGCGAAAGCCGGTGGCGGCATAGGGGAGATAGTCTTTGCCGTGCGGATGGTCAACCAAAGCATGAACATAGGCAAAGGCGGCCAAGTGCGGCAGGTGGGAAACGGCGGCAAAAATATTGTCGTGTTCTTCGGCGCTCATGGTGGAAATTTGTGAACCAACCGCCTGCCACAGGCTTTTCAGCCGTCTTAGGCCGTCTGAAGCTTCTTGGCCGTGTAGCGTAATGATAAGGCGGCTGTTTTGAAACAAACCGCAACGCGCGGATTTTGCCCCGCTTTGATCCGAGCCGGCAATCGGGTGGGAGGCAAAACATTGCGGCAGGCGGTCGGATAAGTGGGTGCGGAAGGCATTGAGTGCCGATTGTTTGGTGCTGCCGACATCGGAAACGCAGGCTGTATCTTTTAAGAAGGGCTTGATGTCGCGGCATACGTCAGGCAGGACGGAGACAGGCGTGGCAATCAAAACCAAATCGGCATTGCCGATACTTTCGGCGCAAATATTCGGATAGGCATGGTCGATGATACCGCATTCGAGTGCGTAATTGAGGTTGTCGGCATTGGTGTCGATGCCGGTAACGGTTTGCACCAGTCCCAAGCGTTTGAGGTCGAGCATGAACGAGCCGCCGATTAAACCGACGCCGATAAGGGTAATGTGGGGGAAAAAGGCGGAAGTGTTCATGGTTTGAATCCGGTACAAGTGGAAAAGCTTATTTTAATCCGTTATGGAGGTCGTCTGAAAGTTGTCATCAAGGTTTCAGACGGCCTTTTTTATGGTCGAATTTTCATGATTTAGGCATAGAAAACTCCGTTTAGTAGGAGCATGTAACCGATTATCAGATTTTCATACACTAAAATAATCATCTGAATTAGTATAACGTCTTAAAGTAAGTAATTGGTATCTTAAAGTAAATTATTACATCATATTTTATTTTGATTGATATCGAATAAAATAATTCACTCAGAAAGAAGGAATTTATGAGTTTTTCACAAACCGAATTAGTCAACGCAATGCGTTTGCTTTCTACCCGTCTGCCGCAGTTTCCGGAGCAGCAAAACCAAGTATCCCGCATGTTGCGCATCGTAACCGAACGTTTGAGCAGCCATTTGAACGAAAACCTGAAAGCGTTCGGCATCAATGAAAACCTGTGGTTTTCCCTGATGGCGGTTTACGTCAGCCCAAACAGCGAAATCCTGCCTTCGCGCTTGAGCGACTTGATGGACTTGACGCGCACCAGTGCCACACGCCTGTCGGACGACATGGTTGAGCGCGGCTGGGTAGAGCGTTATATCAATCAAAAAGACCGCCGTCAGATTGTGCTAAAATTGACCCCTTCGGGTGAGACCTTCATCCACGAAGTATGGCCGCAAATTGCCCGTCAGAGCGGCCAGGCGTGGGAAGATTTCACGAAAGAGGATTATGATACGCTGCAACACCTGTTGGGTAAACTGTTGAACCGTTTGGGCAATTGACAACAGACGGCCTGATGGTCTGCGGCAGACACACATAAACGGAGTCTGTATGAAATTAGGTTTGGTCAAATCAAGCGTATGCGTTGCCGCTGTTTCGCTGTTGGCGGCATGTGCGCCGTTCGGCAAACAGTCGCCTTTGGATGAGACAACAGCCTATCCGCTGCCGCAAGGCCAATCTGCCGCTACTGCCCAAGACGGCTGGTGGATGAAGCTGAAAGATAAAAAATTAAACAATTTGATTGCTTCCGCCATTCAGACGTCTACCAATCTGCGTGTCGTCAAGGCAAGGTTTGAGCAGGCTCAGGCGCAGCTGGGCGTTGTAGGAGCCGCAAACAAACCGCAAGTCGGTTTGGGCGTTACAGGTCTGGGTGCTTATGTTTCACCCAAACCTCAAGCCGGTATGGTTGATACCGACCATACATTGGTTTTGGCGCACGCAGCCTTACAAGGCAGTTTGGTTTTCGACTTTTGGGGTAAAAACCGAGAGCAGATTCAAGCTGTTTTAGGAAAAAGCAGGGCTGCGGTGTATGAAGCGCATCATATCCGCACTGAGTTGGCTCATGCCGTTGCCGCCCAATATTTTGCGTGGCAGATGGCGACAGAACAACTGGCGCTGCTAGATACGCGCATAGAGTTAGCGGATAAGGCATTGAAACTGATGCAACAACGCGTTAAAGCGCAGCTGGCTCCTGCCGATGCCTTGCACGCTCTGGAAATGGCGCAACAGCAATTACAGCTTGAAAAATCGGCATGGACTCAGAAAAATGAGAAAATCCGCAACAGTCTGGCTGTATTGACCGGCCGAGTGCCGGGTGCATTAAATGGACAGGTTCCGGAAAAAATGGTGGCTGTGCCGTCATTGCCGGTTAGCCGTATTGAAGCGGACTTGTTGGCGGCCCGTCCCGATATCGCGGCACAAAAAGCCTTGCTTGAAGAGAAATGGCATATCGTCAAATCGACTGAGGCAGAGTTTTACCCAAATATCGAGTTGAAAGTTTTGGCAGGTATGACGCACATTGATGCGTTCAATCTGATTCGCGGACGGACTTCCGGTATGTTGGGCATCGTTCCGGCTTTGAATCTGCCATTGTTTACTTCCGGTGCGCTGCAGTCCAAATTGGCGGGCAAACGTGCCCAATATAACGAGCAGGTTGCCGTGTATGACCAAACTGTTTTGAACGCCATGCGTTCGGCGGCAGACGCTGTAGTCGACTATCAAAGCCTGAAAAGCCGACAAGATACTTGGAATAAGATGGTTAATATCGCCGATAAATCTGTGCAAAATGCGAAAGGACGTGTTCGTGCTGGCTTGGATAACGGCTTGACCGCCTTGCAAAAACAAGACGAGGCTGTGCGTACAAAAATGTCGGCGGTTCAATACCATGCAGAATATCTGACAGCTTGGAGTAACCTCAATGCCCAGTTGGGCGGAGGCTTTAAATTGAATAAGAAATAAACGTTTTATCAAAACGTAGGCCGTCTGAAATTAATTTCAGACGGCCTTTTGCTTACCTTATTTACATTTGCTACCGGAAGAAATTATTGTAATGAATAGAGTGTAACTATAGAATATAACCCTTTAGCGCGTAAAACGCGCGTATTGGGGGCTGATGGTATAAGTCAGCTACCCGACAAGACAATAATATCGTTATCACATGTGCAGAATTTAAAGTTGGGACTTATGGATACTCAATCAGAAAAAAATAATGTCCAAAATGAAACGGAAGTAGCCGCTTCTGGCGCTAAAACGCATCGCAAACGCAATTTGGTTATCGTTACACTCCTATTCCTTATTACGGCAGCCGTAGTTGCTTTGGCGTATTTCCTGTTTTGGCAGCATGAAGAAGAAACGGAAGATGCTTATGTGGCCGGTCATTTGGTGATGATTACGCCGCAGGTAAACGGCACGGTGCGCAAAGTCATATATGACGATACGGATGTCGTGAAAAAAGGCGATGTTTTGGTGGCTTTGGACGACAGCGATTTTCAGCTGGCATACGATCGTGCGCAAAATGAATTGATTCAGGCCATCCGTCAAAACAAACAGCAAACTGCGGTCAATTCAAAAGCCAAAGCGCAAGTGTTGTTGCGCAAAGCCGATTTGGCCCGTGCGCAAGCCGATTTGCGCCGCCGCGAATCTTTGGCGGGTACGGAAGCAGTTTCCGGAGAAGAGCTCAGCCATGCCCGTGCTGCTGTGGTTCAGGCTCAGGCTGCATTGAAAGCGGTTGAGGCAGAAGAAGTTTCTGCTCAGGCAGCGTTGGGCAGTAATATTCCTCTGCGCCAACAACCGGCAGTTCAGACGGCCATCAGCCACATTAAAGACGCTTGGCTGAATCTACAACGTACGCAAATCCGTTCGCCGATCGGCGGCCAAATTGCCAAACGCAATGTCCAAGTCGGCCAACGTATCGTGCAAGGTACGCCGATGATGGCTGTTGTGCCTCTGTCTGAATTGTGGGTGGATGCCAACTTTAAAGAGTCGCAATTGCGCAAAATGAAAATCGGCCAGCCTGTTGAAATGACAGCCGATTTGTACGGCAGCAAAGTGGTTTACCATGGCAAGGTAATGGGCTTGTCGGCCGGTACGGGCAGTGCGTTCTCATTACTGCCGGCACAAAACGCAACGGGCAACTGGATTAAAGTTGTGCAACGTGTACCGGTGCGTATCAGTTTGGATGCCAAAGAATTGCAACAAAATCCGCTCCGTGTCGGTTTGTCGATGACTGTTAAAGTCGATATTGCCGAGAAGGGCAGCGGTAAAGCCATGACTGCCGAAGCGGAACGAAATACTGCCTTGCCGGAAACGGAAAGTGTGGATTGGAAAGCCGCCGATGCTTTGATCGATAAAATCTTCGAGCAATACGCAAAATAATCTTTTCAGACGGCCTGAGTCTTTCATTGAAGGCTCAGGCCGTCTGAAATATTGATTCTCTTCAATCGACCGCTTTGGCGGTTGTCTTATAGTTTAAAAATATGAATTATCCGCCGTTACAAGGGTTTAAGCTGGTGTTGGCAACTTTGGCGCTCAGCTTGGCCGTATTTATGGAAGTCTTGGACAGCACCATCGCCAACGTTGCCGTGCCTGTTATTGCAGGGGATTTAGGCGCGGCTACCACGCAGGGGACTTGGGTGATTACCTCATTTGCCGTAGCCAATGCCATTTCCGTTCCCTTGACAGGTTTTTTGGCCAAGCGGTTTGGAGAGGTCAAAATCTTTATCGCCGCTGTGATCGGGTTTGTCGTAACGTCATGGCTGTGCGGTATGGCACATAATCTTCAAGCCTTGGTTTTTTTCCGTGTATTGCAAGGCTTCATTGCCGGGCCATTGATTCCCTTGTCCCAAAGCCTGTTGATGGCTTCTTATCCGCCTGAAAAACGAACATTGGCACTGGCATTATGGGCAATGACCGTCGTTGTTGCCCCTGTATTGGGGCCGATTTTGGGCGGTTGGATTTCGGACAACTGGCATTGGGGATGGATTTTCTTTATCAATATCCCAATCGGGATTTTATCCGCCTCCATTGCTTGGAAACAGCTTAGACACAGGGAAACCGAAATTATTAGGGCGCCGATTGATTACGTTGGGCTGGTGTTGATGATTGTCGGTGTCGGTGCATTGCAAATGATGCTTGATAGAGGCAAAGAGTTGGACTGGTTTGCCTCAGGAGAGATTATCGTTTTGGGCATTACCGCTTTGGTGTTCCTGACATATTTTATTGTTTGGGAACTGGGTGAGAAATACCCGATTGTTGATTTGTCATTGTTTAAAAATAGAAACTTCACGATAGGCGTTGTTGCCACATCGTTGGGCTTTATGGTCTATATGGGCACATTGACCCTGTTGCCTTTAGTGTTGCAATCAAATCTCGGCTATACCGCTACTTGGGCAGGTTTGGCTGCTGCACCGGTGGGTTTTTTGCCGATTATTTTATCGCCGATTATTGGTAAGTTTGGCAATCGCGTCGATATGCGCCTGTTTGTCAGTGCCAGCTTCTTGGTGTTTGCTTACACATTCCATTGGCGCACCGATTTCTATGCCGGTATGGATATGAGCAACGTCGTTTGGCCGCAGTTTTGGCAGGGTTTAGGCGTAGCCATGTTCTTCCTGCCTCTGACCAGTATCACCTTGTCGCATATGAAAGGCAATCAAATTGCTTCGGCCAGTAGCTTGTCTAACTTCTTGCGTGTCTTTATGGGCGGTGTCGGAGTATCTGTTGTCAGCACCATGTGGGAACGACGCGAAGCTCTGCACCATACTCAGCTGACCGAACATATTAATTCATTGTCTTCAATCAGTAACCAATCTATTCAAGGCATGATGGTCAATGGCCTGAGCAAAGAGCAAGCCCTGGCTGCGATAAATAGTACCATTTCACAACAAGGCTTTATTATTGGCTCAAATGAAATCTTCTTGGCAGGCAGTATCATATTCATCAGCATGATCCCCATTATTTGGCTGGCAAAGCCGCCATTTAACGGTTCCAGTGGAGGAGGACATTAGATAAAAGGCCGTCTGAATTTCAGGCGGCCTTTTATCTATATATTATTTAAGACTTAATAACAGATCTCTAAATGCATTCGGATCTTTAATAAATGTCATCTCACCTGATTGAGGAAAATGGAAATCCAGTAGGCGGGACACCCAGAAACGGATACATCCGGCTCTTTGTGCAGTAGGGAAATACGCGCGTTCTTCATCAGATAATGGACGTACGCTTTCATAGCCATGGATAAAGGCATCATAAAGGACAGGGTCTAATTTGTTATCAGCTGTTCGTGCCCAATCGTTAACAGCAATTGCCAGGTCGTACATGAAATTACCGTTACACGCATAATAGAAATCGATAAAGCCGGAAACTTCATCTCCATTAAGCAATACGTTGTCTTTAAATAAATCGGCATGGATAATACCGGAAGGTAAATGCTCTCCCAGATTTTCATCTAAAGCTGTAATTTCAGATTGAAGCAGTGCAGCATCCTCAGAATCTAAAACAGGCAGTAACTGAGAGCAGGCATCGCGCCACCAGTCATCATAACGAGGATTTTTCATTTTTAAAGGAAAGTCTTGGCCGGCTAAATGCATTTTGGCCAACATAGCACCAGTATGGAAGCATTGAGCTTCGGTTGGCCAGCCGGTATCAGAACCATTCAAACAAGTGACCAAACAAGCCGGTTTTCCGGCCAAAATAGAATGCAGTCTGCCATCTTTGCGAGCAATCGGAGCAGCGCAGGCAACACCATTCAGACTCAAATGATGGTTGAGTTCTAAAAAGAAAGGCAGTTCATCTGATTTTAAAACCTCAAAAACAGTCAAGACATAACGACCGGTTGAAGTTGTCAAAAAATAATTACTATTAGTAATTCCTTGAGCAATCCCCTGCAAAGAAACAAAATCTCCTAAATCATATTGCAGAAGGAAGTCACGCATTTGAGCGTCGGAAACACTTGTATAGACAGACATAGCAAACTCGAGGCTGATATAAAGGATCAAAGAAACATCATACCAAAAAACAAGCGGCAACAATATAAATTAAAGCGAAGGTCAAATTCAAAAGGCCGTCTGAGACCAAAATTTCAGACGGCCTTTAGTTTGTATTTTTTTGTATGTATGGATAGTGTGGGAGTTTGATAGTATTTTTTTAGAAATA
>NZ_JBQCUY010000009.1:0-113994 GCF_051962805.1 Neisseria sp. P0008.S002 | reverse complement strand
TGGGATAGGGCAACTGTGCAGAGGGGCTACTCCTTGATACAGCTGCTGGTGGTGATGCTGCTGGTTTCGATCTTGGCGACGTAAGATATTAGGCCGTCTGAAAGATACTTAAGATTAGCTTTCAGACGGCCTTGTTGTAAGATGAATTTTTGATATTGGCGTACTTTTTTAAATACAGATAAAATCCCTGCTAATTATTTATAACGATATTTTTAGGATACACAGTGCTTGCTTTGGATTATTGTCATCAAAAGGTTGCCGAAAGCCATTCCAGTTTTTTATCCGGCTTTCGTTTTTTATCGGTAGAAAAACGGAATGCGATCACTGTTTTATACGCTTTTTGTCGCGAACTAGACGATGTAGTTGATAGCTGTACCGATCCAAATGTAGCTCAGATAACGTTGAACTGGTGGCGCAGTGATTTGGAGAAAGTGTTTAATAATGAGATGCCTGAGCATCCCGTTCATCAGGCTTTAAAAGATATTCGGGAAAATTTTGACTTGCCGAAGAATGAATTTGAGGCCTTGATTGATGGCATGCAGATGGATTTGGAGCAGGCTCGTTATGGTAGTTTTGATGAATTAAAGCTGTATTGTCACCGTGTTGCCGGAGTTGTGGGGCGTCTTATTGCGCGGATTTTAGGTTTTTCCAATCTGAAAACTTTGGAATATGCGGACAAAATGGGCTTGGCTTTGCAGTTGACGAACATTATTCGTGATGTGGGCGAAGATGCGCGACAAGGAAGAATTTATCTGCCGATAGAGGAAATGCAGAAGTTTGACGTACCTGCCAACGTAATTATGCAGTGCAAACCGACAGAAAATTTTGCACAATTGATGCAGTTTCAAGTGAATAGGGCGCGTGAAACTTATCGTGAAGCGATGTTGCTTTTGCCGGCTGAGGATAAGAAATCACAAAAAGTCGGCCTGATTATGGCGGCTATTTATTATGCGTTGTTGAATGAAATTGACCGTGATGGTGCGCAAAATGTGTTGACTTATAAAATTGCGATTCCTTCTCCCCGTAAAAAACGTATTGCTTTGAAAACTTGGCTGTTTGGATTTAAACCATGAAGACTAAGCGTCCAAAAATTGCTGTAATTGGTGCCGGTTGGGCAGGTTTGTCTGCGGCGGTTTCCCTGATTCATCGAGCCGATATTTCTTTGTTTGAGGCTGGGAGACAGGCTGGCGGTAGGGCGCGTAGCATAGCTGGGAAAGATGGTGGATTCAGCTTTTTGGATAATGGGCAGCATATCTTGTTGGGTGCGTATCATGGTGTTCAAACTTTGATGCAACATATCGGCGTTCAACCTGAATCAGCCTTTTTACGCCAGCCTTTGCGATGGTACATTCATGAGGGATTGCAGTTTCAGACGGCCTCTCTGCCTGCGCCTTGGCATTTGCTTGTCGGTATCCTGCGTGCTAAAAATCTTTCTTTTTCATTGAAAATCAAATTGCTGTCGGATATGTCGGCATTGCAACGTTGGGCTGATCATCATAAAACCGATTTGACGGTTGCAAAGTGGTTGAGAACACGAAATGTTCCGCGCAGCCTGCTTGGGCAATTTTGGCAACCTTTGGTTTGGGGTGCTTTAAATACGCCGTTAGAACAGGCATCGTTGCGCATTTTATGTAATGTATTGAATGATGGCGTGTGGTCTGAAAAGGCGAACAGCGATTATCTTTTGCCTAAGCAGGATTTAGGGCGGATCGTAGCCGAACCGGCTTTGGATTTTCTGCACAAGCATGGTGCAGAAATACATCTTGAAACTCGTATTTCCCATTTAAACCATCATATCGATGGCCGAGTTGAAATCAATGGCGAAGTATTTGATGCGGTTGTTTTGGCTATTGCACCATATCATGTTGACGCACTTCTGCCTGAAGATACGCCTGACTATATTCAGACGGCCTATCAATCGTTGCATTACCATGCGATTACTACGGTTTATTTGCGTTATGCACAAGCAGTCAAACTACCTGCGCCTTTAACGGGATTTTTTGATGGTGCGGCGCAATGGGTGTTACATCGGGGGGCGTTGGGTTTGCCGGATAATGAAGTCGCGGTCGTCATCAGCGTTTCCGATTACACCGAGGCACGGAAGGATAAAGATTTAGCCGAGAAAATTCATGCGGACATTAAGCGGATTTGTCCGGATTTGGGTACGCCTGAAGCCGTACGCATTATTACTGAAAAACGCGCGACTACGGCGGCAACGGTTGATTTTGTACAACCTGATTTCTCATGGTTGCATCATCGCCGTATTTATCCAGCCGGCGACTATCTCCATCCGCGTTATCCGGCAACATTGGAAGCTGCGGTTCAGTCGGGCTTTGCTGCGGCTGAAAAACTTATGCTGGATTTGCGGGTTGAATAAACTGAGGCCGTCTGAATGTTCAGACGGCCTTTTTGACTTTACAAAACTTACCAAGCCGATACAATATCCAAAACCATAAAGTTCAAGGAAAAGTCATGACGACATTAGCGAACAAAACCATCTTGATTACCGGCGCATCCCAAGGCTTGGGCGAGCAGGTTGCCAAAGCCTATGCGGCTGCCGGAGCGACTGTCATTTTGGTGGCGCGTCATCAAAAGCGTTTGGAAAAAGTATATGATGCCATTGTGGCTGCGGGCAGCCCTGAGCCGTTTGCCATCTGCTTTGATTTGATGAGCGCGGAGGAGAAAGAGTTTAAGCAATTTGCGGAGACTATTGATGAAGCGACCGGCGGAAAATTGGATGGCGTGGTACATTGTGCCAGCTATTTCTATGCCTTGTCGCCATTGGATTTTCAAACCGTATCGGAATGGGTCAACCAATACCGTATCAACACCGTTGCGCCTATGGGTTTGACCCGTGCGCTGTTCCCATTGTTGAAGCAATCCGAAGATGCTTCTGTGATTTTTGTCGGCGAAAGCCACGGCGAAAAACCGCAAGCCTATTGGGGCGGTTTCGGTGCCTCCAAAGCTGCGCTCAATTATTTGTGTAAAGTGGCCGCGGACGAGTGGGAACGTTTTGACAACCTGCGTGCCAATGTTTTGGTGCCGGGCGCCATCAATTCGCCGCAACGTATTAAATCGCATCCGGGCGAATCGAAAAGCGAACGTAAAAACTACGAAGATGTCCTGCCGCAATTTATTTGGTGGGCAAGTCAAGAGAGCAGGGGGCGGACAGGCGAAATCGTCTATCTGTAAATCTACCTGCTCAGAGTGGTTTGAGAACATGAGGCCGTCTGAAATCTATATTTTCAGACGGCCTTTAACTTATTGAGTTTTATATCTAAATAATGTTGAAGTGTAATGTTTGACGTTTTAGCAGGCAAACATCAGGCTGGCACAAAATTAGATATAGTAATCTAAGTTATAGTTGTATTGGATAAATATGACGGAATTTGACTTTATCAGACAATATTTGCAGCGACAAAAATCGGAAGGTTTGATTTTGGGCATAGGGGACGATGCCGCTATTATTCGCCCAAGTAACGGATTTGATTTATGTTTTAGCGCTGATATGTTGGTTAAGGGCAGACATTTTTTTGAAGATGTTTCACCTGAAGATTTGGCATGGAAAATGCTTGCAGTAAACTTATCCGATATGGCCGCTATGGGTGCCAAACCACGTTGGGTGTTGCTCAGTGCTGCGCTGCCTGAATTGAATCAAGACTGGCTCAAACGTTTTTGCGATAGCTTTTTTGCTTTGGCCGCGCGTTTTGATACGGTGTTGATTGGTGGCGATACCACCAAAGGCGATTTGGTCTTTAATGTAACAATAGTAGGTGAAGTTCCGACAGGGAATGCCCTGCGGCGTGATGCGGCCGAAGTCGGCGACGATATTTGGGTATCGGGTCGGTTGGGTTTGGCTGCCGCTGCTTTGAACAAACATCTGGGGCATTATCAATTACCGTCTGAAATCATGGCAGTTTGCGATGATAAATTGCTCCGTCCGGAACCGCGCGTTTCATTGGGGCAGGCATTGTTGCCGTTTGCCCATGCCGCGCAAGATGTTTCAGACGGCCTGGCTCAAGATGTGGGGCATATTTTAAAAGCCTCTGCTGTCGGGGCGGAAATATTTGCCGATTGTGTGCCGTCGTTGCCTGAATTGAAAAACGTTTTGTCGCGCGAACAATGGTTGTCGGCGGTATTAGCCGGCGGCGATGATTACGAACTGATTTTTACTGCTGCTCCAGAAGATAGGGAACGCGTTTATCAGGTAGCGGAACAAAGTGGCGTACCGGTCGCCCGAATTGGTAAAATGACTGACTCAGGCCGTCTGAATATTTTGGATGCCGAAGGCGGCGTATTGGAACTGACTTCTTTAGGATTTGATCATTTTGGCTGAACGTAAACCTACTTTTTCTTGGCTGTTGCACAAACCATTGTGTTTTTTAGGATTCGGTTTTGGCAGCGGCTTGTCGCCGGTTGCTCCGGGTACGGCCGGAACGCTGGCAGCATTACCTCTGGCTTTTGTATTGTGCCTGTTGGGCATAGACGGCTGGATATTGCTTTTATTGTGTATCGCCTTGTTCTTCTGGGGTATCCGCATTTGCGGTTATACCGAGAGGGAGCTGGGTATTCAGGATTACGGCGGTATCGTCTGGGATGAAATTGTCGCGATGCTGTTGGTGCTGTCGCTGATTCCGTTTAAATGGAGCTGGTGGCTGGCGGCTTTTGTTATTTTCCGCTTGTTTGATGCGTTGAAACCATGGCCGATAAAATGGTTTGACCAATGGATTCATGGAGGTTTAGGCATTATGCTTGATGATTTGATTGCGGCTGTGATGACCTTGATGGTCTTGGGCCTGTTTTATTGGATCGCGTGATGCGTTTTAAGTGTTTCGACCCTTTGCAAAAATAGGGCGGGCACGCCGGAATTATCCGGATATTGAAATAAAATAAATACCATACGGGGTAAACAATTATGAATGAAATCGAGATTAACGTGGAGCCGCGTTATATGGCCGGTCAGAGCGACGTCTATCGCGACCGTTACGCCTTCAATTATCTGATCACCATCTGCAACCGCAGTGATAAAATCATTACTTTGCGTCAGCGTTTTTGGGAAATCACCGACGGACACGGTGAGACAGAGCAGGTCGGTCATGTTGGCCTGATTGAAGAGCAACCTGTTTTGTACCCGGGCGAAGCCTATGAGTACAACAGCGGTTCGCAAATCAGCACGCCTTGGGGCAGTATCGAAGGCGCGTATGAGTTTGAAGACAGCATCGGCAAACGTTTCGTTATCGGGGTGCCGAAGCTTGAATTCAAAGCAGGCTTTACTTTGCAATAGGTCGTCTGAAAAATAAAACCGGAACATGGGAAATGTTCCGGTTTTATTTTTCAGACGACCTTATCAGTCTTTGCAAGGCTGTACCAATACCCACGGCGCTACGACAACCGCCCACATTTCCTGCTTATCCGCTAAAAATGTGCGTGCCATATCATCGCTGATGGCACCGAATTTGCCTTGTTCCATCCATTGTTTCAATGGCGCGGCTTCATCTTCGGCAACATGACGGGCGACGGCAATCAAATCCAAATCGGGCGCAACATAGACGGCGGCACCGCGTGCGAAGTGGGGTTGCAGCTCTTCCCATGAAATGCGGGCGGTTTCGGTATTGAGTTTTTCGTTTAAGAGTGGAATAGACATAGGACAATCATCAAATAAAAAACGGATTGTAACCGATATTCGGCCTTTTGCCCGATGCCGTCTGAAAACGAAAGAAATTTACAGGGTTAACGTTATACAGTATCATTTTAATGTTTTAATTTTCTTTCAGACGGCCTGTTGTCCGTATTTGGACAAGGGCGGTTTTAGGCTTATGAATTCTGTATTGTTGACCGGATTGCTGCAAAGGCTGCTGATTGCGCTTGTCGCATTGGCGGCGTTGTGGGCTGTATATTTTTGGGCGGTATCGCCATGAGTATCGTAGTGGAAAATTTGACGGTCAGCTATCAGCGCATGCCGGTGGTGCATCATGTCGATATGGTGTTTGAAGATGGGAAGATGTGGACGATTTTCGGACCGAACGGCGCGGGTAAATCGACCCTGCTCAAAGCCATTATGGGCTTGCAGAAGACGGACACGGGCAGCGTGCGCTATGAAAATATGGCGCGCAAGGATATTGCCTATCTGCCGCAGCAGTCGGATATTGACCGCAGCCAGCCGATGACGGTGTTTGAACTGGCGGCGATGGGGCTGTGGTATGAAATCGGCTTTTTCGGACGCGTGAACGCGGCGCAGAAAAAGCGCGTGATGGCGGCTTTGGAACGCGTGGAAATGCAGGATTTTGCTACACGCCAAATCGCGCACTTGTCCAATGGTCAGTTCCAACGCGTATTGTTTGCACGGATGCTGGTGCAGGATGCCAAATTTTTGTTGCTGGATGAGCCGTTTAATGCGGTGGACGCGCGGACGACTTATGCGCTGTTGGAAGTTTTGCGCCAGTGCCATCAGGACGGTCAGGCAGTGATTGCCGTGTTGCATGATTACGAGCAGGTGAGGGCATATTTTGCCAACACGCTGCTTTTGGCGCGTGAAAAAGTGACTGCTGGCGCGACGGAAAATGTGTTGACCGATGAGTTTTTGGCACAGGCAAACCGAATGATGCAGAAACAGGAAGCGGCCGATTGGTGCGCGGTTTAATGGACAAGGCCGTCTGAAAGTTAGTATTTTTCAGACGGCCTAAGGCTTTCAGAGATTATAATAAAAAAGCGATAAAACATGGACTTATATGATTTGGTCGTTGCGCCGTTCGCCGAATTTGACTTTATGCGCTATGCCCTGGCATCGATTTTCTGCTTGGCATTGAGCGCGGCGCCTGTCGGTGTGTTTTTGGTGATGCGCCGCATGAGTTTGGTGGGTGATGCCTTGAGCCATGCGGTTTTGCCCGGTGCGGCCATTGGTTATATGTTTGCCGGCTTGAGTTTGCCTGCGATGAGCATTGGCGGTTTTGCGGCCGGTTTGCTGATGGCTTTGTTGGCCGGTTTGGTCAGCCGGTTTACTTCATTGAAAGAAGACGCGAACTTTGCCGCATTTTATTTGAGCAGTCTCGCCATCGGCGTGGTTTTAGTCAGCAAAAACGGCAGCAGCGTCGATTTGCTGCATTTGCTGTTTGGCTCGGTGTTGGCGGTGGATATTCCGGCTTTGCAGCTGATTGCCGTTTCTGCGAGTGTCACTATTTTGCTGATGGCGGTCATGTTCCGTCCGCTGGTGTTGGAAAGTATAGACCCTTTGTTCCTCAAGGCTGTCGGCGGTAAGGGCGGCTTTTGGCATGTGTTGTTTTTGGTGCTGGTCGTGATGAATTTGGTTGCCGGTTTTCAGGCATTGGGTACGCTGATGTCGGTCGGCTTGATGATGTTGCCGGCGATTACCGCCAGACTGTGGGCGAAAAGCATGGGTTGGCTGATGATTTTGTCTGTCGCATTGGCTTTGCTTTGCGGTTTGGCAGGACTGTTGTTTTCCTACCATATTGAAATCCCGTCCGGCCCTGCGATTATTTTATGCTGCGGCACGCTTTACTTGATTTCCGTCGTGTTCGGTTGGGAAGGCGGCATTTTGGCAAAATGGCTGCGCCGCAAGAAACACCGCACGGCATGATTTTTCAGACGGCCGCTTGAATAATCAGGCGGTCTGTTTTATGATGATGTTAATGTTACGTTATATCACTGGAGAGAATATGAAACATTGGAAACTCGGCATCGTTGCCGCATTATTGACCGGTGCAGCTTATGCCGCTCCGCTGCCTGTTGTCACCAGCTTCAGCATTTTGGGCGACGTGGCCAAACAGATTGGCGGCGACCGTGTGGCCGTTCAAAGCTTGGTGGGCCCTAACCAAGACAGCCATGCCTACCACATGACCAGTGGCGACATCAAAAAAATCCGCAGTGCCAAATTGGTATTGCTTAACGGTTTGGGCTTGGAAGCCGCCGATGTACAGCGTGCAGTCAAACAGAGTAAAGTTCCTTTCGCCGAAGCGACCAAAGGCATTCAGGCTTTGAAAGCAGAAGAGGGAGGCCATCATCATGACCATGATCACGAAGGCCATCATCACGATCACGGCGAGTTTGACCCGCACGTTTGGACCGACCCCGTCCTGATGGGTACTTATGCGCAAAACGTTGCCAATGCTTTGATTCAAGCCGACCCTGAAGGCAAAACCTACTATCAGCAACGTTTGGGCAACTATCAAATGCAGCTGAAAAAACTGCACAGTGATGCGCAGGCTGCCTTTAATGCCGTACCTGCCGCCAAGCGTAAAGTCTTGACCGGACACGATGCGTTCTCTTACATGGGCAAACGCTACAATATTGAATTCATCGCCCCTCAAGGCGTGAGCAGCGAAGCCGAGCCGTCTGCCAAACAAGTGGCTTCCATCATCCGCCAAATCAAACGCGAGGGCATTAAAGCCGTCTTTACTGAAAACATCAAAGACACGCGCATGATTGACCGTATTGCCAAAGAAACCGGCGTTAATGTCAGCGGACGTTTGTATTCCGATGCATTGGGTGGCGCACCAGCCAATAGCTACATTGGCATGTATCGCTACAATGTCAAAGTTTTAACTGATGCCATGAAAAAATAAAGCGGCTTAAGGATAAAGGCCGTCTGAAACCTTAAAAACAAGGTTTCAGACGGCCTTTTATATGCTTATTTTTAAAATAAACCGTCAAATTTGAAATATAAAAATAAAATTTGTGCTATTAAAAGTTTAATTATCAAAAATTCATGCTAATTTGCTTGGTAAGTACGCACCATCCGTGCGAATTGCTTATCGGCTGTCTGCCAGCCACTCACGGCTTGACTTCACCCTGTTACAATTCGGCATCTTCACGTTTCTTAATATTACATCATGAGCAACCATTCATCTTGGTCATCCAAAATCGGCTTTGTGCTTGCTGCGGCAGGTTCGGCCATCGGTTTGGGTGCAATTTGGAAATTCCCTTATACGGCCGGTACAAACGGCGGTGCCGTATTTTTTCTTTTGTTTTTGATTTTTACGATTTTGGTAGCCTTGCCGGTCCAATTGGCCGAGTTTTACATCGGCCGTACGGGCGGTAAAAACGCCATCGATTCCTTCAAAGTATTGCGCCCCGGTTCGCAGTGGCCGTGGGTTGGCCGCATGGGCGTGGTCGCTTGTTTTATCTTGCTGTCGTTTTACAGCGTGGTCGGCGGCTGGGTATTGAACTATGTGGTACACAGCTTTACCGGCGAAATTCATGCCGGTGCAGACTTTGAGGCCTTGTTTGGTAAAACGATTTCTTCGCCGTTTGGTTCGCTGTTTTACCAAGGTTTGTTCATGCTGATTACCATTTGGGTGGTCAAAGGCGGCGTTTCAGACGGCATTGAAAAGGCAAACCGCGTGTTGATGCCGGGTTTGTTTATCCTCTTTATTGCATTGGCTATCCGTTCGCTGACTTTGCCCGGCGCAATGGACGGCGTGGCATTCTTGTTGAAACCTGATTGGTCGTATTTGAAACCCGGCACGATGCTGACTGCTTTGGGTCAGGCGTTTTTTGCCTTGAGTATCGGCGTGTCCGCGATGATTACCTATGCTTCGTATTTGGGTAAGGATCAGGATATGTTCCGTTCCGGCCATGTGATTATGTGGATGAACCTGTTTGTGTCGCTGCTGGCCGGTTTGGTGATTTTCCCTGCGGTATTTGCCTTCGGTTTTGAACCCGGTCAAGGCCCAGGTTTGATTTTTGTCGTATTGCCTGCGGTCTTCATGAAAATGCCGATGGGTACGTATTTGTTTGCCGTGTTTATGCTGTTGGTTGTTTTTGCCACGCTGACTTCCGCGTTTTCCATGTTGGAAACCGTCATCGCGGCAACCATCCGCCAAGATGAGAAAAAACGCAGCAGCCATGCTTGGATAATCGGTATTGCGATTTTTGTGGTCGGCATTCCTTCTGCGCTGTCTTTCGGTGTATGGAGCGAGTTTAAAATTTTCGGCAAAACCATTTTTGACTTGTGGGATTTCATTATTTCTGCCGTCATCATGCCGATTGGCGCATTGAGCGTTGCCGTGTTTACGTCATGGGTTCAGGACAAACAGTCCGTTCTGCGCGATGCGGGCATGGGCAGTACCATTCCGAAACAGCTGCTTTATCTGTGGTTGGGTGCGCTTCGCTATCTTGCGCCGATTGCGATTATTGTGGTGTTCATCAACTCTTTGGGTTTGATTTAATCCGATAGAGAGCAAACAGTCCGGCGTTGCATTGTTTCGCCGGACTGTTTGTTTAAAAACATCATTAAAAATATTAAGGCCGTCTGAAAATTTTTCAGACGGCCTTTTTATATACGCATGAGGCTGATTAGAACTTCGCTTGCAGTCTCAGCCATGCAGTACGGCCGGGTTCGTTCACGCGCATGGTTTGTGTACCGGCAGACGGGTCGCCGCCGCGGCTGACGAATTCAGCATAGTTTTTGTTGAACACGTTGTCCACGCCACCTTGTAATGTGGCGTATTTGCTGAATTTCCAACCAGCGTTGAGCGAGAGTACGCCAAAGCCCGAAGAAGCGCCGATGTCTTGGCCGACGATATTGCCTTGGCCTTTGCTGTAACGGTTTTGTTTGGCCACGACGCGCCATAATGCGCCCGCACTGAATTTGCCGTTGTCAAAGGCGAGGGTGTTGTTCCACTCGAGCGGTGGCGTTTGTGCCAAAGGTTTGCCGTCGGTACGGTTTTTGCCGTGGGTGTAGGCGAGGCTGGTGCCGACTTCCCAGTTAGGCGCAAATGTCCATTTGACTTCGGCTTCGCCGCCAAAGCGTGAAGCGTTGATGTTGCGCACGTTGAAAATCTTGTCTTTGCTCTCCATCATGATGAAGTCTTTGATGTCGCTGCCGAATACGGATACGGATGCGTGGAGATTAGGACGTTTCCAGATTACGCCTGCATCGATTTGGCGGTTTTGCTCTGCGCGGATGGCTTTGTTTTCAGAGTGCAGGCGTTCCCAGTAGTCAGGCGCGCGTTCGGCAATGCCGAATCCGGCATAGTATTTCAGACCGTTGTCCGTATTTCTTTCCCAACGCAGGAAGCCTGAGTTCAAATTGAATTTCTGATGTTTCAAAACGGGGTCGGTAACACGCGCGGTATCGTAATGCGCTTTGACTTGGTCATGGCGAAAACCTGCTACCCAGCGTTGATTGTCGGTTTGTTGCCAAGAGGCTTCGGTGAAAATACCCCATTGTTTGAAACTTTGGTTGGGCATGTAAGGCTTGTGGCTGTAGCCGTCGCCGCCACGCTCATGACGCGCGACGTGGACGTCGTCCAAATAATCCAAACCGGTTTGCAGGTTGAGCTTGTCCCAATCGAAAGTGGCTTTCAGACGGCCTGTATCGGTATTGCGTTTAGGGTTGTTGGCATTTTTAATCTGCTTGCCGGCAGGATTGTAGATGGTACGCAGGCTGTATGTGTCCATCACGTGGTCGATTTCGCTTTTACCGTAGCGCAGTTCCAACTCGCTGAACCATGGTGTGAGGTTGCGTTGGGTAAAACGGATATTCCACGCATCACGGTCGAATTTGCTGCCGTCCATCATGCGGTCGGCGTAGGCAACCTTGGCTCTGCTGCGCTCGTATGTGCCGGCAATGGTGGTGTTTTCTGTCGGAGTAACACCCAGTTGCAACATTTGGCTGTCGCGTTTGAAGTGGGAGTGAATGCGGTTGCCGTCGCCGTCTTTGTAATCGTCGGCTTCGTTATGGGAGATATTGGTACGGACATAGCCGTATTTGCCGCCGAACTCGGCTTCCAGCGAGCCGTCAAGGCGGTCGTTGCTGCCTGCTGTCAGGGTGGCGTTAATATTGTAAGGTTTCTCAGTGAAATCAGGATCTGTACGGATAAATTGCACTGAGCCGCTGACCAAACCCATGCCTTGGGTAACGGTTTGCGGGCCTTTAGTAACCACGACTTTATCAAATGAATTGGGGTGGATATAGGCAGTCGGCGGGTCCATGCGCATACCGCAACCGCCATAAATAAACTGATCGTCGGCATTGACGGAGAGGCGCGAGCCGCCCAAACCACGGAACAGCGGATCGCCCGAGCTACCTCCTTTACGGATGATGCTCATGTTGGGCACGGATTGTAAAAGGTCTGCCCCGTCTCCGGCAGGGAGGGGTTGCAAAGCAGCTTTGGGGTTGAAAGTAACGCGGTTGGCTTTTTGTTGTTGTGTGCCGGTGACGGTGACAGGGGAAAGGGTAACCGTTTCTTCAGGTGTAGGATCGGTATCTGCCCATGTTTGGGATACGGCTAAGGTAATGGGTAAGATAAGTAATGGTGGGTATTTCATATTGTTTCTCTCTATTATTAGGAATTATGTTAACTAATACCTAAGTATTATACATAAAGTCTAGTTAAATAGAAGCAGCGGGATTTTAATCTAAATCAATATTTTCAGATTTTGGGCGCATAGGTTGTTTATTAAGATTGGTCATACCAAAATATTGATTTGAAGGCATTGGTGAGGTTACTTGATAAAAATGAATGTGTTTGAATTAAACTGCTTGCGATGGGAAGAATGGCATTCCTTGACGAAAAAATAGGGGATTGATTAGAATGAGCGGCCAATTGGTCAATCCAATTTATGGCCGTTTGAATACAACTGTCCTTCAATCATCAGGAATACAACATGACGAAATTGGTTCGTCCGCAAAAAATCAGCGATCAGGTTTTAGCCGTTTTGGAAGAACGTATCGCGACCGGCATTTATGAAGAAGGCAGTAAATTGCCTCCCGAACGTACGCTTGCGGAAGAATTCGGCGTATCGCGTCCGTCAGTCAGGGTGGCATTGAATATCTTGATTGCCAAGCAGGTTTTGGAAGCGCGGCAGGGCGATGGCTATTATGTTTCCGTCAAGCCGCAGCAGGATTTTTTGCAAAGCTGGCAGGAGTTGCTCGGCAAACATACCAATTGGGAAACAGACGTATTCGATTTCAGTTGTCACGTTGAAGGCTGTATGGCGGCGCTGGCCGCCGAAAGACGGACTGACGCCGATTTGAAACGTATTGACTTCTGGCAGCAGAAGTTTGAAACGGCCTGTGAAAGCGGAAATTTGGAACATCAAGCCGAGGCAGACGTCAGTTTCCATCAAACTATTGCTGATGCCGCACACAATATCCTGTTCAGCCACCTTTCCAGCAGCCTGCTCAAAATGCTTTATCAGCAAACACGCAGCGGCATTATCTATATCCATCAAACCGAAGACCCGCGCCCGACGCTAATTGCCCAGCACCGCGCTATTTTTGAAGCCATTGCCCAGGCCAAACCGGCTGAGGCGGCGGAAGCGGCCAAACTGCATTTGAATTATGTCGCCCGCCGCATTTTGCAGGACAGGGAATATCAAAGCCGCAGCGAGCATGCGGATGTATTGGCACAAAACGATTTGAAACGAGTAGATTGGTAGCGTTTAAAAATAATCAGGCCGTCTGAATTTTTCAGACGGCCTGATTTTGCAAATAAGGCCTTTTAGTGCCACAATCTTCATTAATTCTGTCTGAAAACAAAGGAAGCACCATGTACCGTCATGTCGAGTATTATCCGGGCGACCCGATTTTGAGTTTGGTTGAAACCTTCAAACGCGACGAGCGTCCTGAAAAAGTCAATTTGAGCATAGGCATTTATTTTGATGACGAAGGCAAAATGCCGGTTTTGGAATCTGTCCGCCGGGCAGAAGCAGAGCGTGCGGCCGTACCGCGCCCCTCTCCTTATCTGCCGATGGAAGGTTTGGATACTTATCGGAGTGCCGTTCAGCGTTTGTTGTTTGGCAAGGATAATCCGGCATTGGCAGAAGGTCGCGTTGCGACCGTACAGACTTTAGGCGGCTCGGGGGCGTTGAAAGTCGGTGCCGACTTTTTGCGCCGTTGGTTCCCTGATGCAAAAGCCTATGTCAGCGATCCGACTTGGGACAACCATAAAGGCATTTTTGAAGGCGCAGGTTTTGAAGTGGGGACGTATCCTTATTACAACCCTGAAACCGTCGGCGTGAAATTTGAAGAAATGACTGCGTTTTTCAAAACATTGCCGGAAAACAGCGTCTTGATTTTGCATCCATGCTGTCAAAACCCGACCGGCGTAGATATGTCGAAAGCGCAATGGGATGAAGTGTTGGATATTATCAAAACGCACAAGCTGATTCCGTTTATGGATATTGCCTATCAAGGTTTCGGCGAAGATTTAGACAGCGATGCGTATGCAATTCGCAAAGCCGTCGAAATGGGTCTGCCTTTGTTTGTCAGCAACTCTTTCTCGAAAAACCTGTCGCTGTACGGCGAGCGCGTCGGTGGTTTGAGCGTAGTGTGTCCCAATAAGGAAGAAGCAGAGCTGGTGTTCGGACAGTTGAAATTTACCGTCCGCCGCATTTATTCCAGTCCTGCCGCGCATGGCGCATACATCGCTTCTGATGTGATGAACAGCGATGAGCTACGCGCTTTGTGGGAAAACGAGGTTTACGCCATGCGCGACCGCATCCGTGCCATGCGTCAGAAACTTTATGATGTTTTGACGGCCAAAATCCCCAATCGTGATTTCAGCTATTTCATCAAACAGCGCGGTATGTTCAGCTATACAGGCCTAACCGTAGAGCAGGTACACCGCCTGCGTGACGAGTTTGCCGTTTACCTGCTGGATTCGGGTAGGATGTGTGTGGCAGGATTGAATGCATCGAATATCGATTATGTGGCCGAAGCATTTGCCAAAGTGTTGTAATAGCCGTTCAATCTGAAATTGAATGTAGTTTTATTTGAAGTAAATCAAAAGGCCGTCTGAAAAATTTTCATCTTTCAGACGGCCTATTTATAATTGGCGCACCCAACAGGGATCGAACCTGTGACCTCCAGCTTCGGAAACTGACACTCTTCCAACTGAGCTATGGGTGCGAAAGCCGTAAGGTTAACGCATATTGGCTTTATTGGCAAAGTTTATCTTGAAAGTGTCTGAAAGTGGCATTGGCGGTCACTTTTTTGCATAGCTGGAATAATCAATTAACTACAAAGGCTTAGCAGAATTTAGATGGCCTTTTGAGGATTTTTGCGTATCTTTTTCTCAAGATGGATTGGAAAGCCTTTGCGAATTCAGTATAATCCAGCAAAATATTGTTAACTGCGTTTAACACATAAACTATAACTTACAGCACAACCTAACCTAACGGCGAGGCCTACCAAATGAAACAACTCCGCGACCACAAAGCCCAAGGCTCTGCATTGTTCACCCTTGTGAGCGGTATCGTTATTGTCATTGCAGTGATTTACTTCCTGATCAAACTGGCGGGAAGCGGTTCATTCGGCGATGTTGCCGAAACAACCGAAGCTGCGACTCAAACCCGTATCCAGCCAGTCGGCCAACTGAAATTGGGCGATGGTATTCCAGTCGGCGAGCGTCAAGGCGATCAGATTTTCAACAAAATCTGTATTCAATGTCACGCGGCAGACAGCATCGTTCCTAACGCGCCTAAATTTGAAAACAAAGGCGATTGGGCGCCTCGCATTGCACAAGGTTTCGATACCTTGTTCCAACACGCTCTGAATGGTTTCAACGCAATGCCTGCCAAAGGCGGTGCGGCTGATTTGACCGATCAAGAATTGAAACGCGCCATTACTTATATGGCCAACAAAGCCGGCGGTACTTTCCCTGATCCTGATGCCGCAGCTCCTGCCGATGCAGCCGCTTCCGGTGAAGCCGCTTCAGCTCCGGCGGCTGAAGGTGCAGCTCCTGCAGAAGCCCCTAAAGCAGATGTGGCCAAAGCAGATGACAAAGGTGCGGCAGCTCCAGCAGCCGGTGGCGCAGACGGCAAAAAAGTTTACGAAGCCAACTGCCAAGCATGTCACGGCGGTGCAGTTCCAGGTGTTCCTCATGTAGGTAAAAAAGAAGACTGGGCTCCTCGTATCAAACAAGGTAAAGACACCCTGCACAAACACGCACTCGAAGGCTTTAACGCAATGCCTGCCAAAGGCGGTAACGGCAGCCTGAGCGATGATGAAGTGAAAGCTGCAGTTGATTACATGGCTAATCAGTCTGGTGCTAAATTCTAAGATTTGATTTTGAATCTCGAATAGGAAGCGCATTCTGCAAAAGGATGCGCTTTTTTCGTGCAGGAAATCTGGATCTTGCTATAATACTGAAGTAGTAAATTATTCTCATGATCAATGGTCGTCTGAAAGATTCAGACGGCCTTCGAATACAATCAAGATTCTTTTAAAGAAGTTCAACCATATTCACATACGACAAAACAATCACGGAGTTATCTCATGGCAAAAAAATATTTCGGTACTGACGGTGTGCGCGGCGAAGTCGGTCAGTTTCCTATCAATCCTGATTTTGTCCTGAAATTAGGCTATGCGGCAGGTCAGGTTTTGGTGCAGCACGAAGGCGAAATCAAACCAACCGTCTTGATCGGTAAAGACACGCGTATTTCAGGCTATATGCTGGAAGCCGCGCTGATTGCCGGCTTTACTGCTGCCGGTGTCAACGTTATTCAAACCGGCCCTCTGCCAACCCCGGGCGTAGCGTATCTGACCCGTGCTTTGCGTTTGTCTGCCGGTGTGATGATTTCTGCGTCCCATAACGTTTATTCTGACAACGGCATTAAATTCTTTGCCGAAGGCGGTGTGAAGTTGAGCGATGAAATCGAATTGGAAATCGAAGCCAAAATCGATGAGGAAATGAAAACACAGCCATCCAGCCGTTTAGGCCGTGCGCGCCGGATTAATGGTGCGGATGACCGCTATATCGAGTTCTGTAAATCCACTTTCCCAAGCCATTTGGACTTGCGCGGTCTGAAATTGGTGGTCGATACCGCCAATGGTGCGGGCTATGCAGTTGCGCCTAAAGTATTCCACGAATTGGGTGCGCAAGTAGTAAGCATCGGTGATGAGCCAAACGGCTACAACATCAATGAGAAATGTGGTGCGACCCATCCGAAAGCTTTGCAAGCGGCTGTGTTGCAAAATGAAGCCGATTACGGCATTGCCTTGGATGGCGATGGCGACCGTTTGATGATGGTTGACCGCAATGGCAAAGTGTATGACGGCGACAGCTTGATTTATGTGATTGCCAAAGCACGCGCGCACGAAGGCGTGGAGATCGGCGGCGTGGTGGGTACGGTAATGACCAATATGGCGATGGAAGTTGCTTTGAAAGAGCAGGGCGTTGATTTCTGCCGCGCCAAAGTGGGCGACCGCTATGTGTTGGAACAGCTCCACCAACGCGGTTGGCTGATTGGCGGCGAAGCCAGCGGTCATATTTTGTGTATGGACAAACACAATACCGGTGACGGCATCATTTCCGCGCTGCAAGTTTTGGCCGCATTGCAAACCTTGAATCAAGACCTTGCCACCGTTTGCGCCGATTGGCAGCCGTATCCGCAAACCATGATCAACGTCCGCATCAAAAAAGGCCAAAACTGGCAGGACGCTTCCAAAGAGGCTTTGGCTGAAGTGGAAAAAGAACTCGAAGGCAAAGGCCGCGTGGTCTTGCGCGCATCCGGTACCGAGCCTGTCGTGCGCGTGATGGTGGAAGCCAAGCAGGCAGACTGGGCGAAAAAAGGCGCAGAAAAAATTGCCGCGGCCATTCAAGGTCAAAAGTAACAGTGTGTTTGATTTTGAATTGAACTAAATAAAAGGCCGTCTGTTATAAAAGGCCGTCTGTTGTTCAGACGGCCTTTGTGTTTCATTAGAAGCTTAGTTGCTCAAGACATCAACGCCTTTAGGAGGGGTAAATTTGAACATACCGCTGGAAAGGTTAGGCTTGGTGTTCAAACCGCTGAAGCTGATGCTGGTTTGGTTGCCGAAGCTGTCTTTCAGCTGCATGGCGGCGAGGTTGTCGCCTTTGAAGCCGATGCGGATGTATTGATAGCCGGCGTTGTTTTTCTTAGGTGTAGCCAAAACGTAGTCGATACCGTTGGCAGAACCGTCTTCTTTCAGCGTGTAGCTGCTGTCCAATGCCGTTTTGTTGGAGAGGATGGCGGCAGGGCTGTCGCCGATGGTTTGGTCTTGTGAGGACTTGGTTACTTGTGCCAAATCTACGTCATAGAGCCAAATGGTTTTGCCGTCGCCGACGATGGTTTGTTTGTAGGGTTTGGTGTACTCCCATTTGAACAAGCCAGGGCGCAGGATTTTGAATGTACCGTGTGTGGTTTGGGTTTTCTTTTTGCTGTGAACGGTTTGGCTGAAGTTGCCGCTGATACCGTCGGCGTCATTATTGAATTTTTTCAGGGCGTCCACTGCGTCGGCTTGTGCAAAGCCGATAGCTGAAGAAAGCAGCGCGGCAGCGGTCAGGGTGAACAGTCGGGTAGTTTTCATGTTTTGGTTCCTTGTTCGGAGAGATGGGTTCAGTATAGACGTTATGGTGTAACAGGCAAGGGGCTGAATGGAGGGTTTAATTTGTGTAAATATGAAAAATCCAATCAAGTGACTGAAATAATTTCATTTCTTCAGACGGCCTGCATTTGGTTTTGACGTTTTTTTAATGAAGCACACGATGGTTTGGTGTGGTATTTAATGTCATTTTACGGAAAGCGTGAAATTATAGTCTTTCTGTTTGCTTTTTAAAACGGTTATAATATTTATCTTTTTAAAACAATGGTTTTGTATGTATCTGAATCCTTATCCTTTATTGGAACAGGCTTTGCTGTCGGACAATCCGGATGAAAAGGGAAGGTTGACGCAGGCCTTGTTTGCGCATTTGGGCGAGGCGGAAGGTTTGACGGTTGATGAGTCGAAACCCGTGGATTGCCGTTTTGCCGGTCATCCGTTACGTCCGTGTTTGGTTGCGCCTTCGGAAGTTACGCCGCGCAAGATGAATACGGTCGAAGGCTATGCGGCCATGTTGCATGCGATTGCGCACATTGAATTTAATGCGATTAATCTGGCTTTGGATGCGGCGTATCGTTTTCGCAATATGCCGTTTCAGTTTGTACGCGATTGGGTAAGGGTGGCGAAAGAAGAAGTGTTTCACTTCGGCTTGATGCGTGGCCGTCTGAACAGCTTGGGCTACGATTACGGCGATTTTGAAGCGCACGGGCATTTGTGGGATATGGCGTATAAAACTGCTTACGATCCCTTATTGCGCATGGCTTTGGTGCCGCGGGTGTTGGAAGCGCGCGGTTTGGATGTCACGCCGGGTATTCGTGCAAAAGTGGCACAGCGCGGCGATGTGGAAACCTGCGATGTGTTGGATATTATTTATCGCGATGAAGTGGGGCATGTCGCCATCGGCAATCATTGGTATCAGCATCTTTGCCGTGAGCGCGGTCTGGAACCGGTTGCACTGTTCCGCAGCCTGATTGCGCGTTACGATATGTTTATCTTCCGCGGCTACGTCAATATCGAAGCACGGGAACGCGCAGGATTCAGCCGTTTTGAGCTGGATATGTTGGAAGATTTTGAGAAAAGTTTGAAACAGGATAAAAAGGCCGTCTGAAACGGTAAAATCATTATGGCACATCATCACGATCATTCGCACGCGCACACGCATACCGCTAATAAGCAGGTATTGCGTATTTCCTTTTTCGTCATTGCCGGATTTATGCTGGTTGAGGCGGTCGGCGGTTGGCTGACCAACTCTTTGGCCCTGCTTTCCGATGCGGGGCATATGTTCAGCGATGCGTTTTCGCTGGGCGTGGCATTGTGGGCATTCAAACTTGGCGAGAAACAGACCACGCTGCAAAAGACATTCGGTTACAAGCGTTTTGAAATTTTGACGGCGATGTTTAACGGATTATCGCTGGTGTTGATTGCGGCGATGATTTTTTATGAAGCAGTCAAACGATTGTTTTATCCGCCGGAAATTTTGACGGGTGGCATGTTGGTGGTTAGTATCATCGGATTGCTGGTCAACATCGGTGTCGCCGTTTATATGTTGAAGAATAGCGATACCGAAGAAAACGTCAATATGCGCGGCGCGTATCTGCACGTAATCAGCGATTTGTTCGGCTCGATAGGGGCGATTGTCGCAGCGGTACTGATGATGGCGTATGGCTGGCAATGGGCGGATACGGTTGCCAGCGTATTGGTGGCGGCTTTGGTAGGGTGCAGCGGCTGGAAGCTGTTTAAACAGACTTTGCACATTTTGATGGAAGGCGCGCCGGAAAACATCCATACCGATGAGTTGCTCAGCGTTATCCGCAATATGGAGGGCGTAAAATCCGTTCACGACTTGCATGTTTGGACGATTACCAGCAATATCCACGTTTTATCCTGCCATATTGTCGTAGATGGCAACATGACGGTTGCAGAGTCCGAACAAATCGCCTACCGCATCGAACATGAATTGGCGCATCATAACATCGGGCATTGTACGATTCAGATTGAAAGCGAACAGCATCCGCATAAAGATGAAGTTTTGTGTTCGCAGGAAATGCACGAACACCATCACCATTAACCATATTCAGGCCGTCTGAAACTTGTTGGATTGTTCAGACGGCCTTCTAAAATCATCAAAGGAATACTTATGACCCAAGCCGTATTATTCGACCTTGACGGCACGCTTGCCGATACCGCACTTGATTTGGGTGGTGCGCTCAACACGGTATTGCGCCGACACGGTTTGCCAGAAAAAAGCATGGATGAAATCCGTCCGCAGGCCAGCCACGGTGCGAGCGGTTTGCTCAAACTTGGTGCAGGCATTACGCCCGACCATCCGGACTATATGCAATGGCGTAAAGAGTTTTTGGATGAATACAGCCGCTGTTATGCCGATCAAACCATTTTGTTCGACGGCGTAAACGAAATGTTGGAAGCCTTAGTTCAACGCGGTATCCAATGGGGCATTATTACCAACAAGCCCATGCGTTTTACCGATGTCCTCGTGCCTAAGCTCGGGTTTGCCGCGCCTCCCGCCGTCATTGTCAGCGGCGATACCTGCGATGAACCCAAGCCCAGCGTGAAGCCTATGTTTTATGCGTGCGAACAGATTGGCGTTGAGGCGCAGCGATGTTTTTATGTCGGCGATGCCGAGCGCGATATGCAGGCAGGCAAAAATGCAGGAATGATAACCGTGCTTGCCGATTGGGGTTATATTTCTGCCGAAGACCAAACCGAAAACTGGTTCGCCGATTTCCGTATTGCCACACCTTTGGATTTGTTGGCAATCTTGCGTTAAAACCCTGTAATAATCCGTTTTCAGACGGCCTGAAACGGCGTAAAATTACACAAATTTGTATTTTTTCAACCGTTTTACACTTGTAAAGAGAAAAATCATGTTCTTCAAGCATATCGAAGCAGCTCCTGCTGATCCGATTTTAGGTTTGGGCGAAGCGTTTAAAGCCGAAACCCGTCCCGAAAAAGTCAATCTCGGTATCGGCGTGTACAAAGACGCATCCGGCGCAACGCCTATTGTCAAAGCCGTCAAAGAGGCTGAAAAACGCCTGTTGGAAAGCGAGACAACTAAAAATTACCTGACCATCGACGGCGTTGCCGATTACAACGAGCAAACCCAAATCCTGTTATTTGGTAAAGACCACGAAATCATTGCCAGCCGTCGCGCCAAAACAGCGCAAAGCCTTGGCGGTACAGGTGCATTGCGCATTGCGGCCGAATTTGTCAAACGCCAGTTGAACGCGCAAACCATCTGGATTTCCAATCCGACTTGGCCTAACCACAACGCCATCGCCAAAGCGGTCGGTATCCAAGACAAACCGTATCGTTACTATGATGCCGCCAAACACGGTTTGGATTGGGATGGCATGATTGAAGACTTGAGCCAAGCGCAAAAAGGCGACATCGTCCTGCTGCACGGCTGCTGCCACAACCCTACCGGCATCGACCCTACGCCCGAACAATGGGAAACTTTGGCAAAACTTTCTGCCGAAAAAGGCTGGTTGCCACTGTTTGACTTTGCCTACCAAGGCTTCGGCAATGGCTTGGAAGAAGATGCCTACGGCTTGCGCGTGTTCTTGAAACACAATACAGAATTGCTGATTGCCAGTTCTTATTCCAAAAACTTCGGTATGTACAACGAGCGCGTCGGCGCGTTCACTTTGGTGGCCGAAGATGAAGAAACTGCAGCCCGCGCCCACAGCCAAGTCAAAACCATCATCCGTACCTTGTATTCCAACCCAGCTTCACACGGTGCGAACACCATTGCGCTGGTGTTGAAAAATGATGATTTGAAAGCACAATGGATTGCCGAACTTGATGAAATGCGCGGCCGCATCAAAGCCATGCGCCAAAAATTTGTTGAGTTGCTCAAGGCCAAAGGTGCAACCCAAGACTTTGATTTCATTATCGAACAAAACGGTATGTTCTCTTTCAGCGGCTTGACTCCCGAACAAGTTGACCGTTTGAAAAACGAGTTTGCCATTTATGCCGTCCGTTCCGGCCGCATTAATGTTGCAGGCATTACCGATGACAATATCGACTACCTGTGCGAAAGTATTGTGAAAGTCTTGTAATTGTCGAATTAAAGGCAAAGGCCGTCTGAATCATTCAGACGGCCTTTATTTTTGACTGTGGAAACTTATCCGGCAACTATGTTCATTCCCCAATAAATCATGGCATAGCGCAGCAGTTTGCCTGCAATCAGAATGATGGCGCAATGCAAAGCATTAAGCCTGAGCCAGCCTGTGGCAAGGGGGAGGGCATCGCCGATAATCGGCAACCATGCAAATAATAGCGGCCAAATTCCCCATCTTTGTATACGCGCCAATACTTTTTCAGACGGCCTTTTCTTGGCCGGAAACATTCTGCCCATGTAATACGAAACCATACTGCCCAAGCCATTCGCCAAACCGGCACACAAACATGCGCCGAGGGCATGTTGCGGATATTGGTACACAAATGCGGCGTATGCCGCCTCGGATGTACCCGGAAGTAGTGTGGCTGAAGTGAAGGCAGAAGCAATCAGGGCAAGGTAAGCGTAAAGAGGTGGCATGTTTTGAGTTACATCAAGTGATATTGTAAAAAAGAAATAATAGGCTTAGTAAGAGGATTATGCCTTTATTTTTTAATCTAATAAAAGATAAATCCAATATTATTGAAATTTTTAAAATTAAACGTCTGAAGGATAATGTAGTCGGCTGTTAGAAAATAGTTTTCAAAGTGACGGATTATCAGTATGATACGGGCGGCTGTTAATGGGTGTTAAGTTTAATGAACTGATTTAAGCTCATTTTTCCAGCAAATATTAACAAAACGAAAGGCAAATCATGTCTGCGCATTCACAACAAAATCATACTCCTGCGCTGGTTGTCCTAACCACACTCTTTTTCATGATGGGTTTCATTACCTGCATGAACGATATTTTGATTCCGCATCTGCAGAAAATTTTCACGCTAACCAATGTTCAGGCGATGCTGGTTCAGTTCTGCTTCTTTACCGCCTATGCCATCATGTCGATTCCGATGGGGCATCTCGTCGGTAAAATCAGCTATAAAAATGGCGTCATCGGCGGCTTCTTGCTGACCGCCGTCGGATGCTTGTTGTTTTATCCTGCCGCAGACAGCCAATCTTACCCGACTTTCTTGGGCGCTCTCTTCATTCTTGCTTCAGGTGTAACTCTGTTGCAGGTTGCGGGTAATCCGTATGTAACCCTGTTGGCGAAACCGGGCAAAGAATCTGCAACGCTAACTTTGGTGCAGGCATTCAATTCATTGGGTACGACTATTGCTCCGAAAATCGGTTCACTTCTCATTTTTACAGATGCGGCTCAGAAAGCCAGCAAAGCCGAGCAAATTGCTTCCGTCCAAATCCCTTATTTGGGTTTGGCGGGATTGTTGATCCTCCTCGCTGTCTTTGTGAAAATGATCCGTCTGCCCGATGCACGTAAAATTGCCGTTGAGGAAAGCGAACACAATCACGACGGCAAAAGCAGCGTATGGCAATACAAACATCTTGTTTTCGGTGTGGCTGGCATTTTCTGCTACGTTGGCGCAGAAGTATCCATCGGCTCTTTCATGGTCAATATTTTGGGCTTCCTGAAAGGATTTGATCATTCCAAAGCCGCAGATATGCTGGTGTTATACTGGGGTGGTGCAATGTTCGGACGCTTCCTCGGTTCGGCAGTTATGACTCGAGTTGCGCCAAACCGCTACCTTGCCTTTAATGCCTCAGTTGCTACTGCTTTGCTCGTCATTGCCATCATGGTTGGTAAAGGTAATGCCGACATCGCCATGTGGGCGTTGATTGCCATCGGTTTTTTCAACTCCATTATGTTCCCGACTATCTTTTCGCTGGCAACCAAAAACCTCGGCAAATTTACCAATTCTGCTTCAGGTTTTCTTTGTACCGCCATTGTTGGCGGCGCGTTGATTCCTGTTTTCCAAGGTAAGATCGCCGATGATTACGGTATGGTGATTTCTTATGTTGCACCTGCCGTGTGCTACCTCTACATAGTCTTCTTTGCTCTCAAAGGTTATAAAGCCGACGAGTAAGCATGGTTTGAGCAGAAGGTCGTCTGAAAACTTGGAAATCAGGTTTTCAGACGGCCTTTTTACTTTGTGGCATAATGATTTAAATGACAGGAGGAAAAATGGCCAAAATCATTTTGCTACATGGCTTGCACATGCATTCATGGGTAATGAAACCGCTGGCGTATTTGCTGGAACAAGAAGGTTTTGAAGTTGCGCTGTTCGATTATTACAGTGTTTTGCATTCGATGAACCGACATGTTGAAGATTTAGCGCGATGGATTGATGAGAACCATGCTGATGAAACGCTGCACTTTGTCGGCCATAGTTTGGGCGGGTTGGTCTTACGCAATTTTGCAGCGGCATATCCGGATAAAGTCAGCGGCCGTATCGTTACCATGGGTACGCCGCATCAAGGCAGCCGTGCCGCGCAACGTGTGTTCAATATGGGTTTGCAAAAGCCGGTATTGGGCGGCTCGTATAAAGGCGCATTGGACGGCGGTATGCCTGAATTGCCAGAATGCGTTGAGTTGGGCAGTATTGCCGGCAATAAACCGTATGGGCTGGGCCGTGTTTTAGGTTTGCATGGCGAACATGATGGTACGGTTTTGGTCAGCGAAACGCATTGTCCGAATATGCGCGATCATGTTGTTTTACCTGTCAGCCATAGCGGTATGCTGTTTAACCGTAAAACGGTCGAGCAAGTGGTGGCATTTTTGCATGATGGATATTTTAAAAAGCAACAAAATACCATTTATTCTAATTAAAAAATGTTTTATTCTAAATAATTCATTTATTTTAAAGAAAATGGCAAGGATTTGTGAGCGTTGTTTTCGTAAAATAATCAACAGGCCGTCTGAAACCGGTTTTTCAGACGGCCTGTTATGCTAAAATCTGTTAAATACTTATTAAAAAGGCAAAGAACAATGTTTGCTTTCAAATCCTTACTTAATATGCCGCGCTTTGAGGCCATCGCTGTGGCCTTGGCTTTGGTGGCGGCAATGGGTTACACGATTATTTCGCTTGAATGGCTGCCGCATATGTCGATTGTGACGGCGATTGTGGTCTTGCTGTTGTACGGTTTGATGCGCGGCTTGAAATATCAAGATATGCAAAACGGTATGATAGGCGCGGTCGGGCAGGGCATGGGCGCGATTTATCTGTTCTTCTTTATCGGCCTGATGGTCAGCGCGCTGATGATGAGTGGTGCGATTCCGACGCTGATGTATTACGGTTTCGGATTGATTTCGCCGACTTATTTTTACTTCTCAGCGTTTGCGCTTTGCTCGATCATCGGTATTTCCATCGGCAGTAGTTTGACGACTTGTGCGACTGTCGGCGTGGCATTTATGGGTATGGCGGCTGCGTTTCATGCCGATATGGCGATGACGGCAGGTGCGATTGTGTCGGGTGCGTTTTTCGGCGATAAAATGTCGCCGCTTTCCGATACGACCGGTATTTCCGCTTCGATTGTCGGCATTGATTTGTTCGAGCACATCAAAAACATGATGTACACCACTGTGCCTGCGTGGTTGATCAGTGCGGCCTTGATGTTGTGGCTCTTGCCCAATGTTGCCGCGCATGATATGAACAGCGTCGAGGCTTTCCGCGCGCAATTGGAAGCAACCGGTTTGGTGCATGCCTACTCGCTGATTCCGTTTGCTTTATTGGTTGTCCTCGCCCTGATGCGTGTCAATGCCATTGTGGCCATGTTGTTTACCGTTGTGGTGGCGCTGATTGTGACTTACTTCCACAGTACGCCTGATTTGAAACAGCTGGGCGCGTGGTTTTACAGCGGATACAAACTTGAAGGCGAAGCATTTAAAGACATTGCCCGTTTGATTTCTCGTGGCGGCTTAGAAAGCATGTTCTTTACGCAAACCATCGTAATACTCGGCATGAGCTTGGGCGGCCTGTTGTTCAGCATTGGTGTGATTCCGTCTTTGCTGGAAGCCATTCGTGCGTTCCTGACCAATGCCGGACGTGCTACTTTCAGCGTGGCCATGACATCGGTTGGTGTTAACTTCCTGATTGGCGAGCAATATTTGAGTATTCTGCTTTCCGGCGAAACCTTTAAGCCGGTTTATGACAAGCTTGGTCTGCATTCGCGCAACCTTGCCCGTACGCTTGAAGATGCGGGTACGGTCATCAACCCGTTGGTGCCTTGGAGCGTCTGCGGCGTATTCATCAGCCATGCCTTGGGTGTGCCTGTTTGGGAATACCTGCCTTATGCCTTCTTCTGCTACTTGAGTTTGGCTCTGACGCTGGTGTTTGGCTGGACAGGGCTGACTTTGAGTAAAAAATAAACAGTAGGCTGTTTGATTATCAGGCCGTCTGAATGTGTTTTAGACGGCCTGCTTTGTTTGAAGCAGCTCCATCGGATATAATTGCCGCGCCATATAAAAACAATTCCAACTATGAACAAACAAATCCGCCAAGAAATTTTCGAGCGTTTCCGCGCTGCCAATCCTCATCCGACTACCGAGTTGAATTTCAGCTCGCCATTTGAGCTGCTTATCGCTGTTTTATTGTCTGCACAGGCGACTGATGTCGGCGTGAACAAAGCGACTGCCAAACTCTTTCCCGTTGCCAATACGCCGCAAGCCATGTTGGATTTGGGGCTGGACGGCGTGATGGAATACACCAAAACCATAGGCCTCTACAAAACCAAATCCAAACACATCATGCAGACTTGCCGTATTTTGCTGGAAAAATACAATGGCGAAGTGCCTGCCGACCGAGAGGCTTTGGAATCTTTGCCCGGTGTTGGCCGTAAAACTGCCAATGTGGTGTTGAATACTGCATTCGGGCAACCTGTTATGGCGGTCGATACCCATATTTTCCGTGTTTCTAACCGTACCAAAATTGCTCCGGGCAAGGATGTGCGCGAAGTTGAAGACAAGCTGATGCGCTTTATTCCCAAAGAATTTTTGATGGATGCCCATCACTGGTTGATTTTGCACGGCCGCTATACATGTAAGGCTTTAAAACCGCAATGCAGCACATGTTTGATTAACGATTTGTGCGAATATCCGGCAAAAATTTAAATAAAAAAAAACATAAAAAAGGCCGTCTGAATTTCAGACGGCCTTTGATTTGGCTACGATTAGTCGGCAACTGCCATCAGGCTGGCGTTACCACCAGCAGCGGTAGTATTGATACTGCAAGAGATTTCTTCAAATACTTGCAGAATGTCCAGACCTTGTTCGGAAGGCAGGATGCGGATGAGCGCACCGTCGCGGCCGGCCAACTCTTGTTTGCGCTCGCTGCTCAAAGGCTCGATAACGGCAACATGGCTGATGCCTGCGTTTTCAGGTTTGCTGTTGACTTGCAACAAACCGTCCAAATCGGCTGAGTAGGAAGCCAGTGGGCTGTTTGGCTCAACAACGGTTTGAATGCCTGCGGCTGCCAGCTCGGTCAGGGCAGAGAAGGCTTGCAGCAGATTGCCGCCATGTACCCAAACACGTTTTGGAGAGCGCCAGCTCAATGAGTTGCGTTCGCCGGTCGGGCCGACCAATACGGTTTCGGCTTTGCGCAAGGTGCGGACGCGGGCGTGACCCAAAGCTGCGGCTGCGGCTTTTTTCTCTTCTGCGTTAAACGGCAGTTTGTGAACCAGGGTTTCCAAACGTTTGAGTGCGTCTTCGTCTGCTTGGCCGATTCGGCTGAGGGTTGGGGCAACCCATTCAGGAGTACGAACCAGGCGTTGCAGATAGAATGAACCGCCTGCTTTTGGACCGGTACCGGACAAGCCGTGACCGCCGAAAGGTTGTACGCCGACAACAGCACCAACGATGTTGCGGTTAACGTAGATGTTACCGGCTTCGATGCGGTCGCGGATATGGTCGACAGTGCCTTCGATACGGCTGTGTACACCGCTGGTCAGAGCATAGCCTTTGGCGTTGATTTGGTCGATGAGTTGATCCAATTCGCTGGCGCGGTAGCGGACAACGTGCAGTACAGGACCGAACACTTCGCGTTGCAACTCGTTCAGGTTGTTCAATTCAAACAGGATTGGACGAACGAAGGTAGAGTTGTTGTCATCAACGTCGGCGGCAGTTTTGATTTCGTGGTAAGCCTTAGCTACGCCTTTCATTTTGTTGATGTGGGCCAACAGGTTTTGTTGGGCTTCAGCATCGATGACAGGGCCGATGTCTGTGGTCAGTTGGATCGGTTTGCCGACAACCAATTCGTCCATTGCGCCTTTGATGATGTTGATCATTTTATCGGCAACATCTTCTTGAACACACAAGATACGCAGGGCAGAACAACGTTGGCCCGCGCTGTCGAAGGCAGAGTTCAATACGTCGAGGCAGACTTGTTCCGGCAGGGCGGTAGAGTCCACGATCATCGCGTTTTGACCGCCGGTCTCGGCAATCAGGACAGGGCTATCGTCGCGTTTGGACAGGGCTTTGTTGATCAGGCGCGCTACTTCGGTAGAACCGGTAAAGATCACGCCGCCGATGCGGGCATCGCCGGTCAGGGCAGAGCCGACATCGCCTGCGCCGAGTACGAGTTGCAGCGCAGAAGTCGGAATACCGGCTTGATGCATCAGGGAAACTGCGTAAGTAGCAATCAGGCTGGTTTGTTCGGCAGGTTTGGCGATAACGGTGTTACCGGCTGCCAATGCAGAAACCACTTCGCCGGTAAAGATGGCCAATGGGAAGTTCCATGGGCTGATGGCAACGATTGCGCCGACAGCTTTGGCATCTTTAGGCAGGGTGTTCTCAGCTTCGTTGGCATAGTAGCGGCAGAAGTCAACGGCTTCGCGTACTTCGGCAACGGCGTTGTTCAGGGTTTTACCGGCTTCGCGGACGGCCAGCATCATCAATGCAGGCGTGTGTTGTTCCAACAAATCGGCAAAACGGCGCAGGCAGTTGGCGCGTTCTGAAGCAGGTTTGGCGCTCCACTCAGGCAGGGCGGCAACGGCTGCACCAATAGCTTCTTGAGCCAATGCCGCATCGGCAAAGCTGACAGTGCCGACAACATCGTTGTGGTCTGCAGGGTTGCGGACGGGTTGCGCTTCGCCCACGTTACGCGCTTCGCCATTAACGATAGACGCGGCGTGGAAGTCTTCGGAAGAAGCTTGGTTGAGTTTTTCTTGCAGGTTTTGCAATACGTTTTCGTTGCTGAAATCGACGCCTTGGGAGTTCAGACGGCCTTTGCCATACAAATCGCGCGGCAGAGGCAATGCCGGATGCAGGTGGATGCCTTGTTCGGCGATGGTGTCGAACGGGCTCTTAATCAGGCGGTCGATGCTGATGTTTTCGTCAACGATTTGGTTCACGAAAGAAGAGTTCGCCCCGTTTTCCAACAGACGGCGTACCAAGTAGGCAAGCAGGGTTTCGTGTGTGCCGACCGGGGCATACACGCGTACGCGACGGCCTAAGTTTTGCGGGCCGACCACTTGGTCGTACAGGGTTTCGCCCATGCCGTGCAGACATTGGTGTTCAAAGTCTTTGCCTTTACCCATTTGGTAGATTGCGCCCAAAGTGTAGGCGTTGTGGGTGGCAAATTGTGGGAACACGGCATCTTGCGCATCCAAGAGTTTGCGTGCGCAGGCGAGATAGGAGATGTCGGTATGGACTTTACGGGTGTAAGTCGGATAGCCTTCCATGCCGTCTACTTGAGCCCATTTCACTTCGCTGTCCCAGTATGCACCTTTAACCAAACGGATCATCAGTTTTTGGTTGTTGCGGCGTGCCAGGTCGATCAGATAGTCGATAACGAACGGGCAACGTTTTTGGTAGGCTTGAACAACGAAACCGATACCTTTGTAGCCGGCCAAGTCAGGATCGGAAACCAAAGCTTCCATCAAGTCCAAAGACAATTCGAGACGGTTGGCTTCTTCGGCATCGATGTTGATACCGATATCGTATTTTTTACCCAAAAGGAACAATTCTTTCAGGCGTGGCAACAATTCGCTCATAACGCGTTCGTGTTGGGCGCGTGAATAGCGTGGGTGGATGGCGGAAAGTTTAACGGAGATACCGTTGCCTTCGTAAACGCCTTGGCCTGCGGCATCTTTACCGATGGCGTGAATGGCTTGAACGTAGTCGTTGTAGTAGCGGTTGGCATCTTCTTCGGTGTATGCGGCTTCACCCAACATATCAAAAGAGAAGCGGTAACCCATTTTCTCGCGCTCTTTACCGTTTTGCAGCGCTTCTTCAATGGTTTGGCCGGTTACGAACTGTTTGCCCAACAGGCGCATGGCGTAGTTCACACCTTGACGGATCAGAGGTGCGCCACCTTTGCTGATCAGACGGCTTAATGCGGAACTCATCTGTTTGTCGTTTGTCGCGGTCAGTTTGCCGGTAATCAGCAGACCCCATGCAGCCGCGTTAACGAAGAGGGAAGGGCTATTGTTCAAGTGGCTTTTCCAGTTGCCTTCAGAGATTTTGTCGGCAATCAGGCGGTCACGGGTTGCATTATCCGGAATACGCAGCAGGGCTTCGGCCAGACACATCAGTGCAACACCTTCTTCACTGGAGAGAGAGAACTCGTGCATCAAGGCATCTACGCCGCTTGCTTTGGTGCGGCTGGAGCGGACTTGAGTAACCAAACGACGGGCAAGCTCGGAGGCGGCATTGCGTTCTTCGTCGGTCATCTGTGCACGTTGCAACATATCCTGAACGGCCTCGATTTCATCGCGGCGGTAGGCATCAGTTACAGCTTGACGCAGAGGAGTTTGTGTTGGAAAAGCGAAGTTAAACATTATTTATGTTCTCCAAAGGTTTTTTCATGGTTTCAGACGGCCTGAATTAAGACTGCTAAAACAAGCATTCTGAAGGATAGTAATATCGTAATAAAATTATGATGCGGATACAAGATGCTTCCGCATAAATTGCTGTTTTTTCTGATAAGGCTCAGATTATTTTGAAACAGTTTATGTCGTAAAGACGGCCTGCACGGAATCATGCAGGCCGTCTGAAAACGTCTTATTTAGAGGCGCGGTATTCTGCGTCTGCTTTTTCGAAACGTTCTTGCAATTCGCGTGAAGGTTTTTTGTCGATCAGGGACACCAAAACAATCACGAGTGTGCAAATGATAAAGCCGGGGACGATTTCATAGACAGTAGCGAAACCTGTTTCTTGTGCGGCCAAAGCAGGTTTTTTGATCCACTCAGCCCAAACTACTACAGTCAGTGCACCTGCAATCATGCCGGAGAGTGCGCCGTAGGCAGTAATGCGTTTCCACAGTACAGACAGGATAACGACCGGGCCGAATGCGGCACCAAAGCCAGCCCATGCGTAAGCTACCAAGCCTAATACTTTGCTTTCAGGATCAGAAGCAATCAGGATGGAAATCACGGCAATCGCCAATACCATCAGACGGCCAATCCATACCAATTCAGCTTGTTGTGCTTTTTTACGCAGGAAGCCTTTATAGAAGTCTTCGGTAATCGCGCTGGAGCAAACCAACAATTGGCAAGACAGGGTAGACATTACGGCGGCGAGAATCGCGCTCAAGATGATACCGGCAATCCAAGGGTTGAAGAGCAGGGTAGCCAAAGCGATGAAGATACGTTCGTGGTTGCCGTTCATTTCATCAACGTGGGCAGGGTTGGCGCCGAAGTAAGCGATACCGAAGTAGCCGACAGCCACGGCACCGGCCATACACAGAACCATCCAGGTCATACCGATACGGCGTGCAGAAACCAGAGATTTAGCGCTTTCAGCAGCCATGAAACGGGCCAAAATGTGTGGTTGGCCGAAATAGCCCAAGCCCCAAGCGGCGGTAGAGATAATGCCGATGAAAGTAGTACCGGCAAACAGGCTGCCGTATTCTTTACCGGTAGAAGCGGCAACTTGTTGGATGGCAGCGTTCATTTGATCAGCACCGCCCAAACCCAAGTACACCATGACAGGAGTCAGTACCAATGCAAAAATCATCAAAGAAGCTTGCAGGGTATCGGTCCAGCTTACTGCCAAGAAACCGCCCAAGAAAGTGTAGGCGATGGTCGCGCCGGCACCCAGCCACATGGCTTGAGTGTAAGACATACCGTGGAACAGGCTTTGGAACAGGGTAGCACCGGCTACGATGCCTGAAGCACAGTAAATAGTGAAGAAGAACAAGATAATCAGTGCGGAAACCACTTTCATCAAGTGACCGCCGGCACCGAAGCGGTGGAAGAAGTAATCAGGAAGCGTCAGTGCGTTGTTGGCGTATTCGGTATGCACGCGCAAACGGCCTGCAACCAAGAGCCAGTTGAGGTATGCACCCACAATCAGACCAATGGCAATCCAAGCTTCATTCAAACCGCTCAGGTAAATGGCACCTGGCAAACCCATCAAAAGCCAACCTGACATATCGGAAGCACCGGCAGACATCGCGGTCACGAACGGACCTAAGCTGCGGCCGCCGAGAATGTAGTCGTCGAAGTTTCGTGTTGAAAAATAGGCGGCGAGGCCGATCAGTAATACGGCGACCAAATAGATCGCGAAAGTGATATACATGGGATTCATGTACTTATTCCTCATCTAACTTTTAAAACGGGTTTGAAATTGCAAGCAATTCATACCCAAACTTTTTTCTAATAAAAATACAGCTTAAAAATCCTGTTTTTTGCGAGAGAGACAGGATAAATTATTTTCAAATACAATAAAATACGAAATTTTAATGCATTAAATTGTAAATAATTTAAACCAGCATACCGTAAAAAGTCGCTTTTGCAAAGCGAAGAACTCAGCCTTTATTCGAAATTGATGCCGCCTTTTGGCTAAGTCATTTAAAAACATAAAAATATATAAATTTTTACCGATGATGACGAAGGAAAGTGTGTGAAACTATCTTTCCTGATGTTTTTTGGGGATTAAAGAGAAAAAGTAATTAAACGACTTGGACTTTCAGACGGCCTTGTGCAGAAACCCCGTATCTGTGTCGGGCAAATACGGGATTTTTAGAAAAAAAGACTACATTAAATAGAAAAATCGTCTTTTAGTAAGTGTTTGTAAGCAAAGAGATAAGAGGCTGCGACAAAGGATGACCCGCCCAGGACGTTGCCTAAGAAAACGGGAATCATATTGTAGAAAAATTGACCCCAGCTGACGTTTGCGCCCGCCCAAATGCCGGCCGGAATGATGAACATATTGGCAACAAAGTGTTGAAAGCCGATTAATACGAAGATCATAACAGGGAACCACATGGCTAAGATTCGTCCTGAAGTATGGCGTGCGCCGAAGTAAAACCAGATGCCCATACACACCATCCAGTTACATGCGATGGCAGAAACGAATGCGCGGCCGAAGTCCATATTGACTTTAGCTTCGGCAATGGCAATGGTTTTCGCTGCGGCCGGTCCTTCGGCAAGGCCAACGTAGTGGCCGAGGAAATAGGCCATGGCAACGGCGCCTGCCAGATTGCCCAAGCTGACAATGAGCCAGTTGCGTACCAGTTTGTAGGTGCTGACACGGCCGGTTAATCTGCCCAAAGCCATAATCATCATATTGCCTGTTGCCAACTCGCCGCCGCCGATTAAGATACAAATCAGTGCGATAGGGAACACGGATGCGCCCAACAGGGCGGCCAGACCGTTCCATTCGGCAGGAATGCCGCTGATGACGCGCAGGCAGGCAAGATAACCGAAGCCGACATAACCGCCGCCCAAGAAACTCAAAATCACCAACATCTTGATGCTGAATTCAGATTTGGCGCAACTTTTGCCGATGGCGTCCTGCAAAATTTCATGAGGGAACAGGTCTCGTGTGTCCATGAAGTTTCCTTAAGGTTAATATAAGAATAAAAATATCTTTCTTTATCATGCGGATGGCGAGTTTGCCTGAGAATATGGCAAACAGGAAATAACGGCTGATTGTAAGGATAGAAGCGTAGGTTATATATTGGCAGCCGATGTGTGAAAGGCCGTCTGAAAGCAATACTTTCAGACGGCCTTTAGATGGGGGAATGGGAATTATAAGCGCGTTACGCTTAAAACGCCTTTGATGTCGCCCAAGCTGGCTAATACGCGCGGCAGGTCGTTGACTTGGCGGACTTCAAGGGTAAAGCGCATACTGGCTTCCAAATCGCGCGATTGGGTTTGCACCGCGGTAACGTTGAGTTTATGACGCGCCAGCGCATCCGAAACGTCGCGCAGCAAACCGGAGCGGTCTTGAGCGCGGATTTCGACATCGACGGCAAATACTTGTCCTTCTTGCAAGGCTGCCCAGCTTGCATTCAACACTTTTTCCGGAGCCTGCTCGGCGAGGTGGCGGAAAGAAGGGCAGGTGCAGCGATGGACGGAAATACCGCGGTCGCGTGTAACGAAACCGATAATGTCGTCAGGAGGCGCGGGTTTGCAGCATTTGGCAAGCGTGGTCATCAGGCCGTCTTCGCCGTCAATCAGAATGCCGTTTTTGCCGCCTTTTTTGATTTTGGACTGTTTGACGATATTTGTCTCGTCAACCGGTACCGGAGCCGGTTCGATCAAAGCGCCGCAGGCCTTGCTGATGGCGCGGTTGGAAATTTCGCCCTGGCCGATGGCCGTATAGAGTTCGTCGGTTTTTTTGAAGCCGAGTTTTTCCGCCAATGCTTGCAGATTGGGTTTGGGGAAGATTTTTGACAACTGTTTGTCCAGTTGGGCCCGGCCTGTTTCGCGCACGGTATCCGCATTTTGCTGGCGGATGAAGGCACGGATTTTGCTAATGGCGCGGTTGGATTTGACCCAGCCTTCATAGAGCCAGTTGACGGAAGGATTGCCTTCTTTTGCAGTAATGATTTCAACACGTTGTCCGTTTTCCAAAGGTGTGGACAGCGGCACGATTTGTCCTTCGACTTTTGCACCGCGGCAACGGTCGCCCACGCTGCTGTGCAGGGCGTAGGCAAAGTCGATGGGGGTCGCGCCCGTAGGCAGGGAAAGGACTTTGCCGTGCGGGGTCAAAACGTAAATCGTGTCGTTGAAAAGTTCGGTTTTGAAGGCGGCGGCGAGGTCTTCCTTGCCGCTTTCGGCCATGTTTTCACGCCAGTCCAAGAGTTGGCGCAACCAGGCGATTTTCTGTTCGTAGGCGGAATCGCCCTTGCCGCCTTCTTTATAACGCCAGTGGGCGGCGACACCGAATTCGTTGAATTGGTGCATGTCGAAGGTGCGGATTTGGACTTCCACACCTTTGTCTTCCGGGCCGACGATGACAGTGTGCAAACTTTTATAGCCGTTGCCTTTTGGGTTGGCGATATAGTCGTCGAACTCGCCCGGAATCGGCTGCCAGAGGCTGTGGACAATGCCCAAGGTGGTGTAACACTCGGGAATGGTGTCCACCAAAATCCGTACGGCACGGATGTCGAACAGGCCGTCGAAAGTGAGCTTTTTCTTCACCATTTTTTTGTAAATGGAGTAGATGTGCTTCGGTCTTCCGGCAACTTCAAAATGAATATTGTATTTTTTCAGTTCCGTACGCAGGATATTGAGGAAGTTTTCGATGTATTCGAGGCGCTCGGTGCGTTTTTCGTCCAAAAGTAGGGCGATTTCGCGGTATTTTTCCGGCTCTTGATGACGGAAGCCCAAGTCTTCGAGCTGCCATTTGAGTTGCCACACGCCCAGGCGGTTGGCGAGCGGGGCAAAAATGTCGAGGGTTTCTTTGGCAACGGCGCGCTTTTCAGGATTGTCAGGAACGTTGCTTAAAAATTGCAGGGTGCGCGTACGCATCGCCAGTTTGATCAGGACGACGCGGATGTCGGTAACCATCGCCAACAGCATTTTACGCATGGTTTCGGCCTGTTGGCTGCGTTCTTCCGGCGTGGCAAGGCTATCCACGCGGGCGAATTGGGTCAGTTTCTGCACTTCGTCCACACCTTTGACCAGCTCGCAAACGGTGCTGTTGCAGCGTTCGGTAACCAATTCTTGCCAAGTGGGAACGTATTTGCCGATGTCGGACAAAATCGTAGCCGCCACGGCATCAGGCAAGAGGTCGAGTTCGCTGACGATTTGCATCGAGCCGAGAAAATGTTCCATTAATGGCTCGCCGTAAGTCGTTAGGGCATCGGCGGGGTAATGTTCTTTAGCTAAGTCAAAGGCCGTCTGAATCAGGTTTTTATCGGAATCGGGCAGCGCGGCAACATAGCCGTCGAACCAAGCGAGGAGGCCTTCCAGCGTTGCACTCGATGTTTGGGGCGTTTGGCGAATAGTGGTCATGGCGTGCGTTTTTTCTTTTTGATAAAAACGTTGCCATTGTAACAGTTTATTGCCGACAGCCCTAGATTTGTATGCGAATGTGGCACTATGTTTCAGGAAGCCTTGTTTCAGACGGCCTTGGGTGTTATGGTTAACCGTTTTGAAATTTTAAGGAGTATTTCGATGAAACTGTATATTTACGACCATTGCCCGTTTTGCGTTCGTGCAAGGATGATTTTCGGCTTGCGCGATGTGGCGGTGGAGGAAGTTGTCTTGGCTAACGATGACGAAACTACACCGATTGGCATGATTGGCTCAAAACAAGTGCCGATTCTGCAAAAAGAAGACGGTTCGTTTATGGGCGAGAGTTTGGATATTGTCCGTTACATCGATCAAGGCCGTCTGAAAGAAGAAGTTCGTCCAGAAGTACAGGCTTGGTTGGACAAAGTGGGTGAATACAATAACAAACTGGTACAGCCGCGCATGGTCAAAATTGGTTTGCCCGAATTTGAGACCGATGAAGCGAAAAAATACTTTATCGACAAAAAAGAGAAAAGTATCGGCAATTTCGAGACTAATCTGAATAAAACGGCACAATATCTGGAGCGTCTGCATCAAGACTTGGCAGAGCTGGAAGCGCTGGTGTGCGAAGGCGAAGGCTTGGGCGGTGAAATCAGTTTGGAAGATATCCTGACGTTCCCTATTTTGCGCAACCTGACCGTTGTGCGTGGTATCCAATGGCCGCAGAAATTGATGGATTATTTGTTGGCGATGAGCGAACGTTCCGGCGTGGCTTTGTATTTTGACCGCGCGTTGTGATGAATGTTTGAAACATAAAAAAGGCCGTCTGAAAGTTTTTTCAGACGGCCTTTGGGTTTAATAGGCAATCGTATCGGCAACCTGTGACAAACCGTTTTCCAACGATTCGAGCATGGCGGTATAGCCGTCGCCTTGTTGCGGCGTGATGGCGTTAAACGGTTTGCTGCGTCCGTCCGGCCATTGTGCATAACCGCTGATGGTGGTCTGCCCCTGATAGCTGCCTTGGAAGGCTTCGATATAGACTTTCAGGGTTTGGCTGCTTTGGCTACGTGAAGCAGGCACAAAGGTGCGATGCGGATTGAGGCGGTTGAGCTTGTTGCTGAGGTTTGCCGCCAATGCACCATCGAGCGGAGCCGCCCAAAGGTGGTTTTTCGCCAGATTCACATGATAGGCATCGGTTTGGTAAACGAGGCCGCCGTTGGCAAGCGGTTCGGCAAGGTTGACTTTGACCGCGATTTCGTTGCCTTGTGCAGCCGGACGGATGTACTGGCTGTCGGGTAGGACGAAATATTGTGTGCTTTGCGCAGTGCCGCAGGCGGCAAGCGTCAGGGCGGCGGCAATCGGGAAGAGGCGCATTATCGGCTTCCTTTCGGGATAGGGTCTTTGCTGCTGCTGTTAAAAATCAGCGCGTTGGGTTTTTCTTTCAAAGTATTAATCACGGGTTGAACGTCTTTTAAGGTTTTGTCCAAACTTTGCAGCGTATTTTGTACGTCGCCGTAGATAGGCGATTGAGGCGATACGCCTTGCAGGGTTTGACGCAACTCTTTCAGGGTTTGGTTCAACTCGTTCGGAATGTTTTGTGTCTGCGGTTTGCTGACCAGTTTGTCGATAGAGCTTAGGGCGGCATTGGCAGATTTGAGTGTGGACTTGAGTTCGGCAAGCGAACCGTTCAAGCCGGCAACGGTTTTATCCAATGGCAGATTGTTGAACTTATCTAACAAGTCGGCCACTTTTGCCTGCAAATCGTCCAAACCGCCGCCTTGGGTTGCGATAACGGTATCGCCTGCATAAACGGTATGCGGTCGCAGCTTAGGCGAGGCGGAAGGCTGATCGTTCAACTCAATCATTTTGCTGCCGGTCAGCAGGTTGTTACTGGAGATGGTGGCGGTCAGGCCTTTGTTTAGGGCCGTCTGAAATTGTTGTTTCCAATGTTCTTTACTTTGCTCGTCGGCATTGATTTCCAAACGGGAAGGCTCGATGCGGATACGCACGGGAATCCAACCGTTTTCAAATAAGTGCAGGCTGTCATTGCGGTCGAAATAAGGGACATCGGAAACCACGCCGACATTCAGGCCTTTGTATTCGACAGGCGAACCGGCAGTCAGGCCGCGTACGGATTGTTTGAAGAATGCAGTGTAATACAGCGAGCGGTCGTCAGGCAGATTGGCCACTTCGCTGCGGCTGTCATAAAGCGTGAAGCTGTCTTCGCTTTTGACGTTTTTGCTGTCGCTTGTTTTAGGCGAGTCAAAGGAAATCGCACCGGACAGCAGGGCAGGCAGAGGGGCGGAGTTAAGTTTGACACCGCTGCCTGTGGTTTCGATATTGATGCCACTTTCCAGCCAAAAACGGCTGGCGGAATTAATCAGTTTGTCGTTGGGGCTTTGGATGAAAATGGTGTAATGCACGCTTTGGTCGGACGGGTCGAAATGCGCGCTTTCTACTTGGCCGACCATAAAATTTTCATACAAAACCGGGCTGCTGACGTTGAGGATGCGGTCGTTTTTGCCGATCAAATTCAGGCGCAGGCCGCTTTGACCGATGGCGGCAATCGGTGGAATGTCTTGGACGACAAATACATCTTTGGTTTCTTGGCTTTTGCCTGGTGTGAATGCGATATATGAGCCGGAAAGTAAGGTTCCCAAGCCGGTAACGCCGCTTTGGTCGATACGTGGTTTGACCACCCAAAATTGGGTATCGCTGCGGATAAGGTCTTTGGCATCGGCGCTGAGCTGTGCAGTGACTTCCACGCCTTTTTGGTCGTCGCGCAATTTGATGCGGGTAACGTGTCCGACATCGACGTTCAACACTTTAATAATGGTGTTGTTGACTTCGATGCCTTCGGCACTGTCCATCAACAGCGTAACGACAGGGCCGCGGTTGCGGATGTCTTTAACCAAAAGCCAGCCGCCGGCAATCAGCGCAATCAGCGGAATCAGCCACACGATAGACGTGAAGACATTGGTTTTCTTGACACGCGCCGGGGCGTGATAATTGGGTGAAGAATCGTGTTTTTTCATTGTGTTAAGGTCTGCTCAGAATCAAGGCCGTCTGAAAGCTGCTGTTGCTTGTCCCAAATCAGACGGGGATCGAAATAATAGGCCGAAAGCATGGTCAAAATAACAACCAGGCAGAAGTAAATCGCCGCACCACCCGGCACGACGCGCGCCATATTGGTGTGGAACGAACTCATCAAAATAATAATCACAAAAATATCAATCATCGACCAGCGGCCGATGGATTCGGTGATCCGATACAAAACCGACATCTTTTCCGCGCTCATCACGGGTTTGAAGTATGCGGAATAAATCAAAACCGCCATCGCAATAATCTTCAAAACCGGCACCATAATACTGGCACTAAAGATAATCACGGCAATCAACCGATCGCCATCGTCCCACATATAAACAATGCCGTTGAAAATCGTGTTGATCTCCAAAGCCGTCGGATTGGACGAAATCATAATCGGCAGGATGTTGGCAGGGAAATACAGGATAAACGCCGCCATTAAAAACGCCAGCGAAATGCTCAGACTTTTCGGGCGGCGGCGGTATAAGTCTGCACCGCATACGCCGCAAGGTTGCTCGTTTTTATTGCGGAAATACAGGCAGCGGCTGCAACAGATTTTGTCTTCAGTGGCCGTCTGAACCGCATGGCCGCCGGTTAAACGGTGAATCTTATAATAAACCCAATGCTGCGGAATCGATACCGAAGTCCGAATCAGCATGACCGACAACGGAAACATCAGGTAAAACGCCGAGCCGAACTCTACTGTAGCAACGGACGAGAGCTTGATATACGCCACCAAAGTGGAAATGAAAAACACATCCACCATGATCCAATGACGTAACCGCACCAATACACGCGTCGCAAAGCGCAGCGCAGGGTAGGCCTTTTCGCGTATCAAAGCCGTATAAACATACAGGCAGAGCAGTAAAAACAGTAAAGGCGCGCCGAAGGTGAGGATAAACATCACTTCCGCCAGAAAACCATAATCCAGCGAAATCAAAAGCCGCATCATTTGCGGCAACGACAAAATCGATGTCACGCCGAACAAATCCACACGGATATACACCATATTGTAGGCGAAAGCCATCAGAATCAAGGTTGTCAGCGCATAGGCAATCGGCGCGATATACGGATTGTTTTCTACTTCCACAATTTCATGGTTGCATACCGGACAATGCGCTTCCTGTCCCTGACGCAGGCGCGGAATATCCATACGGCAGCCGCAATCCGGGCATTCCACCGTATGTGCAGGCAGCGTCGCATCAGGAAGATAAGACTTGTAGCGCCACCAACGATGGTAGGCAGGAATCCGTTTCATGGTTCGGCAGGGGATAAAGAAGGTGCAAAGAGTGTCGCATTATAAAGGAAAACAGAAGGATAGCTCAAATTTAGGTCGATATTTGATTGAATGGCAGCTGCTTAATAAGGTTTGGGCCGTCTGAAAAGTTTGAAAAGGGTTTAGAAGGTTATTGCTATGGGCTGTTAAATTTTATTAATAGGTCTTAGTTTGGTTTATTGTTATTATATTAAAAATAAGATATATTCTCATTAATTAAAAACACGATGAGTCTTGTAGATCTGTGGAAGGTACGCGGTCAACGAATCTGAAGCAGGTTAAAAATTATCTTCTTTGTTTTTAAAACGATTCTTTTTAAATTAGACGGTATTTTTAACTATAAAGGCCGTCTGAAACCATTAGTCTCTTAATTCAAAGGAAACATCATGAGTGAAACACAAGAGCTGACTTTCGCCAAACGCTTGAAAGAGCAAACCACGACAACGCACGACAGCGTTGATAACTTGGTTATGTCCGTTCAGCCTTTTGCCAGCAAAGAAAACTACATCAAATTCTTGAAACTTCAATCTGTTTTCCACAAGGCTGTCGATCACATCTATAAAGATGCCGAATTGAACAAAGCCATTCCAGAGCTTGAATACATGGCACGTTACGATGCCGTGACTCAAGACTTGAAAGACTTGGGCGAAGAGCCTTACAAATTTGACAAAGAATTGCCACACGAAACCGGTAATAAAGCCATCGGCTGGCTGTATTGCGCCGAAGGTTCTAATTTGGGCGCGGCATTCTTGTTCAAACACGCTCAAAAACTCGAATACACCGGCGAATTCGGCGCACGCCACTTGGCCCCGCATCCAAACGGCCGAGGCAAACACTGGCGCGCATTTGTCGAGCATCTGAACGCTTTGAACTTGACTCCGGAAGCTGAAGCGGAAGCCATTCAAGGCGCGCGCGAAGCTTTTGAATTCTATAAAGTGATTTTGCGCGAAACCTTCGGTTTGCCGGAAGGTGCGGAAGCGCCTGAAGGTATGACGCCGCACAGACTCTAAAAAATAATTAAATCAAACAGACAAGGTCTCGGCGTGGATGTTTGCAGGGGCCTTTAATTACACTACAAAGTTTTGTCTGAACGGGTTGCTGTCTTATTAATCATTAATGATTATCAGAAAATTTATTATGTATTAACTGATGGATGAACAATCCATTACATCTTGAGTTGATAATATGAAACCATTACAAATGCTCCCTATTGCTGCGCTGGTCGGCAGTATTTTCGGCAATTCAGTCTTGGCAGCGGATGAAGCTGCAACCGAAACCACACCCGTTAAAGCAGAAATAAAAGAAGTCCGCGTTAAAGGCCAGCGCAATGCGCCTGCAGCCGTGGAACGCGTCAACCTTGGCCGTATCCAACAAGAAATGGTACGTGACAACAAAGACTTGGTACGTTATTCCACCGACGTTGGCTTGAGCGACAGTGGCCGCCATCAAAAAGGCTTTGCCGTACGCGGCGTGGAAGGCAACCGTGTCGGCATCAGCATTGACGGCGTAAACCTGCCTGATTCTGAAGAAAACTCGCTGTATGCCCGTTATGGCAACTTCAACAGCTCGCGTCTGTCTATCGACCCCGAACTCGTGCGCAACATCGAAATCGTGAAGGGTGCAGACTCTTTCAATACCGGTAGCGGTGCATTGGGTGGCGGCGTGAATTACCAAACCCTGCAAGGTCATGATTTGCTGTTGCCTGAGCGTCAGTTCGGCGTGATGATGAAAAACGGTTACAGCAGCCGCAACCGCGAATGGACAAATACACTTGGGTTCGGTTTGAACAACGACCGCGTGGATGCCGCTTTGCTGTATTCGCAACGTCGCGGCCATGAGACTGAAAGCGCGGGCGAGCGTGGTTATCCGGTAGAGGGTGCCGGCAGCGGAGCGAATATCCGTGGTTCTGCTCGCGGTATTCCTGATCCGTCCCAACACAAATACCACAGCTTCTTGGGTAAGATTGCTTATCAAATCAACGACAACCACCGTATCGGAGCATCTCTCAACGGTCAGCAGGGCCACAATTACACGATCGAAGAGTCTTATAACTTGACCGCTTCTTCTTGGCGCGAAGCCGATGACGTAAACAGACGGCGCAATGCCAACCTGTTTTACGAGTGGACGCCCGATTCGAATTGGTTGTCGTTGTTGAAAGCGGACTTCGATTATCAGAAAACCAAAGTAGCGGCGGTTAACAACAAAGGCTCGTTCCCGATGGATTATTCTACCTGGACGCGCAACTACAATCAGAAGGATTTGGACGAAATCTACAACCGCAGCATGGATACAACCTTCAAACGCATTACATTGCGTATGGACAGCCAGCCGCTGCAACTGGGCGGGCAGCACCGCCTGTCGTTCAAGGCCTTTGCCAGCCGCCGTGATTTTGAAAATTTAAACCGCGACGATTATTTCTTCAGCGGCCGCATCGTCCGAACAGCCAGCACCATCCAGCATCCGGTGAAAACCACCAACTACGGTTTCTCGCTGTCCGACCAAATCCAATGGAACAATGTGTTTTCAAGCCGTGCGGGCATCCGTTACGACCACACTAAGATGACGCCTCAGGAATTGAATGCCAACTGTAATGCCTGCGACAAAACACCACCTGCAGCCAACACTTATAAAGGCTGGAGCGGTTTTGTCGGCTTGGCTGCACAGCTGAGTCAGACATGGCGTTTGGGTTACGATGTAACTTCCGGTTTCCGCGTGCCGAATGCGTCTGAAGTGTATTTCACTTACAAACACCGCTCAGGTAACTGGTTGCCTAATCCGAACCTGAAAGCCGAGCGCAGCACCACCCATACCCTTTCTCTGCAAGGCCGCAGCGAAAAAGGTACTTTGGATGCCAACCTGTATCAAAGCAATTACCGCAACTTCCTGTCTGAAGAGCAGAAGCTGACCACCAGTGGCGATGTCGGCTGTACTCAGATGAATTACTACTATGGTATTTGTAGCAATCCTTATTCCGAAAAACTGGATTGGCAGATGCAAAACATTGACAAGGCCCGAATCCGGGGTCTTGAGCTGACAGGCCGTCTGAATCTGGACAAAGTAGTCTCTTTCGTACCTGAAGGCTGGAAGCTGTTCGGCTCGCTGGGCTACGCGAAAAGCAAACTGTCGGGCGACAACAGCCTGCTGTCCACTCAGCCTCTGAAAGTGATTGCCGGTGTCGATTACGAGAGCCCGAGCGAGAAATGGGGCGTGTTCTCCCGTCTGACTTATTTGGGTGCGAAAAAAGCCAAAGACGCACAATATACCGTTTATGAAGACAACGGCTGGGGTACGCCTTTGCAAGAAAAAGTAGTAGATTATCCATGGCTGAACAAGTCGGCTTATGTGTTTGATATGTACGGCTTCTACAAACCGGTGAAAAACCTGACCCTGCGTGCAGGCGTGTATAATGTGTTCAACCGCAAATACACCACTTGGGATTCCCTGCGCGGCCTGTACAGCTACAGCACCACGAACTCTGTGGATAAAGACGGCAAAGGCTTAGACCGCTACCGCGCCCCTGGCCGCAACTACGCCGTATCGTTGGAATGGAAATTCTAATCAGTTAACGGATAGCTAAAGGCCGTCTGAAAGTTTTGATGACTTTCAGACGGCCTTTTTTATTTAAAACGAAATCTTTAAACGGATAACAACGGCTGCTGCCGAACAATCGCGCGGATGATGGCGCGGTTGGGGTGCAGCGCGGTTCTCAGCCTTTGCGATAGCGGATGCGGCAAACCGAGTATTTCGGCCGCAATGGCGGCGGCGCAGATGGGGGCTGTCGCCAGGCCTCGCGTGCCATGTGCCGTATTGATGTAGGCATTGGGCAGGTAAGGGCAGGGGATATTGTCGAGGCGATAGTTTTTGTCCAATGCCAGTTTGGCGTAGGCGGACTGCATGGCAACGATGTCGCCGAGTGCGCCGACAACGGGCAAGTGGTCGAGGCTGTCGCAACGCAGGGCGGCATGGCCTTGTGTGTCTTGAAGGCCGTCTGAACACGAATTTTGCTCAAACAGGGATTGTGCCAATGGCGGATTGAGCTGTTGCAGGGCGGAGCGGTTTTCGGTTTCTTCGTTTGGATACCAAGTTTCATCGTTGCTGTTGAGGATAAATGTCGCGCCGTAGCAGTGGCGGCCTTGCCAGTTCGGGCTGATGTAGCTTTCGCCGGAAATGGCGCAACGCAGTTTTTGTGAAAACAGGCTGGCGGACACAACGCCGGTTTGTCCGCGGATTTGGCGGAAAGGCAGGGCGGAGACGTTGGTGTCGGTGGCATTCGGGCTGTGCGCGCCCATGCAGTAAACGATATGGCTGGCGTTGAAATGTGCGTCCGGTGTGTGTGCCGTCCATTGTGTGCCGTCATGCGATACGGCGGTCAGCGGCGAGTGTTCGTGCAACTCAATCAGCGGATGATTCAATAAGGTATGCACGACGGCGGGCGGATTCAGCCATACGCCTTGCGGCCAATAAAGGCCGTCTGAAAATACGTCTATGCCTGCAATGTGCGCAGCCTCTTCGGCAGATACGCTGCGGTAGAGGTGTTTATGCTGGTGTTGCAAACCCAAGGCCTGATTGCGTTTGCGTTCGCTGTCGTCAAAATTCAAATGCAATACGCCGTCGCCGCCCCATACGTCGGAGTCGGGCAGCAAGTCTTCCAACAATCGGCGCGTGTAGCCGTAGCCTGTCAGCAACAGCTCGGTTTGTTCGGTATCGTGTGGCGATATTTTGGCGTAGAGCAAGCCTTGGCGGTTGCCGCTGCCTGCCTGCGCCGCTTTGCCTGCCTCCAAAACCGTAACGCGTACGCCGTGCTCCGCCAGTTTGCGCGCGGTCGCTGCGCCGGCAATGCCTGCGCCGATGATCAGGACGTGTTCGGGTGCAGTTTGATGTTCAGGCCGTCTGAACCAAGGTTTTAGGGGAGTTGGGGCGGATTGGGGTATGGCTTCGGTTTGCCATTCGATATGATGGAAATGTTCGTGTAAGCGGTCGGCGCGGTGTGGCGGAACCAGCCAGAGATGCACATCAGGCAAGAGGTTTTCTAAAACGTTGACGCTGTTGAACTGAAGGCATTTCATGGTTTGAGCGAGACGGTTGTTCAGACGGCCTTCAAGCTCGGAGGGATGATTTGACAGCGGAAAATTGGGAATATGGTTTTCAGGCAGGCAGACAATCAAATAAAGCGGCGCGGTATGTTGTTCGATGGCGCGGCAAAGGGTAGCAAGGGTGGGTGTGGTGTTCCAAGCAAGGCAGGTCATGATGAAAGGCCGTCTGAAAAAAGAGGCTTTATTGTAACGCGGTTTGCGCGGATAGAATATCCGAACGGGTTTTGATAGAATCGTATGATATTTTGATTTTCAATTGATTTTCATACAGGAATTTTATGCGCCGTCTTTTATTGTGCCTTCTCGCTTCCGGCTTGCCCATCGCTTGCTCGTCCGCGCCGCCGGATAACGGCAACAAAGCCGTTCAGTCCGAACGCTGGGCAACCCCCGTCAAACACGATGCCAACCTTTATCGCATCGACGACAAGCTTTACCGCAGCGAGCAGCCTGTTGTCGAAGATGGCGAAGCCATTGTCAAGCTGGGCATTCAAAGCGTGATCAACCTGCGCTTTTTCGACCGCAACGATGACGATCATTTGAAGGCGTATGGTTTGACCTTGCTAAACCGTCCGTTGCTGTCATGGAGCATTAAGCCGAAAGAGATTGCGGAAATCCTATACCTGATTGAAAAACAACAGCAAAACGGCGCAGTGCTTATCCACTGTTATCACGGCGCGGACCGTACCGGTTTGATTGCCGGAATGTACCGCATCATTTATCAAGGCTGGCCGGTGGAAGAGGCAAAAGCCGAAATGCAACACGGGCCTTACGGTTATCACAGCATTTGGAAAAACATTGCCAATTTGTTTACCAAAGAGAAAGTCAAGCAGGTTAAAACGCATTTGGAAGTCTTGCGCAAACGCGATTAACACCAAGATTTAAATCATAAAAGGCCGTCTGAAAGAACAAATCTTTCAGACGGCCTTTTAAATGGCAGATTGCTTAAATCACAAAATCCGTTGTTGATAATTGAATGCTTTGATCCATATCGGCAGACGGAGTTTTGGAAGAGCGGCCGACCGGTTTGGCCGGTACGCCGACAACGGTAATCGAAGACGGCACGTCGGCAACCACCACGCTGCCTGCGCCGATTTTGGCATTTTCGCCGATGCGGATGTTGCCCAGAATCGAAGCGTTCGCACCAATCATCACGCCATTGCCGATTTTTGGGTGGCGGTCGCCGCTTTCTTTGCCCGAACCGCCCAGCGTTACGCCGTGGAGGATGGAAATATTGTTGCCCAAGACGGCGGTTTCGCCGGCCACAAAACCGGTGGCATGGTCGAGCATTAAACCGTGACCGAAACGGGCGGCCGGGTGAATGTCGACACCGAAGACTTCCGACATGCGGTTTTGCAGGAAATACGCCAGCGTTTTACGGCCGTTTTGATAGAGCCAGTGGTTGATGCGGTGTGCCTGTACGGCGTGGAAGCCTTTGAAATACAACAGCGGCAGCGAATATTCGTCACAAGCCGGATCGCGCTCGTAAATGGCTTTCAAGTCGGCCTCGACACATTTGCTGATACGGGTGTCCACGCTCAAAGCCTGCTGATAAATTTCAAACAGCGCGCGCACATCCATAATCGGGCTGCCGAGCTTGCTGGAAAGATGGTAGGCAAGTACCGAATCGAGCGAATCGTGGCGCAACACGGTTTGATGCAGGAAGCTTGCCAGCATCGGTTCGGCCGCGGCGGCAGCTTCGGTTTCTTCGCGGATGGTGTGCCACAGATTAAAATCGGTTGAATTCAAATGGTCTTTTTTCATATTCGAGGCCGTCTGAAGAATAAAATCAGATGGCTATCTTACCGTTTTCCAACGTCTTTTAACAAGGCATTTGATAATCGACGTTCAAATGCTTGAAGTTTTTTCAGACGGCCTTATATATGAAACATCGAATATCAACACGCTAAAAGGATGTCAGAAATGACGGAGCATAACGAACAACATCAACACGAAGCAGAAGAAGCGGCAGCCGTAGAAACTGCCGAAACCGTTGAAACCGAACAAGCAGAACCGACTTACGAAGAGCTTCAGGCGCGTGTCACCGAGTTGGAAGGCCAACTCAAAGACAGCGAGTTGCGCGGTTTGGCAAACGAGCAAAACCTGCGCCGCCGCCATCAGCAAGAAATTGCCGATACCCATAAATTCGCCGGACAAAAATTTGCGGCCGAAATGCTGCCTGTCAAAGACTATCTTGAAATGGCGCTGCTCGACCAAAGCGGTAATTTCGATGCCCTGAAAATGGGCGTGCAAATGACTTTGAACGAGCTGCAAAAAGCATTTGATGCCACACACATTAAAGAAATCAACCCACAGCCGGGTGACAAACTCGATCCGCACCAACATCAAGCGATGCAGGCAGTCGTCAGCGAGCAAGAGCCGAATACCATCGTCAGCGTGATGAAAAAAGGCTACACACTATCTGACCGTGTGCTGCGTCCTGCGATGGTTGTCGTGGCGAAAAAAGAAGATTGAAGGCACCGCTTGATAAAGTTTATCAAGCATAAAATCTTCAGACGGCCTTATCTGGTTTTAAAGCCTGATGTTCCGCTATTGGAAAATCATTCCGATAAACCGGAATCGGAAAATTAAAGCCGGCCATCTGAAAAAAGAATAAACGGCTTGTGGATAAATAAATCAAATACTTGAATTTAATTTAAAAAAAAATTCAAATTAAGCCTTGAAAAAAAATGAAGCAACCTTATTTACAAGCCATCGGAACGAAATGTTCCACAGGATTATTAATTTAGAAAAGTTTATTTATTAGGAGCAACATAATATGGCAAAAGTAATCGGTATTGACTTAGGTACAACCAACTCTTGTTTGGCCATTTCTGAAAACGGTCAAACCAAAGTCATCGAAAATGCAGAAGGTGCACGCACCACTCCTTCCGTTATCGCTTATTTGGACGGCGGCGAAGTCCTCGTCGGCGCACCGGCAAAACGCCAAGCCGTAACCAACGCTAAAAACACCATCTACGCTGTAAAACGTTTGATCGGTCATAAATTTGAAGACAAAGAAGTCCAACGCGACATCGAATCCATGCCTTTCGAAATCATCAAAGCCAACAACGGTGACGCATGGGTGAAAGCGCAAGGCAAAGAGTTGTCTCCGCCGCAAGTTTCCGCAGAGGTCCTGCGCAAAATGAAAGAAGCCGCTGAAGCTTACTTGGGTGAGAAAGTCACCGAAGCCGTGATTACCGTTCCTGCCTACTTCAACGACAGTCAACGTCAAGCGACTAAAGACGCAGGTCGCATCGCAGGTTTGGACGTAAAACGCATCATCAACGAGCCGACCGCTGCCGCTTTGGCATTCGGTATGGACAAAGGCGACAACAAAGACCGCAAAGTAGCCGTATATGACTTGGGTGGCGGTACTTTCGATATCTCCATCATCGAAATCGCCAACCTCGACGGCGACAAACAATTTGAAGTATTGGCTACCAACGGCGATACTTTCTTGGGCGGTGAAGACTTCGACCAACGCTTGATCGACTACATCATTGACGAGTTCAAAAAAGAACAAGGCATTGATTTGAAACAAGACGTAATGGCTCTGCAACGTCTGAAAGAAGCTGCTGAGAAAGCTAAAATCGAATTGTCCAGCGGTCAGCAAACTGAAATCAACCTGCCATACATCACTATGGACGCAACCGGTCCGAAACACTTGGCCATGAAAATTACCCGCGCCAAATTCGAAAGCCTGGTTGAAGACTTGATCCAACGTTCTATCGAGCCTTGTAAAGTTGCATTGAAAGATGCCGGCTTGAGCACCAGCGACATCGACGACGTGATTTTGGTCGGCGGTCAAAGCCGTATGCCGAAAGTACAAGAAGCCGTTAAAGCCTTCTTCGGTAAAGAGCCTCGTAAAGACGTGAACCCTGACGAAGCTGTTGCCGTAGGTGCAGCGATTCAAGGCGAAGTATTGAGCGGCGGCCGTAGCGACGTATTGCTGCTGGACGTAACTCCTCTGTCTTTGGGTATCGAAACCATGGGCGGTGTGATGACCAAGCTGATTCAAAAGAACACTACTATTCCGACTAAAGCGTCTCAAGTGTTCTCTACTGCCGAAGACAACCAAAGCGCAGTAACCATCCACGTACTGCAAGGCGAACGCGAACGCGCTTCTGCCAACAAATCTTTGGGTCAGTTCAACTTGACCGACATCGCACCTGCACCACGCGGTATGCCACAAATTGAAGTTACTTTCGACATCGACGCCAACGGTATCTTGCACGTTTCTGCCAAAGACAAAGGTACTGGCAAAGCAGCCAACATTACCATCCAAGGTTCTTCAGGTTTGAGCGAAGAGGAAATCGAACGCATGGTAAAAGATGCCGAGGCCAACGCTGAAGAAGATAAAAAACTGACTGAATTGGTCGCTTCCCGCAACCAAGCCGAAGCTCTGATTCACTCTGTGAAAAAATCTCTGGCTGACTACGGCGACAAACTCGACGCTGCCGAGAAAGAAAAAATCGAAGCTGCGTTGAAAGAAGCTGAAGAAGCAGTTAAAGGCGACGACAAAGCCGCTATCGATGCCAAAGCCGAGGCTTTGGGCGCAGCCAGCCAAAAATTGGGCGAAATGGTTTACGCTCAAGCGCAAGCCGAAGCACAAGCAGGCGAGGGCGCACAAGCCGAGTCTTCAGTTAAGAAAGACGACGACGTTGTAGATGCCGACTTTGAAGAAGTAAAAGACGACAAAAAATAATTGATGCCATCTGAAAAAAAGCGCGAATCGAAAGGTTCGCGCTTTTTGTCGTTTGGGAAATGTGTAAAGACGTTTTGTCAAAATTGACGGTAAACTTTCAAAACCTTGCTACATCATTGTGTCGCCATACTTCTATTGCCAAATTTTGAACAGATTTCGCCGAATGCTGACAGCAGCTGACAGTCAAAGCCATTAATATTTGTCCATCGCTTGAGTGCGAATAAATTCTTATTTTTACCTCAAATCAACTCCTTGAAAGAAGATAAATATGAAAAAACTGATTCAAATGACCTCTTTGATGGTTGCGGCTGCCGGCTTGGTATTTGCTCCTGTCGCTTCTGCACACGGCAAACACGAAATGCATCCGAAACAAGAGCGTATGCACGAAAAAGCCAAACTGCAAAAAATGAAAAAACCTGCACCTAAAGCCAAACACCACGCAGCCAAGCCCAAACATCATCAAGAGCATCGCCACGAACATCATTAAGATGAACCCTCAACAATAAATAAGGCCGTCTGAAACCCAAACATCAGTTTTCAGACGGCCTTCGGTTTATCTGTCAAATAGCGCTTTGCCGTTTTTCTTGTGCCAAACGGGTCGGCTCCAGCCAGGCAATGTTTCTCTCTGCCAGCGCATCGCGCCAATAATCCAGTTTGGTATCCAAATCTTCAGAGAAACTGTCTTGATTCAAAAGCTGAATGATAACGCCGCCGTCCGTAGCTTCGGCCAAGCGGCTGATTTGACGCAAAATGCCGCGGTCGGGAACAGTTTGCGTGCGTACGCCGATGAGAAGTTGCGCCGGAGTTTGTTTCAATTCGGCTTCTAATTGTTCCAAATCTTTTCTGCCGGCGGCCACGCCTTTGTCTATCCATTCTTGCGCCAAAACGCCGGAAAACCAAAGCGGATCAGGCCATTCCGTTTCCAGTGTAACAGCCCATTTGGGCGCATTATTCAGCGTAATTTTAGATGAAACGGGAACGATGTTTTCCTGAAAATCATCGGCGTCGACAATTTTCGTTTGCCATGTGCGGAGGATGTTTTGATAGTAGGGCTGATTCAAATCCAAACGTTCGCGAAGGGTTTTTAAAGTAATCTTGCAAGCCAGCCAAGCAAGCAAGCGCGGCAGAATGCCATAGCAGATAATGCTGCCGATGAGTAAACCCGCCCAAGCGCGTGCATCTTCGATATGATTGTTCAGACGGCCTGCAATTACTGCCTGACTGTCGGGAACAGGAAAGCCCAAACGTTCCGGCAGCCATGACAAAGCCTCAACCGTTTTCACCAATGCCGTATTACTTAAAAGCGTACTTTCCCAGTTGAACGTATATTGACGCACCAAAAGCAGCAGCAAAACAGAAACCAACATTCCCGACAGCGTGCATAGCCACAGACCGTGTGAAGTTGCACCAATCAGCCAACGCGTTTGCGGTTTGCGCCATTCATCCACATAAAGCCGCAAAATTGCCTGATTGACAGGATCTTTGCCTCGGAACCAAGTTGCCGGACTGCTGATAAAGTGCACATTTTTCAAATGCAGGAATAAAGTCGCCAGCCACACCAGCAGCATGACTGTATTCATGCCCAAAATCCCGGCCAATACCAGAAAAAAGTTCAGCCCCTGATTGTCCATCAAAAGATAAGTACTGGAAAAACCGACCGTAAACAACAACGTCGCCGCAACAATCCAAAGCCAAAACGAGCCTGTCTCCACCTGTTGCAACACATATTTCAAATGCTGGTCGCGGTCAATAATTTGGGCACGGTGTATCAGTTTTTCCTCGTTGCCGCCATCAATATGTCGCAACGCTTCCGTCGCCTGAACGGGATCTCCCGGAAAAATATAGGCACGTTCTTCAAGGATACGGACCAATTCGACAAGTTTTTGCGATGGATTCAACATAAATGATAGGCCGTCTGAAAGATAAGTGGAAACGTCTGTTATACCCCCAAATAAACCCCTTTTTTGCAAAGGTCAAAAAATTAAAAGCAGTTTTGATTTTGAATAGGGTATATAGTGGAATAGATGTAAAAAAAGCAGCCCGAAAGCTGCTCATTTTGAGTGTGGTGCGGACGGAGAGACTCGAACTCTCACACCTCGCGGCGCCAGAACCTAAATCTGGTGCGTCTACCAATTTCGCCACGTCCGCACTAATTTGAACAGTGGATTATACACAAGATTAATGGGGGTGCAAAGTCTTGTTTGCTTGAATTTTTCGGCTTATCCCTTATATAATGGTTTATTCCGGCCGTCTGAAAGCAGGGTTTGTTTTCAGACGGCCTCAACTTTACTATTGGTGAGGAAGGGCAGATGCCTGCTTTATTGATTAAAGATTTTTTGCAGACGCAAGGTTTGAAGTTGCCTGCGGATGAGATACATGTTGCTTATTTTACTGCCCAGGCTGTGATTAAAATGGGAAATGCTTCTGTTGAGCGTTCGATTTTGTGGCCGTCTGAAGACGGTTGGCAGTTGGCGGATTATGTTGATGCCGAACATGAATTGTTGCTGAAACAGATTTTTATGGCTTTGGATTCGGTTGCCGAGCGCACCGAGCATTTGAAAAGCGCAGCGGTTTATACAGCATTTCCGAAAGATGGCGCGTTGTCGCTGATCCGTCTGAGCCGTTGGGGCGTGCCGTTGGAAAATGTGATTCCAATCGACGAGCAGTCCGGACAGGCTTTTTTGGCTGTGCGTACGGCGCAAAGCGGTTGGATGAATGTTTGTCAGAATGTGGCGTATTGGCAGGAAATTGGTGAATTGTCGGACGAACGCAATCATCCCGGTTTGAGTCAGATTTCAGTTCCTGTCTGTATGCCCAGCGGTGCGGTTTTGGGTGTGGTACATGCCGAGTTTGATGTCAAAGACGGCGCGCCCGATGAAGTATTGGTGGCTTGGATTGCCCTTGCCTTGGCGCTGTTGGATTCTTTGAAAAATCTGTTGGGCGTGGCTGAAAAAGAGGAAGCGGAAAATGAGTAACGCCTTGAAGTTTGTTGCGTCATGCCGTTTGCCTACGGAATGGGGCGAGTTTACCATGCACGGCTTTGAAGAAGAGGGCGGTCAGGAACATGTTGCATTGACAATGGGCGATGTTTCAGACGGCCTGCCTGTGTTGTCGCGTATTCATTCCGAGTGCTTGACCGGCGATGCTTTATTTTCGGTGAAATGTGATTGCGGCCCTCAGCTTCAAGCAGCAATGCAGACCGTTCAGAAAGAAGGGCGTGGCGTTATCGTATATTTGCGCCAAGAAGGCAGGGGCATTGGTTTGATAAACAAAATCCGTGCTTATCGTCTGCAAGATCAGGGCTTGGATACGGTTGAGGCCAATGTAGCGCTCGGCCTTCCTGTTGATGCACGCGACTTCACTTTGGCCAAGCAGATTTATGATTATCTGCATATTCGTGAAGTCAAGTTGTTGACCAATAATCCTGAAAAAATCCAAACATTGAAAGATTCCGGCATTAATGTGGTCGAACGGATTGCATTACATGTCGGCGAAAATGTGGAAAATGAACGTTATCTGCATACTAAAGCGGATAAATTGGGACATTTGATTTTTGATTGATAGAACGGTATAACGGTAATTTTTGCGGTTAAATAAAATATTCTATATTCTTTCAATGGGATATATTTTTATTTAAATAAAAACCTTGCGCGTAGCCTGATTTTTTGATTTAATGTCGGCTTATCGGGTGATTAGCTCAGTTGGTAGAGCGTCTGCCTTACAAGCAGAATGTCGGCGGTTCGACTCCGTCATCACCCACCAAGTTTCCTTTCATTGTCTTTGACAGTGGATGCGCGGTGGTAGCTCAGTTGGTTAGAGTATCGGCCTGTCACGCCGGGGGTCGCGGGTTCGAGCCCCGTCCGCCGCGCCATTATTTAAAAAGCACTGATTATATCAGTGCTTTTTTATTTGTTTTAAAGACACAATTAAGCTGCGAAAATAGAAACAGGTAAGTAATAGGATATTGAAATACTGTTTGATCTTAATTTCTGATGATTTTAAAAAAGGCCGTCTGAAATTTTTAAAGTTTCAGACGGCCTTTAGTCTATTGAAACAATGGATTAGATATCCAATTCTGCGGTATCGCCTTCTTTTTCCATCCATGCGCGGCGGGCGGCGGCTTCGCCTTTACCCATCAGTTTGACGAAGATGTCGCGTGTTTCGTCATCTGCGCCTTCTGGGATTTGTACCTGCAATAGACGGCGGGTGTCGGGGTGCATGGTGGTGTCTTTGAGCTGATCGGGGTTCATCTCGCCCAAGCCTTTGAAACGGCTGATGGAATAGGCGGTTTCTTTAACGCCTTCTTTTTGCAGCCGCTCCAAAATGCTATCGAGTTCGTTTTGGTCGAGGGCGTAGAATTTGCGGGCGGGTTTGCTTTTGCCTTGTGCGTTGACATCGACGCGGAACAGCGGCGGCTGGGCGACGTAGATGTGTCCGTCAGCGACCAGTTTCGGGAAGTGGCGGTAGAACAGGGTCAACAGCAAAACTTGAATATGCGAACCGTCTACGTCGGCATCGGACAGGATGGTGATTTTGCCGTAGCGCAGGCCGCTTAAGTCGGGATTGTCGTTGATGCCGTGCGGATCAACGCCGATGGCAACGGAAATATCATGGATTTCAGCGTTACCGAAGAGTTGGTCGGGGTGGACTTCGAAGCTGTTGAGCACCTTACCGCGCAGGGGCAAGATGGCCTGCGTGGCTTTGTCGCGGGCAAGTTTGGCTGAGCCGCCGGCGGAATCGCCTTCGACAAGGAAGAGTTCGTTTTCGCGGATGTCTTCACTTTCGCAGTCGGTCAGTTTGCCGGGTAAGACAGCGACGCCGCTGCCTTTTTTCTTTTCGATTTTTTTAACCGAACGCATCCGCGCCTGTGCCTGACGGATGGCGAGTTCGGCGATTTTTTTGCCGAAGTCCACGTTTTGGTTCAGCCACAATTCCAAAGGATCGCCCGATACGGTGGCAACGAGTTTCAGCGCGTCGCGGTTGGTTAGCTTGTCTTTGGTCTGACCTTGGAACTGAGGGTCGAGGACGCGGGCAGAGAGGACGAAGGCGGTTTTGCTGAACACGTCGTCGCTTTGCACTTTCACGCCGCGCGGCAAGAGGTTGTGCAGATTGATGAAGTTGTTGACGGCGTTAAACACGGCTTGTTTCAAGCCTGCTTCGTGCGTACCGCCCAGAGGGGTGGGGATGAGGTTGACGTAGCTTTCGTTGGCACACGAGCCTTCTTCCAGCCAAGTCAGGGCAAACGCGGCGCCTTCTCCGATACTGAAATCGCCGTTGTGGCCGTCTGAAATGTAGTTTTCACAAGAGAAGATAGGCACGGCTTCTTGCGCGTCGGCAATGAGGTCGGTCAGATAGCTTTTCAAGCCGTCTGGATAGTGCCAAGTTTGGGTGTATGTTTCGTTTTCGCCTTTAACCGGACGGGTCAGGGAAACGCGTACGCCCGGCAACAAGACGGCTTTGGCGCGCAATAGGCGCTCGAGTTCGGGAATGCTGTAATTCGGGCTTTCAAAATATTTGCCGTCCGGCCAGACGCGCACTTCGGTGCCGCTGTCTTTGACGGCGCATTTGCCCACTTCAGTCAATGACTCAATGACGTTGCCACCGGAAAAGACGATGCGGTGGACTTTGCCTTCGCGTTTGACCGTTACTTCAAGGCGGGTGGAAAGGGCGTTGGTCACAGATACGCCGACGCCGTGTAGGCCGCCTGAAAAGGCATAGGCGCTGCCGCCGTCTTTTTTGTTGAACTTGCCACCTGCGTGCAGACGGGTGAAGACGAGTTCGACTACGGGTACGCCTTCTTCAGGGTGCAGGCCGACGGGAATGCCGCGGCCGTTATCACGGACGGAAAGCGAACCGTCTTCATGAATTTGCACGTCGATTGCAGTTGCAAAACCACCTAACGCCTCGTCCGCCGCATTATCAATTACTTCCTGACAGATATGGGTCGGGCTGTCGGTACGGGTGTACATGCCGGGACGTTCTTTGACCGGCTCCAAGCCTTTGAGGACGGTAATGCTGGATTCGCTGTATTGATTGTTTTTAGCCATAGGAATAATGTAAAGGCCGTCTGAAAGGATGAAAAACAACGCTTTCAGACGGCCTGAAAGCGTTTGGATTATAGGTTTTCTATTGGATTGCGCCGGATAAAGTCTTCATAGCTTTCTATGCCGCGCAAGAAACGGGAGAGTTCGGTTAATGCGTCCAAATACACGCCGCGCTTGAAGTCGATGACTTCGTCAACCGGCGCCCAGTATTGGTGCCAGCGCCAGCCGTCAAATTCAGGATGATGGCAGGCGCGGAGGTTGACGTCGCTGTCGCGGCCGACCAAACGCAAAAGATACCAAATCTGTTTTTGTCCGCGATATGAACCGCGCCATTCGCGGCGCACCCAGTGGCTGGGAACGTCATAACGCAACCAGTCGCGCGTACGGCCAACGATTTTGACATGTTGCGGCAGCAGGCCGACTTCTTCGTACAACTCGCGGTACATGGCGGTCTCAGGGCTTTCGCCCGGCTTGATGCCGCCTTGCGGAAATTGCCATGAATGTTCGCGTACGCGTTTGCCCCAAAAGACTTCGTTACGTTCGTTAATCAGGATAATACCGACATTGGGGCGATAGCCTTCTCTGTCTAACACGGGGTCGCCCTTCATTAAATTTAATCGTGCAATTTTCCCACAAATTGGGCGGTTTTGACAAATCTTGAGGCCGTCTGAATAAGCCCACAGTTTTTTCCAGACGGCATGAAACCGTTTTTCAAAAAATGTTGTTTATGAATAAAACCATAGCTTCAGGCCGTCTGAAAAATGAAATTTTTTTCTGCTTTAAGGTCTTGCATTCAAAAGCTTTTTGCCGTTTAATGCAAACCTTGCTGAATCAAGGGCAAAGGACACATGCCGGCCGCCCCCACAGTTTCCCTTTTGTAAGTGGCATCTGCCACCGCTGCAATATTTTTACCCCCCGAACAAAAGGTCTGAAACCATGAAAAAATCTTTGATGGCGGCGGCAATCGTGAGCCTCGTCTTGACTGCGTGCGGCGGCGGACAAGGAACCGCCGCAGAATCTTCCGCATCTCAAACCTCCTCTTCCCAAACCGATAAACTCAATATCTACAACTGGTCGGATTATGTCGATCCGGCCACGCTGTCTGCGTTTGAAAACAAAACACATATCAACGTCCGCTACGATTACTACGACAGCAACGAAGCGCTGGAAGCCAAGCTGCTGACCGGCAAGTCGGGTTATGACCTGGTTGCGCCGTCTATTGCTAATGTCGGCCGTCAGATTAAAGCAGGCGCGTATCAAAAAATCGACAAATCGCAAATTCCCGATTACGCCAATATCGATCTCGATTTGTTGAAAATGATGGAAACCGTCGATCCGGGCAACGAATATGCCGTCCCTTATTTCTGGGGCATCAATACGCTGGCGATTAACAAACAGCAGGTTCAAAAGGCTTTGGGTACGGACAAGCTGCCTGAAAATGAATGGGATTTGGTGTTCAATCCTGAATACACCCAAAAACTGAAATCCTGCGGCATCAGCTATTTCGACAGCGCCATCGAGCAAGTTCCTTTGGCTTTGCATTATTTGGGCAAAGATCCGAACAGCGAAAACCCTGATGACATCAAAGCAGCTGTCGATATGATGAAAAAAGTGCGCCCCGATATCAAACGCTTTACCTCATCCGGCTATATCGACGATATGGCTGCCGGTAATCTTTGCGTATCGGTAGGCTACGGCGGCGACCTCAATATTGCCAAAACCCGTGCCAAAGAAGCAGGAAACGGCGTCGAAGTCGAAGTATTGGCGCCGAAAAGCGGTGTCGGTATTTGGGTGGATTCGTTGATGATTCCGCGTGATGCGCAAAATGTGGCCAATGCACACAAATACATCAATCACACGCTCAATCCAGAAACAGCGGCCAAAAACGGCAACTATGTGACTTATGCTCCGGCCAGCCGTCCGGCGCGTGATTTGATGGATGAAAAATACACCTCTGACGAATCGATTTTCCCAAGTAAAGAATTGATGGAAAAAAGCTTCATCGTCTCTCCCAAGTCAACCGATGCGAGCAAACTCAGCGTTCGCCTATGGCAGGCTTTGAAAGCAGGACGATAATTAAAATTGAAATTTGAATACTCAGGCCGTCTGAAACAGTTTTTCAGACGGCCTGAGTGTTATAATTGTCAACACTTTTCAAATATCCTATGAGGAGAAACAGCGTTATGAACAATTCAGTCATCACCGTCATCGGTAAAGACCGTGTGGGCATTGTGTACGACGTTTCCAAAATTTTAGCGGAAAACCAAATCAATATTCTCAACATCAGCCAACAGCTGATGGACGATTTTTTTACCATGATTATTTTGGTGGACACTTCAAAATGCACCAAATCGCGTCAAGAAGTTTTGGATTTGTTTGCGGAAGAGAGCAAAAAACTCGCGCTTGATATTCGTATGCAAAACGAAGAAATTTTCCAAGCCATGCACCGTATTTAAGTCGGAGGGAGAGCCATGAGTATTCAATCCGGCGAGATTTTAGAAACCGTCAAAATGGTGGCCGACCAGAATTTTGACGTGCGCACCATTACCATCGGCATTGATCTGCACGACTGTATCAGCAGCGATATCAATGTATTGAACCAAAACATTTACAACAAAATCACCACTGCCGGTAAGGACTTGGTAGCAACGGCAAAATATCTGTCTGCCAAATACGGCGTGCCGATTGTGAATCAGCGCATTTCCGTTACGCCGATTGCCCAAATCGCGGCGGCCACCCATGCCGATTCCTATGTCAGCGTGGCGCAAACTTTGGATAAGGCTGCCAAAGCCATCGGCGTGTCCTTTATCGGCGGCTTTTCTGCGCTGGTGCAAAAAGGCATGTCGCCTTCGGATGAGGTGTTGATCCGTTCCATTCCCGAAGCGATGAAAACCACCGATATCGTGTGCAGCTCCATCAATATCGGCAGCACGCGCGCCGGTATCAATATGGATGCGGTCAAGTTGGCAGGCGAAACCATCAAACGCACGGCTGAAATTACGCCCGAAGGTTTCGGCTGCGCCAAAATCGTCGTGTTCTGCAACGCGGTGGAAGACAACCCATTTATGGCGGGCGCGTTTCACGGTTCGGGCGAAGCGGATGCCGTTATCAATGTCGGCGTATCCGGCCCGGGTGTCGTAAAAGCCGCATTGGAAAATTCAGATGCAACGACATTGACCGAAGTTGCGGAAGTCGTGAAGAAAACCGCTTTCAAAATTACCCGCGTGGGCGAACTTATCGGCCGCGAAGCCTCAAAAATGTTGAATATCCCGTTTGGTATTCTCGATTTGTCGCTGGCACCGACCCCCGCTGTTGGCGACTCGGTGGCGCGCATCCTTGAAGAAATGGGCTTGAGCGTCTGCGGTACGCACGGCACGACGGCTGCCTTGGCATTGCTGAACGATGCCGTGAAAAAGGGCGGCATGATGGCTTCCAGCGCGGTCGGCGGTTTGAGCGGCGCGTTTATCCCCGTTTCCGAAGATGAAGGCATGATTGCCGCCGCCGAAGCAGGCGTGCTGACGCTGGACAAACTCGAAGCGATGACCGCTGTCTGCTCCGTTGGTTTGGATATGATTGCCGTACCCGGCGATACGCCTGCTCATACCATTTCCGGTATCATCGCTGACGAAGCCGCCATCGGCATGATCAACAGCAAAACCACTGCCGTGCGCATTATTCCGGTAACCGGAAAAACCGTCGGCGACAGCGTCGAGTTCGGCGGCCTGTTAGGCTACGCGCCTGTAATGCCGGTCAAAGAAGGCTCATGCGAAGTGTTCGTCAACCGAGGCGGTAGAATCCCGGCTCCGGTTCAATCGATGAAAAACTGATTGGATTGATAAATAAAAGGCCGTCTGAAATTGATTTTCAGACGGCCTTTTTGTGTTTGCAGGCTGATTATTTGAACATATTTTTAATAATGCCCATTACGCTGCGGGAAATGGCGTTGGTCACTTGACGGTTGATTTGGCTGCCGATGGCGTCGGCAACGTTGTAGCCCAAACCTTGGCCGGATTTTTTACGTCCGCCGCTCAAACCGCCGATTAGTCCGCCGAGGATGCCGGGATCGGCATTGGTGGCTTCTTTTTCTGCGGCTTTTTGTGCTTTTTCCTGCTCTTTGGCGGCATTTGCGGCTTCTTTTTCCGCGGCTGCTTGGCTGTCTGCTTCGGCTAAGGCTTCAAAAGCGGAGTAGTTGTCCACCATGTCTTTATAGGTCGGATACAAATCGTCGTTTTGGAACAAACGGTTGCGCTCTTCTGCGGCAAGCGGGGTTAAGGAAGATTGCGGCGGCAGGATGAGGGCGCGTTCTACCGGCTCGGGCATACCTTTTTCATCAAGGAAGGAAACAAGGGCTTCGCCGACGCCGAGTTCGGCAATCGCTTCGGCAACTTTGATGTTTGGGTTGCTACGGAAGGTTTCGGCAGCGGCTTTGACTGCTTTTTGGTCGCGCGGTGTAAAGGCACGTAGGGCGTGTTGTACGCGGTTACCCAGTTGGCCGAGAATGGTATCGGGTAAGTCAAGCGGGTTTTGGGTAACGAAATATACGCCCACGCCTTTGGAACGGATCAGGCGCACAACTTGTTCGATTTGTTCGACCAGCGCATTGGCGGCATTGTCGAACATCAAATGCGCTTCGTCGAAGAACATCACGAATTTTGGTTTGTCCAAATCGCCGACTTCGGGCAGGGTTTCAAACAATTCTGCCAGCATCCACAGCAAAAATGCGCTGTACATACGCGGCGAACGCATCAGTTTTTCGGAATTGAGGATGTTGATGATGCCTTTGCCGTTGTCGGTTTGCATCCAGTCTTGCAGGTTGAGGGAAGGTTCGCCGAAGAATTTTTCTGCGCCTTCGTTCTCCAGCGTCAAAAGCTGACGCTGAATCGCGCCGATACTGGCGGCGGAAACGTTGCCGTATTGCGTGCGGTATTCCGAAGCATGGTCGGAAACGTGTTTCAACATGCTGCGCAGGTCTTTCAAGTCCAGAATGTGCCAGCCTCTGTCGTCGGCAACTTTGAACACAAGGTTGAGCAGGCCTTCTTGCGTGTCGTTCAGATTCATCAGACGGGCCAAAAGCATAGGACCCATTTCCGAAACGGTTACGCGTACGGGAATACCGGTTTCGCCGTAAACATCCCAAAAGCGCACGGGGAAACTTTGCAGCCATTGTTCGCCCAAATCAAACTCGGCGATGCGTTCGCCCACTTTGCCGCTGTTGGCACCGGCTTGCGCGATGCCCGACAAATCGCCTTTGACATCGACTAAGAATACTGGGACGCCTTCGCTGCTGAAGGCTTCCGCCATACGGCGCAGGGTAACGGTTTTACCCGTACCGGTCGCACCGGCGATCAAGCCGTGGCGGTTGGCCATTTTGCCTTGGATTTCGAGCGTTTTCCCGTCGGCACGCGCAATTTGAAATGTAGTCATGATTATTCCTTAGAATCCGTGATGTGAAACAATGTGTTGTCTTAAAAAACAAGCATTTTAACGTTTGCAGCGGGGGGATTCAACCAAGCAAAGTTTCAGACGGCCTTAAGTTTTGCAAAGGTTTTTTTGCAGTGATTGGATAGGGTTGAAATCTGCTATAATTCCATCCAACACGCAACCGTCTGACAAGGCGGTTGTTTTCTTTGTTTTTTGAATAGTTTGTTACGAAAGCGAAAATCGGAATGACTGTACAACAAGCCCCTTTGGGCGAAAAAACCATGGCCGTGCTGATGGCGATGTTGGTCGCGCTGATGCCGTTTTCTGTCGATGCTTATCTGCCTGCAATTCCCGAAATGGCAAAGTCGCTGGGTTCGGACATCCACCGCATCGAGCAAAGCCTGAGCTTTTTTATGTTTGGCGTGGCATTTGGCCAGGTGGTCGGCGGTTCGATTTCGGATATTAAAGGCCGTAAACCTGTCGCCTTGGTGGGATTGAGCATTTACTTTGCCGCCGTTGTCGGTTTGACGATGGTGAATAATGTCGAGCAGCTATTGAACTTGCGTGCCTTGCAGGCGTTTGGTGCGGGGATGACCGTGGTGATTTCCGGCGCGATAGTGCGCGATTATTATTCCGGACGCAAAGCCGCGCAGATGTTTGCCTTAATCGGCATCATTCTGATGATTGTGCCATTGATGGCGCCGATGATTGGTGCAGGCTTGCAGAATTTGGGTGGCTGGCGCATGATTTTCGGCTTTCTGGCCTGCTATTCGCTGCTGCTTTGGGGTTTGATGTGGTATTTCCTGCCCAAGCCGCATCAAAAAGGCAAAATCAGCATGGACGTGTTCGGTGTGGTGGCAGGCAGGTTTAAACGCGTTTTGAGAACGCGTGCCGCGATGGGCTATTTGTTTTTTCAAGCTTTCAGTTTCGGTTCGATGTTTGCCTTTTTGACCGAATCGTCGTTTGTGTACCAACACCTGTATCATGTTTCACCAAACCAATATGCTTGGATATTTGCGCTCAATATCATTACCATGATGTCGTTTAACCGCGTTACCGCATGGCGTTTGAAAACTGGTACGCATCCGCAAAATATCCTCAAATGGGGCATTATCGTCCAATTTGCCGCCAATCTGCTGATGACAGTTTTGGTATTGTCGCTGTCTCTGCCGCCTTTGTGGGCTTTGGTACCATGCGTGATGTTTTCAGTCGGTACGCAAGGCTTGGTCGGAGCGAACACTCAGGCCTGCTTTATGAGCTATTTCAGTGCAGAGGGCGGCAGCGCAAATGCGGTTTTAGGCGTGTTCCAATCCCTTGTCGGCGCATCGGTCGGTATGGCAACGACTTGGCTGCATAATGGTTCCGCCTTGGTAATGGCCGGTATGATGTTAAGCTCGACCGTATGCGGTATCGTACTGTTGTGGATTTGCTCGCATCAGGCTTGGATGGAAAACGATAAAAAAGAATATGTTTAACCTTCAGGCCGTCTGAAAAACGGTTTCAGACGGCCTCGACTTTATATTGAAGAAATTAACCATGAGTACCAGCAAACAACGCCCCATCGGCGTATTCGATTCCGGTGTCGGCGGCTTGACCAACGTCCGCGCCCTGATGGAACGCCTGCCGATGGAAAACATCATCTATTTCGGCGATACCGCACGCGTTCCCTATGGCACCAAATCCCGCGCCACCATCGAAACCTTCGCCATGCAGATTGTCGATTTCCTGCTGGAAAACGATGTCAAAGCACTCGTCATCGCGTGCAACACCATCGCTGCCGTTGCCGGACAAAAAATCCGCCAAAAAGCAGGCAATATGCCCGTATTGGACGTCATTTCCGCCGGTGCGGAAGCTGCTTTGCAAACCACTAAAAACAACCGAATCGGCATTATCGCGACCAACACCACCGTCAACAGCAATGCCTACGCGCGTGCCATCCATTCAAAAAACAACGACACGCTGGTGCGCACACAAGCCGCGCCCCTGCTTGTGCCATTGGTAGAAGAAGGCTGGCTCGATCACGAAGTCACCCGCCTGACCGTGCGCGAATACTTGAAGCCGCTTTTGGCCGACGACATTGATACGCTGGTGTTGGGTTGTACCCACTTCCCACTGCTCAAACCGCTTATCGGCTGCGAAGCACAAAACGTTACCTTGGTCGACTCCGCCATCACCACCGCCGAAGCCACCGCCAAAGCCTTAGCGCAAGCAGGTTTGCTGAATACAGAAAACGACAACCCGGATTACCGCTTCTATGTCAGCGACATCCCACTGCGTTTCCGTACCATCGGCGAACGCTTCTTAGGCAGAAGTATGGAGCAGATTGAAATGGTAACGTTGGGTTGATGGGAAATATTAAAGGCCGTCTGAAATTTCAGACGGCCTTTGCTTTATAGCAAACTCGAAATTTAAGCCACGAAATCCAAACCTATATCCAACGAGCGGCTGCTGTGGGTCAGATAGCCGAGGGCGATGCCGTCCACGCCGGTTTGTGCCACGCGCTTCAGGCGGTCGAAGCCGATGCCACCCGATGCTTCGCAATAGATGGTGTGTGTGTGGACGGTTTGTGTGTGGCAGCGGTTTGCCGCTTCTTTCAAGGTTTCGTCGTCCATGTTGTCCAGCAAAATCCGTTCCGCGCCAGCCGCGATGGCTTCGTCCAGTTGTGCCAACGTGTCCACTTCGATTTCCACGCAAGTCAACGGTCCGACCGCCTGCTTCGCTTGCCGAACGGCTTGGGCGATGCTGCCGCAATAGGCGAGGTGGTTGTCTTTGATGAGTACGGCGTCGTCCAAGCCCATGCGGTGGTTTACGCCGCCGCCTGCCCTTACGGCGTATTTTTGCAGGACGCGAAGCAGTGGGATGGTTTTGCGGCTGCACACGATGTCCACATTGTAACCAGCAACTTCGGCTACTGCATGTGCGGTGGCGGTGGCGATGCCGCTCAAGTGCGTAAGATAGTTGAGCGCAGTACGTTCGACGGCGAGCAGCGCGCGGGCGTTTCCTGCGATGGTGGCAAGTGTCTGACCTACGCAAACGGCTTGCCCATCTTGGATTTCGGCTTGGAAACGGACGGACGGATCCATCGTCTGAAAGGCAAGACGCGCCAAATCCATGCCGGCGATAACGCCGTCTTTGCGGCTGACGAGGAAAAGTTTGGCGGTTTTGTCGGGAGTGATAACGGCGGCGGACGTAACATCGCCTCGCCTGCCTAAATCTTCGCTCAAGGCTTGTTCTACCATGGGGCGCAACAGGGTATCGGGTAGAGGAAGAAGATTGTTTTCAGACGACATGAAGGTTCCTTTGTTGAAAAATATTGATATTTGCCTGATGGGACAAAATTTAATTTGAGGCCGTCTGAAAATCAGTTAGTGGCTACCCAGCGGCAGTCCAATATCAGAAATCAGCTGATCGGGTAGGACGTCGTCGCGGAATCGGTAAAGCTGTGCAGGACGGCCTTTACTGCCTGATACGCCGGTATCCGACGGCTCGATGAGGTTTTGCTGCTGAATCTGGCGGCGGAAGTTTTGCTTGTGCAGCAATCTGCCGCTGATGGCTTCGACGCTGTTTTGCAGTTGCAGCAGTGTGAATTCGGGCGGCATCAGTTCAAAAATCACGGGGCGGTATTTGATTTTGGCTCGTAGGCGGGATAAGGCTGTCGCCAGTACGCGGCGGTGGTCGTGGCGCATAGGCTGCCCCGTGAGTGAGAAATTGAAGTTTTCCTGAGACTCGGCTGCTTCCGCTATCAGGCCGCTTTCGTATAGCATTTCATAGCGTTGCAAAACGTATTCTTCCGACCAATTTTCAGGTTCTACCCCCCAGCACAATTGAATGCGCTTGAGCCGCTTCTGGCGCACTTCCTCCGTATCCGCCGAGTTTGCCCAAATGCGCAGGCGGCTGACGATGGTATCGCGCAGCCCGCCGTCAGTGCGCAAATCTTCCCACGGAAAATAGCAGTAGCAGTCCTGCCATTTCGCATCCGGGTGCAGGATGCTGTCGGCTGCCTCGCGCACCAGTCCCAAATAGCTGACGTACAAGACAGGTAGGCCTTGCTCGTTTTGACGGCGCGTATCTACAAACGTATAAAGCTGTTCTACATAGCCCATAGGCTGTGATGTCTGTTTGGCAACCCACATCCTGACTCCTGCTTGCAGAGAGTGGCGAAGCGGTGCAAGCAGGCCATTGGGTAATAGCTCTCCTTTGGCAACTGTCAAAACCCTCAAGCTGCCATTTGTAATGGCAATCAGTACAGGAACAAGCTCGACGATACTTTGCGTATTGGCTGCTGTTTCAGGATAGGCATCCATGCGTGGCTTTCATTCAAGAGGAAACCTTATTGTAAACCAAAGCGGTTTTCAGACGACCTTGCTTATTATACTCAATTTGAGCATAATATAAAAATATTTCAAAATATAAACGGCAAATCTTTATGCCGTCTGAAAAACCAGCCATAAGGAAGTCTCATGCAAACCGCCGCCCGCCGCTCGTTCGATTACGATATGCCCCTCATCCAAACACCGACTTCCGCCTGCCAAATCCGTCAGGCGTGGGCAAAGGTTGCCGACACGCCCGACCGCGAAACGGCAGGTCGTCTGAAAGACGAAATCAAGGCTTTGCTGAAGGAGAAAAACGCGGTCTTGGTAGCGCATTATTATGTTGATCCGCTGATTCAGGATTTGGCTTTGGAAACGGGCGGATGCGTGGGCGATTCGTTGGAAATGGCACGCTTCGGCGCGGAACACGAAGCCGATACGCTGGTGGTGGCGGGCGTACGCTTCATGGGCGAGAGCGCAAAAATCCTCTGTCCTGAAAAAACAGTGCTGATGCCTGATTTGGAAGCAGAATGTTCTTTGGATTTGGGTTGTCCGGAAGAAGCGTTTTCAGCGTTTTGCGACCAACACCCCGACCGCACGGTCGTTGTGTACGCCAACACTTCCGCCGCCGTGAAAGCGCGTGCCGATTGGGTGGTAACGTCTTCGGTGGCGTTGGAAATCGTATCGTATCTGAAATCGCGCGGTGAGAAGCTGATTTGGGGACCCGACCGCCACCTCGGCGACTATATCCGCCGCGAAACGGGCGCGGATATGCTGTTGTGGCAGGGTTCGTGCATCGTCCACAACGAATTCAAAGGGCAGGAATTGGCAGCGTTGAAGGCGGAACACCCCGACGCGGTGGTACTGGTTCATCCCGAATCGCCGCAAAGCGTCATCGAGCTGGGCGACGTGGTCGGCTCGACCAGCAAACTACTGAAAGCCGCCGTATCGCGCCCCGAAAAAAAATTCATCGTGGCGACCGATTTGGGCATCCTGCACGAAATGCAAAAGCAGGCGCCCGACAAAGAATTTATCGCCGCACCGACGGCGGGCAACGGCGGAAGCTGCAAAAGCTGCGCGTTCTGCCCGTGGATGGCAATGAATTCGCTGGGCGGCATCAAACACGCCCTGACGAGCGGGCACAACGAAATCCTGTTGGACAGAAAGCTGGGCGAAGCCGCCAAACTGCCTTTGCAGCGTATGCTCGACTTCGCGGCAGGGCTGAAGAAAAAAGATGTGTTCAACGGCATGGGACCCGCCTGATTTGCTGTCAATATTGCCGTTTCAGACGGCCTCTCAAACAAGGACAACACCATGCAAACCGATTGCGACGTATTGATTGCCGGAAACGGGCTGGCGGCACTGACGCTCGCCCTGTCGCTGCCTGAATCGTTCCGCATCGTCATTTTGTGCAAAAACCGGCTGGACGACACCGCCAGCCGTCATGCGCAAGGCGGGATTGCGGCGGCGTGGTCGGGAGAGGACGACATCGAAAAACACGTCGCCGATACTTTGGAAGCGGGCGCAGGTTTGTGCGACGAAGCTGCCGTCCGCACCATCCTGTCGCAAGGCAAACCGGCAATCGAATGGCTGCTGGCGCAGGGCGTGGCATTCGACCAAAATAATAATGACTTGCACCTGACGCGCGAAGGCGGGCACACCTGCCGCCGAATCGCCCACGTCGCCGACTACACGGGCGAAGCAGTCATGCAGAGCCTGATTGCCCAAATACGCCGCCGCCCGAGCATCCGCGTTTGCGAGCGGCAGATGGCGTTGGACATCCAAACCGAATCGGGTGCAGCGTGCGGACTGACCGTCCTCGACCGCCGAGCGCAAGAAACCTACAGCATCCGTGCCAGCCATACCGTACTCGCAGGCGGCGGCTTGGGACAGATTTACGCCGCCACCACCACGCCGCCCGAATGCACGGGCGACGCCATCGCCATGGCGATACGCGCAGGTTGCGCAGTCGAAAACCTCGAATTTATCCAATTCCACCCTACAGGCTTGGCAAGGTCGTCTGAAAACGGCCGTACCTTCCTGATTTCCGAAGCCGTACGCGGCGAAGGCGGCATCCTGACCAACCAAGCGGGCGAACGGTTTATGCCGCATTACGACCGCCGCGCCGAACTCGCGCCGCGTGACATCGTTGCCCGCGCCATCGCCGCCGAAATCGCCAAGCAAACGCAAGACTTCGTCTCGCTCGACATCAGCCGCCAACCCGCAGCGTTCGTCCGCCAGCATTTCCCGTCCATCCATCGGCACTGCCTGTCCCAATGCGGCTTGGACATCACGCGCCAAGCCATCCCCGTCCGCCCCGTGCAACACTATACCTGCGGCGGCATCCAAACCGACCCCAGCGGCAGAACCTCCCTGCCGCAGCTCTACGCCTTAGGTGAAACAGCCTGCACCGGCTTGCACGGAGCCAACCGCCTCGCCAGCAACTCCCTACTCGAATGCGTCGTTACCGCCAGACTTGCCGCCCAAACCATCGCGGACGGACAAGCATTCCAAGCTGTACCGTCCCAAAGGTCGTCTGAAAGCCCCTCTGTTGAAGCAGGTATCTTTTCAGACGACCTCCAAAACACCTTCAGCCGTCCCGCCCTGCAAGCGTTCAACCAACGCCATCTCGGCATCCTCCGCAACGATACCGGCCTGAGCCGCGCCATCGCCCAACTGCGGCTTTGGAAGCAAAACCAAGCCGAGCCGCACACCGCGTCTGAATACGAAAACCGCAACCTACTCGAATGCAGCCTCGCTGTCGCCCAAGCCGCATACAGGCGGAGACAGAACATAGGCGCGCATTTTAATAGTGATTGTTAAGGTTGGCAGGTCATAGAAAGTCGTTCAAATAAATTTGAATAGCATGGTTGAAAAGTTGGTATTCAGTCTTTATGGTTGCGTAAGTTGGGTTATCATTCTGTTCTAAAATCAGAAAGGCCGTCTGAAATATTTTTTAGACGGCCTTTTACTTCCTTAATATTTTATCTGTCTGATTGTTCCCATACGTTTTGCAGGTAGGCGTAGGTCAGGTCGGCAGTGTCGGATACCAGCGCGATGTCGCTGCCCAAATCTTCGGCTTTGCCCACGCCGATGGGCAATGCGCCGGCGGCTTTGATGGCGGCGACGCCGGCGGCGGCGTCTTCAATGCCAATGCATTGGCGGATGTCCGCGCCTACGCCCTCGGCTGCTGCGAGGAAGATGTCGGGGGCGGGTTTGGAATGCGCGACGGCGGCAGGGTCGGCAATGGCGTCGAAGAAGTGGGTCAGCCCCATGCGTTCCAGCAGAAACGGACCGTTTTTACTGGCGGACGCGAGGGCGATTTTTTTGCCGTTTGCTCTCAATGCTTCCAGCAGCGGCAAAATGCCGGGGTATACGTCTTCGGGTTTGACTGCCTGAATCATCTCGACGTAGTTGTCGTTTTTACGGCGGGTCAGTTCGGCAAACTCGACTTCGCTGACGGTTTTGCCGCCGTGCGCGAGGATGCGTTTGAGCGAATCGTCGCGCGATACGCCTTTGAGCTGCTCGTTAAACTTGCGGTCGATGCTGATGCCCAGTTCTTCGGCAAGCTTTTTCCATGCGCGGTAGTGGTATTCGGCGGTGTCGGTAATGACGCCGTCGAGGTCAAATAGGACTGCGGTAAAAGTCATTTTGTGCCCTCCTTATTTTTCCAACGCGACAGTGTGGCTGCCGTTGAGCGTGATGTCTTTGCCGTACACCTGCAAATCTAGCGGCTCGCCTTTGAGCAGGGTGAAGACGACGTTTTCTTTGCCGACGGCGACTTTAATCAGACGGCCTCGGTAGTTGATATGGAAGGCGTAGCCTGTCCATGCGCTCGGCAGGAACGGTGCGAAGCTGAGTTTGCCGCCCCAAGTTTTCATTTGGGCGAAACCTTGGACGATGGCGAGCCACGAGCCGGTCATAGAAGTAATGTGCAGGCCGTCTTCGGTGTCGTTGTTGTAGTTGTCCAAGTCCAGGCGGGCAGTGCGCTGGTACATTTCCACGGCTTTTTCTTCTTTGCCCAGTTCGGCGGCGAGGATGGAGTGGATACATGGAGACAACGAGCTTTCATGAACGGTCATCGGTTCGTAGAAGTCGAAGTTGCGGCGTTTTTCGTCGATATTGAAACGGTCGCCGAAGAAGTAGATGCCTTGCAATACGTCCGCCTGTTTGATGAAGGGCGAACGCAGGATTTTGTCCCACGACCATTTCTGGTTGAGCGGCAAATCGTCGGGCGAAAGCGCGGACACGGGGCGGATGTCTTTGTCGAGGAAGCCGTCGTGTTGGACGAATACGCCGAGTTCTTCGTCATGCGGACGGTACATATTCGCGCTGATGTCCGCCCATTTTTCCAGCTCGGCGGCACTCACGTTCAAATCCGGACGCGGGTATTTCGCCAAGGCTTCGTGGGTGTAATCCAATACCCATGCAGCGAGGGTGTTGGTGTACCAGTTGTTGTTGATGTTGTTTTCGTATTCGTTCGGGCCGGTTACGCCGTGAATCATGTATTTGCCGTTGCGTTTGGAAAAGTGGACGCGGTCCGCCCAGAAGCGGGACACTTCGACCAAGACTTCCAAGCCTTCTTTGGCAAGATAGCTTTCGTCGCCGGTGTAGTTGGTGTAGTTGTAGATGGCGTAAGGAATCGCGCCGTTGCGGTGGATTTCCTCGAAGGTGATTTCCCATTCGTTGTGGCACTCGATGCCCGTAAACGTCACCATCGGATAGAGTGCGCCTGCCAAGCCTTGTTCGCGCGCGTTGTGTTGCGCCTGCGGCAGTTGGTTGCGGCGGTATTGCAGCAGGTTGCGGGTAACTTCGGGTTCCGCTAGTGCGAGGTAGAGCGGCACGGCGTAGGCTTCGGTGTCCCAATAGGTCGCGCCGCCGTATTTTTCGCCGGTAAAACCTTTGGGGCCGATATTCAGGCGCGCGTCTTCGCCGTAGTAGGTGGAGAACAGTTGGAACAGGTTGAAGCGGATGCCTTGTTGCGCTTCGTCGCTGCCTTCGATGACCACGTCGGCGATTTCCCAACGGTGCAGCCAGCCTGCTTTGTGTGCGTCCAGCAAGGTTTCAAATGCAACGCCTGCGATTTTTTCCGACAAGGCGCGACCTGCGGCTTTCACTGCTTCCAAGCCCTGATAATCGCGGCTGGTAGTAACAATCACGCGTTTTTCAAAGGTTTCGGGCGTGCTGCCGACTTTAGCTTCAAAAGAATTGGAGACCTGCCAGTCGGTTTGGCTGCCGCCAAGGGCTTTGAAGCTGCCGGCGAAGGTTTGCTCGGCGTTGACGATGAATTGTTCCACGCCGAAGGGATTAGCGACGGTTTGGGTGGCAATGTAGGAGAGGCCGTCTGAAACGCCTTTGTCCAATACCTGCCAGAATTTTTCTTCATAGTTGGAGTCTTCGTTTTTCACATCGGCGTCGATGATGGAATCGATGCGGACTTGGTGGGTTTTGCCGTCAACGGATACGGCTTCCCAGCGGATAACCGCCAGCTCTTTTTGCGCGACGGACAGGAATTTGCACACATCGAAACGCACGCCGAATACGGTGAACGAGCGGCGCAACACGCCGTGCTGCATATCGAGTTCGATGGAGAAGTCGGCAACGTCGTTTTTCGCCAAGTCCACTTCCTGATTGTCGACAAAGATTTTAACTTTGCTGAAATTGAGCGCATTGATGGCTTTGCCAAAATATTTAGGATAGCCGTTTTTCCACCAACCGACGCGGGTTTTGTCGGGGAACCAAACACCGGCGATGTAGGTGCCCAAGTGGCTGTCGGCGGAGTAGGTTTCTTCAAAGTTGCCGCGCATACCCATATAGCCGTTGCCCAAACTGGTCAGGCTCTCTTGCAGCCGTTTGTATTCTTTTTCCAGTTTTGCCGAACGCAATGTCCAAGGGCTGATTTCCATGATTCTTGTGTACATTTATGAAGCTCCTGTTATTAAAATCGTAAGTTCGGCAAAGGTTTCAGACGGCCTTTGCCGATGGTATGGATGGATTATTCGCCGTGGGTCTCTTTAATCAGACATACAGAGAAGGCTCCCAGCAGCAAGACTGCGCCTGCAACCAAGAACATGGTTGCCTGATGGCTGCCCAGCATAGGGAAGAGGATAAAGCTCAGCAGGGAGGCGACGATTTGAGGCATACAGATAGAGCCATTAAACAGACCCAAATAAGTACCCATGTGTTTGCCGGAGAGGGCATTGGTTACAATCGTCAAAGGATAGGTAATGATACCTGCCCACGCGATGCCGATTAAGGTATAAGACAGGATTAATGCGTATTGATTGTGGATAAAGAAAATAGAGAAGAAACCGAGCGCGCCCAGAGCCAGACAACCGAAATAACCGGCTTTATGGTATTTATTCGGTACTTTTGCCAGAATAAACGAACATATGACGGCAGCAATGGATTGCACCGCCGCCAAAACGCCGTACCAGTTGCCTGCTTCTTGGTAGCCTACGGAAGAGGCATCGGTTGTCTGCCAAACGTTTTCTGCAATCGCGCCTGCCGAGTAAGTCCACATATATTGGAAGGCGAACCAGCAGAAGAATTGCACCAAAGTCACCGTCCAAAACGCTTTAGGCGCGGTTTTCAAAAGTTCGAACCAGTTGGCTTTTTCCTGATTCGCGGCGACATCGATGCCGTGATAGCGGGCGTAGGTTTCCGGATCGTATTCTTTGACTTTGAAGATGGTGAACGCACTGGTAATAATCAGCAACGCTGCGCCCACATAGAATGCTACGACCACGGTTTGCGGTACGACGCCTTTTTCGGCCGTGTTCGCCAAACCGATATACGCAAACACAAACGGCAGAATCGCCGCCACAACCGCGCCCGTATTCGCTAAGAAACTTTGAATCCCGTAGGCGTAGCTTTTCTGCTCCTCGTTGACCATGTCGCCGACCATCATTTTAAACGGCTGCATTGCCATATTGGAGGATACGTCCAACAGCGCAATCATCAGCGCGCCAAACGACAAAGCCGCCAAAGAAGCGTAGCCAAAACCGAAGCTGCCCGAGTTCGGCATCAGAATCATGACGATAACTGCAATCAGCGTGCCATAAAGCAGATAGGGCAGACGACGACCGCCCAGGCGCGGCATCCAAGTGCGGTCTGAGTAGTAGCCCACAATCGGCTGAACCAACATACCGGCTAGCGGCGGCAGAATGAAAAACCAGCCCAAATTATGCGGGTCGGCGCCTAAAGTTTGAAAAATTCGGCTCATTTGTGAGCTTTGCAGGGTAAAGGCCGTCTGAACGCCGAGATAGCCGAAGCTCAGCATCCAAATCGTACTTTTTGCCAGTGACGGCAAACCTTGTTTTGCTGTTTTTTGCGTATTTTCCGACATGAGGTAAATCCTTTTTTTAAAAGTATTTTTATTGAGAAATCTGAAAGGTTCCTTGGTGTGGCGTTCTCTGTCGTTATTGTTTGTGTGCGTACTTTCAAGGATATAGGTGCATTTTATGAAGCGCGCCGGATATTGGCAATGCCAGTTCAAGGATAAACTGGCTTAAATCAAATTTTTTGCGGTTTGGCATTGATACCGTCGGGCAATGAGGGTATCGGTTCGGCTCGGTGTATATTTTGATGCTTATTTCTATTTTCAGACGGCATTTGAACAAGCAAGTATTGGGGCAATAGGTTAAAATGGGCCGTCTGAAATTTGTTTGATGAAAACGAGAAAACTATGTCCCAACAATACGTCTATTCTATGCTGCGCGTGAGCAAGGTTGTGCCGCCGCAAAAAACCATTATTAAAGACATTTCCCTTTCATTTTTCCCCGGTGCAAAAATCGGTTTGCTCGGTTTGAACGGTGCGGGTAAATCTACTGTACTGCGGATTATGGCGGGCGTGGATAAAGAATTTGAGGGCGAAGCCGTGCCGATGGGCGGCATTAAAATCGGCTATTTGCCGCAAGAGCCTGAGCTTGATCCTGAGAAAACTGTGCGCGAGGAAGTGGAAAGCGGTTTGGGCGAAGTGGCTGCCGCACAAAAACGTTTGGAAGAAGTATATGCCGAGTATGCCAATCCTGATGCGGATTTTGACGCGTTGGCGGAAGAACAAGGCCGTTTGGAAGCGATTATTGCGGCGGGTTCATCTACCGGCGGCGGTGCAGAGCATGAATTGGAAATTGCTGCCGACGCGTTGCGCCTGCCTGATTGGGATGCCAAAATCGGCAATCTGTCCGGTGGTGAAAAACGCCGCGTCGCTTTGTGCAAACTCTTGTTGAGCAAGCCCGATATGCTGCTGCTGGACGAACCGACCAACCACTTGGACGCAGAATCTGTCGAATGGCTGGAGCAATTCTTGGTACGCTTCCCAGGTACAGTCGTTGCCGTAACACATGACCGCTACTTCCTCGACAACGCCGCCGAATGGATTTTGGAACTCGACCGCGGATACGGTATCCCGTGGAAAGGCAATTACTCGTCTTGGCTGGAGCAGAAAGAAAAACGCTTGGAAAACGAGGCAAAATCCGAAGCTGCACGCGTGAAAGCGATGAAGCAGGAATTGGAATGGGTGCGCCAAAATGCCAAAGGCCGCCAAGCCAAGTCCAAAGCGCGTTTGGCGCGTTTTGAAGAAATGAGCAACTACGAATACCAAAAACGCAATGAAACGCAGGAAATCTTTATCCCTGTTGCCGAGCGTTTGGGTAACGAAGTGATTGAATTTGTGAACGTTTCCAAATCGTTTGGCGATAAAGTGCTGATTGACGATTTGAGCTTCAAAGTACCTGCTGGCGCGATTGTCGGCATCATCGGCCCGAACGGCGCGGGTAAATCTACGCTGTTCAAAATGATTTCAGGCAAAGAGCAGCCTGATTCCGGCGAAGTAAAAATCGGCCAAACCGTGAAAATGAGCCTGATTGACCAAAGCCGCGCAGGTTTACAAAACGACAAAACCGTGTTCGACAATATTGCCGAAGGCCGCGACATTTTGCAGGTTGGCCAGTTTGAAATTCCAGCCCGCCAATATTTGGGACGCTTCAACTTCAAAGGCAGCGACCAAAGCAAAATTGCAGGTCAATTGTCGGGCGGCGAACGCGGCCGTCTGCACTTGGCAAAAACCTTGTTGAGCGGCGGTAATGTGTTGCTGCTGGACGAACCGTCTAACGACCTCGACGTGGAAACCCTGCGCGCGCTGGAAGATGCATTGCTGGAATTTGCCGGCAGCGTGATGGTGATTTCGCACGACCGCTGGTTCCTCGACCGTATCGCTACGCATATTTTGGCTTGTGAAGGCGACTCTAAATGGGTGTTCTTTGACGGCAACTATCAAGAATACGAAGCCGACAAGAAACGCCGTTTGGGTGAAGAAGGCGCGAAACCGAAACGTATCCGTTACAAACCGGTAACACGTTAAGCAGGTTTGAACCAAAAGGCCGTCTGAAACTTTTAATGTTCCAGACGGCCTTTTATTTTTGATGTTTATGATTGTTTTCTTAATTGCGGATGGTTTTCCAATGTATCAATGATGATTTCAATCATGCGTGGGGCAGTTTGCGCCAAATCGAAGCCTTGACCTGAAGAAAGCCAGCGCCAAATCAAGCCGTCTAATGAAGACTTGATGAAGATGACTGCCATATCGATATCCAAATTATCCGCCAATGCTTTTTGTTGTACCGCATCAGTCAGGACGGCAACGATTTTTTCACGCCATAGTGATTGGTGTTTTTTAGCGATGGCAATGACCGCCTCGTTTTGCTCGGTGTGTTCGCATTTTAAAAACAAAATGCTGTGGAATTTATAGTGAAGCTCGTTGTGTTGCAGCCGCTCGAAAAAACGGGTCAGGGTCAGTCGGAAGCTTGACCAAGCCTGTTCGTTATTGTTGTTCGAGTCTCCTTTTATGCAGCTTTCGATGTCGTCGCAAATCCGTTGGAACAAGGCGTCAAACAAATCTTCTTTGTTTTTGAAATGCCAATACAGCGCGCCGCGCGTTACGCCTGCGGCTTGGGCGATTTCGTTGAGCGAAGTGCGGGCAATGCCTTTCTGATAAAACGTATCTAATGCGGCAAGCATGAGATATTCTTTGGTTTTTAAGGCTTCGGTTTTGGTTCTTCTCATAGTTGTTTTGTGGGAAATGTAAATTTATGGTTCGGATTATAAAAAATTACTTCTGAACATGCAAGAATGTATGTATAATTCAATTCAATACTTGATATTGTTTCTCAACACTATATAGTCAGCCTGTTTTTCATAAAAGCAGGCAATTTCTGTTTGCGAAATATGAGATTAAAGTAATCAATTTTTAATTAGTCAAACCCTTATTTATCATAGAGATAGGAAAATTATGGCTCTTTATGCTTCTAAAATGATGCGTGTCGCGGCGATTGCAGCAGCTACTGCGTTGGCGCTTTCCGCTTGCGGCAAAGGCGATGAAAAAGCAGCCGGCCAACAGGCGCAAGGCAGTCAGCAACAGCAAAAACAACCTGCGCCTGAAGTCCGCGTGGTTACCGTGCATCCGGAAACCGTTGCATTGACAACCGAGTTGCCGGGCCGTCTGGAATCGTTGCGTACTGCCGAAGTTCGCGCCCAAGTCGGCGGTATTTTGCAAAAACGCCTGTTCCAAGAAGGCAGCTATGTGCAAGCCGGTCAGCCTTTGTACCAAATCGACAGCTCATCTTATGAAGCAAACTTAGAAAGCGCACGCGCCCAGTTGGCGAGTGCGCAAGCGACTTTGGCTAAAGCGAATGCCGACTTGGCCCGCTACAAACCGCTGGTTGCCGCCGATGCCATCAGCCAACAAGAATACGATGCGGCCGTAACCGCCAAGCGTTCAGCAGAGGCAAGCGTCAAATCTGCACAAGCAGCCATCAAATCTGCCGGTATCAGCCTGAACCGCTCCCGCATTACTGCGCCGATTTCCGGCTTTATCGGTCAATCTAAAGTTTCTGAAGGTACGCTGTTGAATTCCGGTGATACTACTGTTTTAGCTACGATCCAACAAACCAATCCGATGTATGTCAACGTTACCCAGTCTGCGAGTGAGGTCATGAAACTGCGTCAACAGGTTGCCGAAGGCAAATTGTTGGCGGCAAACGGCGCGATTGCAGTGGATATCAAATTTGACGACGGTACCGTTTACCCTGAAAAAGGCCGTCTGCTGTTTGCAGATCCGACTGTCAACGAAACAACCGGTCAAATTACCTTGCGCGCCGCCATTCCTAACGACAGAAATATCTTGATGCCGGGCTTGTATGTGCGCGTGTTGATGGAGCAAGTGGCAGTAGATAATGCATTTGTAGTGCCGCAACAAGCAGTTACCCGCGGTTCGCAAGATACTGTGATGGTAGTGAATGACAAGAGCGAAATGGAAGCGCGTGTCGTGACCATTGCCCAACAGCAAGGTAGCAATTGGGTTATTACAGACGGCCTTAAAGACGGCGACAAAGTGATTGTTGAAGGCATCAGCATTGCCGCTATGTCGGGTGCTAAACAGGTAACGCCGAAAGAATGGACGCCGCCTGCAAGCGCTGCGGCAGCAACACCGGCAGTTTCAGACGGCCAAGCTGCATCCGAGGCCAAGCCTGAAGCTAAAGCTGCATCTGAAGCCAAATAAGGAACGCGTGAATGTCTAAGTTTTTTATTGACCGCCCCATCTTTGCATGGGTTATTGCGATTTTTATCATCGCAGCGGGTATTTTCGGCATTCAAAAACTGCCGATTTCCCAATATCCGTCCGTTGCTGCACCGACTATTACTTTGCGCGCTACTTATCCGGGCGCTTCGGCTCAGGTAATGGAAGACAGCGTACTGGCCGTTATCGAACGTAATATGTACGGTGTGGAAGGTTTGGACTATATGACGACTTCTGCCAATTCCAGTGGCAGCGGCAGCGTCAGTCTGACGTTTACACCGGAAACCAATGAAGATTTGGCGCAGGTAGACGTGCAGAACAAATTGTCGGAAGTGTTGTCCACATTGCCGTCTACCGTACAGCAATATGGTGTAACCGTATCTAAAGCGCGTTCCAACTTCTTGCAAGTGGTCATGCTTTCTTCTGAAAAGCAATCCATTGAGGAAATGAACGATTACGCCCAGCGCAATATCATTCCTGAACTGCAGCGTATTGACGGGGTAGGGCAGGTACAATTGTTTGGTGCGCAACGCGCCATGCGTATTTGGGTTGACCCGAAAAAACTGCAAAACTACAACCTGTCTTTTGCAACGGTAACCAATGCGCTTGCGACACAAAATATCCAAATTTCTGCAGGCTCTATCGGCTCTTTGCCGGCGGCTGCAGGTCAGACTATTTCAGCAACTGTGACGGCGCAAGGTCAGCTGAGCACTGCTGAAGAGTTTGGCAACATCATTTTGGTATCCAATACCGATGGTTCTAATGTCTATCTGAAAGACGTTGCCAAAGTCAGCTTGGGTATGCAGGATTATTCTTCTTCCACCCGCTTGAACGGTGTGAACACCACCGGTATGGCAGTGATGTTGTCTAACAGCGGTAACGCTTTGGCAACGGCGACTGCCGTGAAAGAAAAAATGGCGGTTTTGCAGAAGTATTTTCCAGACGGCATGAGCTGGAAAATTCCTTACGATACTTCCAAATTTGTGGAAATTTCGATTGAGAAAGTAATCCATACACTTTTGGAAGCCATCGTATTGGTATTCTTGGTGATTTATCTCTTCCTGCAAAATATCCGCTATACGCTGATTCCGACTATTGTCGTGCCGATTTCCCTGTTGGGCGGTTTTGCCTTTATCTCATATATGGGTATGTCGATTAACGTATTGACCATGTTTGCGATGGTATTGGTAATTGGTATTGTGGTCGATGATGCGATTGTGGTCGTTGAAAACGTTGAGCGTATTATGGCGAGCGAAGGTCTGCCGCCTAAGGCTGCAACCAAAAAAGCGATGAGTCAGATTTCCGGCGCGGTGATCGGTATTACTGCCGTGTTGATGTCCGTATTTGTGCCGCTGGCAATGTTTAGCGGTGCAACCGGTAACATTTACAAACAGTTTGCCCTGACCATGGTGGCATCGATCGGCTTCTCCGCATTCCTTGCTTTGACGCTGACTCCGGCATTGTGTGCCACCATGCTCAAGCCGATTCAGAATGGTCATCACGAAGAGAAAAAAGGTTTCTTCGGTTGGTTTAACAAGAAATTCGACAACTGGACACACGGCTACGAAGGCTGGGTAGCCAAAGTCTTGCGCAAGACTTTGCGCATGATGGTTGTCTATATCGGTTTGACTGTTGTGGGCGTATTCCTGTTTATGCGTCTGCCGACTTCCTTCTTGCCGACTGAAGACCAAGGTAACTTGATGTTGAGCGTACAGCTGCCTGCCGGCGCGACCAAAGAGCGTACCGATGCAACTTTGGCTCAAATCACTCAACTGGCGAAATCTGTACCTGAGATCGAGAACATTATTACCGTTTCCGGCTTTAGTTTTAGCGGTTCCGGCCAAAACATGGCTTTGGGCTTTGTCATTCTGAAAGACTGGAGCGAACGTACTGCTCCGGGCAGCGATGCGACTTCTATTTCCGGTAAGTTGACCGGCATGATGATGGCTACGCTGAAAGACGGTTTCGGTTTGGCGATTGTGCCTCCTGCCATTATGGAATTGGGTACAGGCTCCGGCTTGACGATTTACCTGCAAGACCGTAACAACAGCGGCCATGCCGCATTATTGGCCAAGCGCAATGAGTTGATTGACAAAATGCGCAAAAGCGGTTTGTTTAACCCAAGTACCGTTCGTGCGAGCGGTTTGGAAGATGCGCCGCAGTTGAAAATCGACATCGACCGCTCTGCCGCAGCAGCACAAGGTATTTCGTTCTCTGACATCCGTACTGCTTTGGCTTCTGCTTTGGGTTCGTCTTATGTAAACGACTTCCCGAATCAAGGCCGTCTGCAACGCGTGATGGTACAAGCTGATGCGAGTGCCCGTATGCAGCCTGCCGATATTCTGAACCTGACTGTACCGAATAAATCCGGCGTTGCCGTACCGCTTTCTACCATTGCTACTGTTTCTTGGGAAAACGGTATGGAACAAAGCGTCCGCTTCAATGGTTATCCGGCAATGGAGCTTTCCGGCTCGCCTGTTAATGGCGTATCTTCCGGTCAAGCCATGGCTGCGGTACAGCAAATGGTTGATGACATGGGCGGCGGTTACAGTCTGGAATGGGGAGGCCAGTCTCGTGAAGAGGCTAAAGGCGGCTCGCAAACTGTCGTATTGTACGCATTGGCCGCTGCCGCTGTATTCTTGGTATTGGCTGCTTTGTACGAAAGCTGGTCTATCCCGTTGGCGGTTATCCTTGTGATTCCGTTGGGCTTGATTGGCGCGGCATTGGGTGTGACTGGCCGTAACATGTTTGAAGCATTACTGGGCAGTATTCCGGCATACGCCAACGATATCTACTTCCAAGTCGGTTTCGTTACGGTGATGGGTTTGAGTGCGAAAAACGCGATTTTGATTATCGAGTTTGCCAAAGACCTGCAAGCGCAAGGCAAGAGCGCGCTTGAAGCTGCGCTTGCCGCCGCACACTTGCGTTTCCGTCCGATTATCATGACTTCGTTTGCCTTCATCTTGGGCGTGGTACCGCTTTATGTTGCCAGCGGTGCCAGCTCCGCCAGCCAACGTGCGATTGGTACGACCGTGGTCTGGGGTATGTTGATCGGTACGATTCTGTCTGTGTTCCTTGTGCCTTTGTTCTATGTGGTTGTGCGCAAATTCTTTAAAGAAACCGCACACGAGCATGAGATGGCCGCCAAACACGCCGCTGAAGCCGGCATGATTGAAGACGGTAAACACGATTCAGACAAGCACTAAAGCAAAGGCCGTCTGAAAAATTTTCAGACGGCCTCAAAATGCTAAAGGATTCTAAAATGAAGAAGATTACATTCAAACCTGTACTGACCGCCGTTGCCGCCGCCGTGGCTTTGTCGGCCTGTACCATGATGCCGAAATATGAGCAGCCTCAAGTTGCCGTGGCCGATACGTTTAAATACGACACTGTTGACGACGGTATCCGTGCAGCCGAATTGGGTTGGCAAGATTACTTTGCCGATCCTCGCCTTCACCGCCTGATCGACATCGCATTGGAACGCAATACCGATTTGCGTACAGCCGCGCTGAATGCGGAAATCTATCGCAAGCAATATATGATTGCGCGTAATAATTTGTTGCCAACCGTCAATGCCAGCGGTACAGGTTCGCGTCAAGGCAGCTTGAGCGGCGGCAGCGTCAGCAGCCAATACAGCGTGGGTTTGGGCGCAGCCTCTTATGAACTTGACCTTTTCGGCCGTGTCCGCAGCACCAGCGAAGCCGCGTTGCAAGGTTATTTCAATGTGGCCGCCAACCGCGATGCCGCGCATCTGACCCTGATTTCTACCGTTGCCAAAGCCTACTTTAATGAACGCTACGCTGAAGAAACCATGGCATTGGCACAACGCGTATTGCAAACCCGTGAAGCGACTTACAAGCTTTCACAATTACGCCATAAGGCCGGCGTGATTTCCGCCGTTGATTTGCGCCAACAGGAAGCCCTGATTGAATCAGCCAAAGCCGATTACGCATCCGCGGTAAAAAACCGCGAGCAAGCGCGCAATTCCTTGGCTATGCTGATTAATCAACCTTTACCCGAAGATCTGCCTGCCGGTTTGCCTTTGAGCAAGCAGTTCAAAATGACTAAACTGCCTGCCGGTTTGAGTTCGGATGTGTTGCTCAACCGTCCGGATATCCGTGCGGCCGAACACGCGCTCAAACAAGCCAATGCCAATATTGGTGCGGCACGTGCGGCGTTTTTCCCACGCATCAGCCTAACCGGTTCGGTCGGTACCGCTTCCGGCGAGTTGAGCGGCCTGTTTAAGAGCGGCACAGGTATTTGGGCTTTTGCACCGTCCATCACATTGCCTATCTTTGACTGGGGCACAAACAAAGCCAATCTTGACGTAGCCAAACTGCGCCAACAGGCACAAATCGTTGCTTATGAAGCCGCTGTTCAATCCGCATTCAAAGACGTTTCCAATGCGTTGGTTGCACGCGAACAGCTGGATAAAAGCTATGCCGCTTTGAGCAAACAAAGCCGTGCCTACAACGACAGCCTGCGCCTTATCAGCCTGCGCTACAAACATGGCGTATCCAGCGCATTGGATTTACTGGATGCCGAGCGCAGCAGTTATAGCGCGGATACTGCTCTTTTAGCCAATCAGCTGACCCGTCTGGAAAACCTTGCCGACTTGTATAAAGCACTTGGCGGCGGTTTGAAACGAGAAACCAAAGCTGCTGAATAAGTATTTTCCTTCTAAAATCAAAAGGCCGTCTGAAACATTTAGGTTTCAGACGGCCTTTTTGTTATGCGGCAATTCTAAGCTTTTAATTTTTCGCTTAAAGTGGCTGCATAGGCTGCGCGTTCGTTACGGCTGGCTTCGGGCTGGTGTGTGTTGAGCGAAGACCATTTGCGGTTGCTACGCGCTTTGTTGAGTTCGCTTGGCAATTTGGCCGCATTCCATGGCGCTTTGCGTTCTTTTAGCTCGATATGCGACTGAGCCGCATGGCCGCGCGTTTGCAAGACGTGCAACAAATCCAGTGCGCGTGCGGCGAGCAGGGTAAGGGTTTCCGGATCGGTATGCAGGGTTTGCCTGCCGTTGATTTTGTCGGTGATGTCTTGGGCATTGGGCAAAATGCCGCCTAACAGGCCGCCGATGGCCGTACCCAAACCAAGTGAGCCGCCAAGCGTGGCAATATCCAAGCCTAAGCCGATGAGTGCACCTGCGGTTGCGCCGGTACCGGTACGGATGCCGTAATGTTTGAGCAATTCGCTGTCAAACGGATCTTGTTTGAAGGCTTTGGGCATCCATGTGCTGTCGCTGCCGACTTCGTCGTGATAGAAGCGGTAAAGTGTGAACAGGCGTTGTTGCATTTGCCGCTCAAGTTGGTGGATTTCCGATTGCATGACTTCCAAAGTCGGGGCAGGGTCGTCGTTTTCGGCAATTTCTTGGGTAAATGCGGCGGCATCCAGCAGAAAATCGGCAATTTCACGGCGCGCTTCCGTATCCAGCAGTTGCCACTCGCGACGGCGCATATTGATGAGGCGGTCGAGGATGTCGCGCTTGGGTAACATGGTGGCAAGGTTGTCCCACAATCGGATTTCGCCTTCAAAGTCGAAGGCAACGGTATCGAAACCGGCGTAAACATGCAGGTTTCTGCGGGCGAGCATATTGGTCCAAGCGGTCAGGTCTTGATTTTGGGTGAAGTTGAACACGGGCATGATGGGCTTGGCGCACCAAGACAAAATAGTCAGCTCGTCTTTGTATTTGTCGAGGACGGGTTCCCGCGCATCGATGACGTACATGGCCATATCGCTTTGCATGACTTGGCGCAGAACTTTGGCCTCTTGGTTAAACTCGTGATGCGATTCATGGCTGTTGAGGAATTGCTGGATGCGCTCAATGCCGTCATCGCGTGCGGATGTATGGGTTTCCAGCCAGTCCAACACGCCGCCGGCATCTTCAAGGCCGGGTGTGTCGTAGAGATAAACCAGGCTGTCGTCGCCGTCGTTGATAAGGGCTTCTTCGACATGGCGCGTGGTGGAGGGCGCGTTTTTCACTTCGCCGAAGGTGCTGTCGCGCAAAAGCGTACGTAAGAGCGAGGTTTTGCCTGTGTTAGTATGGCCGACGACGGCAAGGGAAAGTGGGGTGGTCATGGTTGTGGGTTGGGTTGATATGGACTATGAATGTGTGAGTATGGAGCCGTTTATCTTTAGTGGCAATATATGTTTCAGACGGCCCTAAATTCTTTTTATATATGGGCGAAAATAGCAAGAAAAAGAGGGGAATAGTGGATTTGTTGTTTTTTAGCAAAATACTTGAAAATAGATGGGAAAACAGTTGACAGGAGGGTAGAAGGCTAGGATAATTCGCGCCGTTGAGTTGCTTGATGCAGCTTGATTTTTCTCCTCTATTTCTCCTTTGTAGACTTGGCGCATATCAAAACGGTATGCGCATTTTTTTATCTACATTGAAACATGATTACATTTAAGATCTGTTAATTGAATAATTAAGAAACTTTACAAGAAAAATACTTGCGCGGTTGAATATCTTGTTGCATAATTCGTTTCGTTAGCTGGTTCGAGTAGTCAGTTAATAGTTTCTCCTCTATTTCTCCTTTGTAGACTTGGCACACATTCTGTCGGATGTGTGCATTTTTTTTGCCTATTTAAAATAAAGGCCGTCTGAATGTTGTAATCTTTCAGACGGCCTTTGTTTGTTGAATAGAATTAGATGTCTAATACTACTTCTTCTTTGACTTCTTCCATGACAACATAGCTGCGGCTTTCGGAAGCAGCCGGCAGTTGCAGCAGGATATTGCCGAGCATATCTCGATAGGCGGACATATTGGGCAGGCGGACTTTGATAAGGTAGTCGTATTCGCCGGATACTAAGTGGCATTCCAGAATTTGCGGAATCTTCAGCACTTCGCGTTTGAAGTCTTCAAAAATATTGCCGGATTTGGAACGCAGTTTCAGCTCGACAAAGACCAAGAGGCTTTGGCCTAAAGCATGAGGATTCAGATGGGCGTGATAGCCGGTAATGAGGTTGTCGCGTTCCAAGCGGCGGACGCGTTCGGTTACTGGCGTAGTGGAGAGGCCGACTTTTTCAGCCAATTCAGTCATGGGGATACGTGCATTTTGTTGTAGGAGCTTGAGGATTTTTAAGTCGGTTTTGTCGAGTTCTTTCATGGCCTTGATGTCTGTCGTTTTCATTTGGATTGAATCATAACCTTAAAACAGGCTGAGAAGAAGCATAAATGCCTAAAGGTGCGCATGAGTTCTAAAATATGAATAGATTATTCTTGTGTATTTCATGGAATCCTGTGTAGTTTTTGACCTATAATATTTACTTCAAAGTAATAGGGCAGGCCGTCTGAAACGGAATGCCGATAAGAGGAATACATTATGCGTCCGCTCAATGCGCAAATCCGTTTGGATAATTTACGTCAAAATTATCGTTTTCTCAAAGAGTTGCATGGCAATAAATTGTTGGCCGTGATTAAGGCCGATGCTTACGGGCATGGTGCGGTCAGATGTGCACACGCGTTGGCGGATATTGCCGACGGCTTTGCGGTGGCAACGGTAGATGAAGGCGTGGAATTGCGTCAAAACGGCATTAAAAATCCGATTGTTTTGTTGGAAGGCGTGTTTGAGGCTACGGAATATGCGGATGTTGACCGTTATGATTTGTGGCCGGCAATCGGTAGCCAATGGCAGTTGGAGGCGTTTGTGCATCATGAGTGGCAACGTCCGACGACCGTATGGCTGAAAATGGACTCGGGTATGCACCGTGCCGGTTTCTTTCCGCATAACTATGCCGCCGCCTATACTGCATTGAAACAATCCGAATCGGTTGAAAACATTGTGAAATTCAGCCATTTTGCCTGCGCGGACGAACCGGAAAACGGCATGACCGAAATGCAGCTTGAAGCGTTTGATTTGGCGTGTGAGGGTTTGGAAGGCGAAGAGAGCTTGGCGAATTCCGCCGCGATTTTGAACGTGCCTGAAGCGCGGCGCGATTGGGGACGTGCCGGTCTGGCCTTGTATGGTATTTCGCCTTTCGGCGGCGTGGATGAGCGTTTGAAACCTGTTATGCGCCTGACTTCCCGTGTTTTCGGCGAGCGCGTGTTGCAACCGCATTCTCCGATTGGCTACGGCGCAACGTTCTACACCAGCAAATCTACCCGTGTCGGTTTGATTGCCTGCGGCTATGCCGACGGTTATCCGCGTCGCGCTTCCACTAATTCCCCTGTGGCAGTGGATGGCAAACGCAGCCGTATTATCGGCAGGGTATCTATGGATATGATTACGGTTGAGCTGGAAGCATCGAAAGAGGGCTTGGGCGCGGAAGTCGAGCTTTGGGGCGATGTGATTAATATCAATGAAGTTTCCGAAGTTGCCGGTATGATTCCGTACGAAATTCTCTGCAATATCAAACGTGCGAAGTTTACTTATATCGAGTAAGCAGTAAAAGATGAGGCCGTCTGAAATGTGTTTTCAGACGGCCTTTTTATTAGCTGCAATTAAAACGATTCGTCAGCGCGTAGATAACGCCATTTGCCCGGCGGCAGTCTGCCGAGTTTGACTTTACCCATGCGGATGCGTTTCAAACCGACGACACGCAGGCCGACCAGTTCGCACATGCGGCGGATTTGGCGTTTTTTGCCTTGTCGCAAAATAAAGCGCAACTGGTCTTCGTTTTGCCATTCGACTTTGGCGGGGCGCAATTTTTCTCCGTCCAAACTCAAGCCGTGGTTGAGTAGGGCGAGGCCTTTATCGTCCAGTTTGCCACGGACGCGGACAAGGTATTCTTTTTCGCTGCTGCTGTTTTCACCAATCAGTTGTTTGGCAATGCGGCCGTCCTGAGTGAGTACTAACAATCCGACGGAGTCGATATCTAAGCGGCCGGCAGGGGCTAAGCCGAATTTGTGTTTTTCGCTGAAAGGGATATGGCTGTCATCGCCTTCCCAATGGTTTTCGGCGGTAATGAGTTCTGCGGCGGATTTATAGCCTTTTTCTGCCTGCGCGCTGACGTAGCCGACGGGTTTATTCAGAAGGATGGTTACGCGCGCTGCTTGTTTTTCATGGGCTTGTTTGTTGAGGTCGATGCGGTCGCGCTCGGTGACTTTTTGACCGAGTACGGCGGTTTGACCGTTGACTTTGACCCAGCCTTGCTCGATGTAACTGTCTGCCTCGCGGCGCGAGCATAAGCCCAATTGCGCCATGCGTTTGGAGAGGCGCATGGTTTCGGAATCGTTGTTTTGCATGGTATGGCAATATAGAGAAATGGGAATGTCGGATTATAGCATTGACTGTTTGTCAGGCCGTCTGAAAACTGAATTTTTGGGTTTTCAGACGGCCTTTCGTTTGTTATATGTTAAGGAATATTTAGTTTTGAAGTAAAAAATGAAGGGTATATTGTCTGTTTGTGTTAACCTTACGGACGAACTAATCATTTTGTTTTCAGTCGAATTTGGGTTGAAATGACATTTCACTCATGAAATCATGAAGACTATAATGACTGGTCTTTCTGAAGCGCATTAAGGCAGTTTGTCGCTAAAGCAAGCCTTGGTGCATCACGTTTTAAGGATAAATCAATGAAATCGCTCAAATCATTTTTGATCTGGGGCATTGTGGTTTTGGTAGGCTTGGCCTCCTTTACTACTTTAGCTCTCAGCCGTGGCGAGCAAGTCAGTGCGATTTGGATGGTTACGGCCGCCATTTCGGTATACTGCATTGCCTACCGTTTCTACAGTCTTTACATTGCCAACCGTGTGATGCAGCTTGATCCTAACCGTCTGACTCCGGCAGAACGCCACAATGACGGCTTGGACTATGTTCCCACACATAAAGGCGTACTGTTCGGCCACCACTTTGCCGCTATTGCCGGCGCAGGCCCTCTGGTTGGTCCTGTATTGGCAGCGCAAATGGGTTATCTGCCCGGTACTTTGTGGATTATCTTCGGCGTGGTATTTGCCGGTGCCGTACAGGATATGATGGTACTATTTGTTTCTATGCGCCGTGACGGTAAGTCTTTGGGCGATATCGTGAAACAAGAACTCGGTACCGTTCCCGGCGTGATTGCATCCATTGGTATTTTGATGATTATGGTCATCATTATGGCGGTGTTGGCGCTGATTGTTGTGAAAGCATTGGTTCACAGCCCTTGGGGTACGTTCACCATCGCAGCGACTATGCCGATTGCTCTGTTTATGGGTATTTACACCCGTTATATCCGTCCGGGCAAAATTGGCGAGATTTCCATCGTCGGCTTTATTTTGCTGATGTTGGCCGTGATTTACGGTGAAGATGTTGCCCACAGCTCCTTCGGTCACTGGTTCGACCTTGACGGCATTCAGCTGACTTGGGCGATTATGATTTACGGTTTCGTGGCTTCCGTATTGCCGGTTTGGCTCTTGCTGACTCCGCGCGACTATCTGTCTACCTTCCTGAAAATCGGTACGATTGCAGCTTTGGCTTTGGGTATCGTTATTGTTAACCCGACTCTGCAAATGCCTGCAGTTACCCACTTTATCGATGGTTCAGGCCCGGTATTCTCTGGTGCATTGTTCCCATTCTTGTTCATTACCATTGCTTGTGGTGCAGTTTCAGGCTTCCATGCGCTGATTTCTTCAGGTACCACTCCAAAAATGGTGGAAAACGAAACACACGTCCGCATGATCGGTTACGGCGGCATGATTATGGAAAGCTTTGTGGCTATTATGGCGCTGGCTGCCGCCGCTTCGCTTGAGCCAGGCGTGTACTTTGCGATGAACAGCCCGGCCGCGCTGATTGGTACAGATGCCAACACAGCTGCCGAAGTCATCACCACTAAACTGAATTTCTCTGTTGATGCCGCAACCCTGTTGCACACTGCTAAAGAAGTGGGCGAAAACACCATTCTATCCCGCGCAGGCGGTGCACCAACCCTCGCAGTCGGTATGGCACACATCATGAGCCGTCTGATTCCGGGCGAAGCCATGATGGCGTTCTGGTATCACTTTGCCTTGCTGTTTGAAGCCTTGTTCATCTTGACCGCAGTTGACGCCGGTACACGCGTTGCCCGTTTCATGATTCAAGACTTGGGCAGTATCTTCTACAAACCATTCGGTAACACCGACTCAATCCCTGCCAACTTGGTTGCCACATTCTTTGCTGTGGCATTGTGGGGTTACTTCCTCTATACCGGCGTAACCGACCCTCTGGGCGGTATTAACTCGCTCTGGCCGTTGTTTGGTATCGCCAACCAAATGCTTGCAGGCGTAGCGTTGATTATGTGTACCGTCGTATTGGTGAAAATGAAACGCGACCGCTATGTTTGGGTAACTTTGGTTCCTGCTGTCGGCGTATTGTTTGTAACCTGCTATGCCGGTTTGCAAAAACTGTTCCACAGCGACCCGCGCGTCAGCTTCTTGGCTCACGCAGGCAAATACCGCGATGCCTTGGCTTCAGGCGAAGTCCTCGCTCCTGCTAAAGACATTGGCGAAATGTCACAAATCATCTTCAACGACCAAATCAATGCCGGTTTGACCGCTTTGTTCTTGGCAGTTGTCGTGATTGTCGCCGTGTACGGTTTCCGTACTGCCATGAAAGCCCGCAAAGTCGGTTGGCCAACTGCTAAAGAAATTCCAGCAGTGTACCGCGACGGTAAACAGCCGGAGACTCAAAGTGAAGCATAAGCTCGCATCTTGGTGGAAAACCATCAAGTTGACAGCGAACTTGATGGCCGGTGTCCCAGATTATGAAAACTACGTTGCCCGCCAGCGCAAACATAATCCCAACGCGCCGGTCATGACCGAGCTGCAATTCCAAGACTACTGCCGCAAACGCCGTTGCGGCGGCAACGGTGGACGCTGTTGTTAATGAAGGCATAAAAAGGCCGTCTGAAAATATTTTCAGACGGCCTTTCATTATGGAATATCAATAAAAATCAAAAACTTTGTCTTGTCATCAATATTTAATTGAACAACTTGCCAATATTTACTCTTCTTCGAGCAGGACCAGCGGACGCTGTATTTTTCTGAGTTCTTCCACCTCGTCCAACAGCCGCATAATCAGCCCCAATGCAGGAATGCCGGCCTCAAAATCACGGCTTAAGCGTTGTGCGCGACGGATGCGGGCAAGATGAAAACCACTGAAGGTGCTTTTTTCGGGCACTCCATCTATGCTGATGATGTCTTCTGCTATAAGTTCCAACAGCCAATCACGACGGCAGCGGCTGGCGGCAACGATTTCTTCAAAAGTAAGGGTAACATCGGAGGACTGAATCATAATTTATCCTTTCTCTTATGCTTGTTTCGCGGCAAAGTGTTCGGCTAATTTTTCCCATGCGGCACGGTCGGCTTCGCTCTCTACTGGCGGAACATTAATGCGGATATTGAGATAAAGGTCTCCGGCTTCTTTTGCAGGAATACCTTTGCCTTTGAGGCGGATGCTTTTACCGCTTTGGCTGTTGGCAGGCAGATTGACCTGCAAGCGGCCTGAAGCGGTAGGGACGATGATTTTGCCGCCCAATACGGCTTCCCAAGGTTTGACATCTATTGTTTGATATACGTCTTTCCTGTTTTTGACGTATAAATCAGGTTGGTCGTGGAACTTGATTTTTAAGTACAAGTCACCGTTTTCTCCACCGTTATATCCCGGCAAACCTTGACCGGCCAAACGGATTTGTTGGCCTTCTGCAATGCCTTTGGGGATTTTGACGTTGAGGGTTTTATTTTGATAAACCGCACGTCCGTATTCGTCTAGAGTTGGCACATTCAAAGTCATGCTACGTTCTGCGCCAACATACGCTGCGTAAATATCAATACTCAATTCAGCATGTTGATCCTCGCCTTTTATTGGGCCGCGGGGTTGCTCGGAACGAGTGTGGGATTGGCGGAATGATGAAAACAGATCTTCAAAATTGAAGTCTCCCGCTCCGAACGGTTCGCCTTCATGACGTTCATAGTGGAAGCCGCCACCGTTAAATCCATTGCCAAACGGATTGCCGCCTTGACCGAACGGATTGCCTCCGGCGCTGCGTCCGTAAGGATTAGCCAACATTTCATCGTATTCGGCCCGCTTTTCTTTATCGGAAAGCGTTTCGTAGGCACGGTTGATTTCTACTGTACGTTCGGCTGCGTCAGGTTCTTTGCTGACATCGGGGTGGTATTTGCGCACCAGTTTTCGGTAGGCTTTTTTGATTTCGGCCTCATCCGCATCTTTGGCAACGCCTAGTATTTCATAATAGTTTTTTTCTGCCATGTTATTCCTTTGACTGCTAATATACAAAATTCTTATAGTTTTAATAATTGAGGGTAGATATTCTAAAATCAAGGGCATTGGAAATAAAATTCTCTATTTCTGACAATGATTAATGGGTAATTTATTTCTTTGTTTTTAGAGAAATAGAAAATATAAAGGCCGTCTGAAATACGGTTTTTCAGACGGCCTTTATCAAATTGGGGTTTTATTTGTCTTGAGCATTTTTTTGTTCGCGAACCACCCATTGGGCAATATCTGAACCCAATACTTTAGAAGTGCGGTTCAAGACGGCGCAAGAGCTTTTATAAGCGCCAAACATGCCACCGGAAGAGTTGCGGGTAAAGGTTTTTTTATTAACTTGTTTGCCGTCAACATACAAAGTGGCTGAAACCGCCATCCCTTTGGCGTGACCGATAAAGGCATTGCCTGCACTCATGGCGGAAGTGATAGCGATATCTGCGTATGTGCCTTGTTTTTTACCGTCACGGACAACTGTTACATCGCTTTTGGCTGCAGTTTCTTGCAAAGATTTGGACATGATGCTGCCCACTTCTAAACACTCAGAAACAATACGGGTATCGATTTCTTCTTTATCGCGGTAAGGAATGCTTTCATCAATATGGACATCTGCGCTGGCAAATGCAGATGCAAACAAGAATGCGGTTGCAAGGATACTGCTAGGAGACATAGTAGGGTACCTGAAATGGAATGTTAAAAAGAGTTGTTATTGTATAACGGTATTTACACTCAATCAACATAAGTTAAATAGGAAAAGATTTTGTTGAAATAGCTGTTATAGCAAGATAATCAAAAGGCCGTCTGAAATACTGCTATTCAGACGGCCTTTTGATTGGGGCATTAATTTGTTCTAGTCAAATAAGGCAGGGGATCGACTGCTTTGCCGTTTAGACGAACTTCAAAATGAAGCTTGACGCTGTCTGTATCGCTGCTGCCCATGGTCGCGATAACTTGACCTGCTTGGACTTTTTGATCTTTTTGTACCAAAAGCGTGTCGTTGTGGGCATAGGCGGTAATGGTGTAGTCGTTGTGGCTGATTAAAATCAGCTTGCCGTAGCCGCGTACTTCTTCGCCAACGTAGATGACGGTACCGGCTGCGGCAGAACGGATTTGTTGGCCTTGCGTGCCTGCAATATCTATGCCTTTGCTGCTTGTGCCGTTGTAGCGTTGGATAATGGAGGATGAGGCGTTATCGGTCGGCCATTGCAAGCTTAACCGGTTGATTGGGGTAACGGCGGTTGCTTGGCGTTGCTGCGTAGCAGTATTGCGGGAGGCAACATGACGGCGGACTCGCAATACTTGACTGACTTCGATTTGTGAGGCGTTGGGAAGGTTATTCCATGCAACCAGTGTATTGACGTTTTGTCCGTAGCGTTTGGCAATTTGGGTCAGGGTATCGCCGGGGCGGACTTTGTAGTAGCCGTCAGGTACAGCTCGGTTGGAAGAGGTATTGTTGCCAGCGCAGGCTGCTAAGACGGCAATGGTGCTGATGAGGGCCAGACGTTTTAAGGCCGTCTGAAAGGTGGAAATAAAATTTGTATTCATGGGTTGTTTCAAAATGTATCGTTATGTTGTGTATGATAGATAGGAAGAGTGGAAAAAGGTTCACTCAAAAGGCATGGGATAAACTGCATAAAGGCAGCATATTAACATTGAAAATTTGTGGATATGGCGGTATATTTTTTTATCATTTTGATGATAAAGGATTTTTTTGATAAGGTAAAAGAAAGTGAAAGTTTTTTCAGACGGTATTGAATAAGGCAATAAAAATCCCCTGCCGAGATAAACGGGCAGGGGATTTTTGTCTCATCGAACTTATTTGTTCAATTCGTTAGCCAGATACAGCCAAGTTTCAATCACGGTATCAGGGTTGAGCGATACGCTCTCGATACCTTCTTGAACCAGCCATTTGGCAAAGTCCGGATGGTCTGACGGGCCTTGACCGCAAATACCGACGTATTTGTTTTGTTTGCGGCAGGCAGAGATTGCCAAGTGCAACATCACTTTAACGGCAGGGTTGCGCTCGTCGAAGGAATCAGATACCAAACCGCTGTCACGGTCGAGGCCGAGGGTCAGCTGGGTCATGTCGTTAGAGCCGATGGAGAAACCGTCGAAGTATTGCAGGAATTGTTCTGCCAATACAGCGTTGCTTGGCAACTCGCACATCATGATCAGGCGCAGGCCGTTTTTGCCGCGTTCCAAACCGTTTTCTTTCAGGGCTTTGACAACAGCTTCGGCTTCACCCAAAGTGCGGACGAATGGAATCATGATTTCGACGTTGGTCAAACCCATTTCGTCACGGACGCGTTTCAAGGCTTTGCACTCGAGTGCGAAGCAGTCTTTGAAGCTGTCAGCAACATAACGCGCTGCACCACGGAAGCCCAACATTGGGTTTTCTTCGTGCGGTTCGTAGATGCTGCCACCTACCAAGTTAGCGTACTCGTTGGATTTGAAGTCAGACATACGGACGATGGTTTTGCGTGGATAAACCGAAGCAGCCAAAGTTGCCACACCTTCTGCGATTTTATCGACATAGAAGTCGACAGGAGAAGCGTAGCCAGCGATGCGGCGGGTAATTTCCGCTTTCAATTCGTCGTCTTGTTTGTCAAATTCCAACAAGGCTTTAGGATGGATACCGATTTGACGGTTGATGATGAATTCCATACGTGCCAAGCCGATGCCTTCGCTAGGCAGGTTGGCGAAGCTGAATGCCAATTCAGGGTTACCAACGTTCATCATCACTTTGACAGGGGCTTTAGGCATGTTGTCCAAAGCAACATCGGTAACTTGTACGTCCAGCAGGCCGGAGTAGATGAAGCCGGTATCGCCTTCGGCACAAGATACGGTAACTTCTTGGCCGTCTGAAAGCAGGTCGGTAGCATCGCCACAACCTACAACAGCCGGAATACCCAATTCACGCGCGATAATCGCTGCGTGGCAGGTACGGCCACCACGGTTGGTAACAATGGCAGAAGCACGTTTCATTACCGGTTCCCAATCCGGGTCGGTCATGTCGGTAACGAGTACGTCGCCTGCTTCAACGGAATCCATCTCTGAAGCATCTTTCACCAAGCGAACTTTACCTTGGCCAACTTTTTGACCGATAGCTCGGCCTTCGCACAAGACAACTTTTTCGCCGTTGATAGAGAAGCGGCGCAGGTTGCGGCTGCCGTCTTCTTGAGATTTTACAGTTTCAGGGCGTGCTTGCAGGATGTAGAGTTTGCCATCCAAACCATCGCGCCCCCATTCGATGTCCATTGGGCGGCCGTAGTGTTTTTCGATGGTCAGCGCGTAATGAGCCAACTCGGTTACTTCGGCGTCGGTAATGGAGAAGCGTTGACGGTCTTCTGCAGGTACATCAACGTTGGTTACAGATTTACCGGCTTCGGCTTTGTCGGTAAAAATCATTTTGATTTGTTTCGAACCCATGGTTTTGCGCAGGATAGCCGGTTTGCCTGCTTTCAAAGTAGGTTTGAATACATAGAATTCGTCAGGGTTTACCGCGCCTTGTACGACGTTTTCGCCCAGGCCGTAAGAAGAGGTAACGAAAACGACTTGGTCGTAACCGGATTCGGTATCGATGGTGAACATCACACCGGAGGCACCGCTGTCAGAGCGCACCATGCGTTGTACGCCGGCAGAAAGGGCAACGATGTCGTGTTCGAAGCCTTTGTGGACACGGTAAGAAATGGCACGGTCGTTGTACAGGGAAGCGAATACATGGTGCATCGCTTCTTTAACGTTATCCAAACCATTAATATTCAGGAAGGTTTCTTGTTGGCCGGCGAAAGAAGCGTCCGGCAAGTCTTCTGCTGTTGCAGAAGAACGTACGGCAACGGAGATGTCCGCACCGCCGGCATCGGCAACCATTTTGTTCCAAGCTGTTTCGATTTCAGCATCCAGTTGCTCAGGGAACGGGGTATCCAAAATCCATTGACGGATTTCTTTACCCACGCGTGCCAATTCAGCAACGTCTTCAACATCCAGTTGTTTCAGGGCTTCGGAAATACGCTCGCTCAGACCATTGTGAGCCAGGAAAGCACGATAAGCTTCGGCTGTGGTTGCAAAACCGCCGGGAACGCGCACGCCTTTTTCAGTCAGTTGGCTGATCATTTCGCCCAAAGAGGCATTTTTACCGCCCACTCGCTCAACGTCAGTCATACGCAGGTTTTCAAACCAAATAACGTAGTTTTCGGCCATTTGTGTGTCCAATCCAAAAAATGTTAAAAAAGAAACAAATCCGCCTGCTTATTGTAGCCATTCGTTTGATGGCTGTCATGTGTTTTATCTTTTTAAAAATCACAAATTCGTCTGTGATATTGTGCTTTTCAGGCGTGTAGCCTTCTGAAATGTGAATATCAGATTCATGTTTTTACGTGTTATCTTCTTGTTAAATATGGAAAACAAAATAAGTTAATAAATTTGATAAACAAGATTTATTTTGCAATTTTAGAATAAAATTCTACAAAATAGCAAAAAATAAAATTTTGTGCCAATTTAAAAATTGTTCAAATTTGTTGTAATCCTGTGTAATCTATCGGGAATTGCTTTATTGCAAAGGCTGTAACTGCTATGATTGCCGTCTGAAACGTTACCCTCAAGAGGATTCATTATGACTGATCCACGCCAAGTCTTCTATATTTCCGACCGAACCGGTCTGACCGCTGAAAATATCGGTGAAGCCTTGCTGAACCAATTTGGCAATGTTGAGTTCAAACGCCATACCTATCCGTTTATTGATACGCCTGAAAAAGCGCGTGCTGTTGTAGACAAAGTCAACCAGTCAGCTGAAAAATTCGGCGTGCGCCCGATTGCTTTTGTCAGTGTGGTCAATGACGAAATCCGTGAAATCATCAAGAAAGCCAATGCGTTCCATATTAATTTCTTTGAAACCTTTCTCGGTCTTTTGGAAAAGGAACTCAATACGGAGGCGGTTGCCGCCCGGCAGGGGCACCACAGTATCGGCAATACCCAACGCTATGATGCGCGTATGGAGGCGGTCAATTTTTCACTGAATCATGATGACGGCGTCAGCGATAAAAACCTGCAGGAAGCGGATGTGATTTTGATGGGCGTGTCCCGTTCGGGCAAAACGCCGACCTGTCTCTATCTGGCCCTGCAATACGGTATCCGCGCCGCAAACTATCCATTGATTCCCGATGATTTGGAATCGACCGATTTGCCGCGTATGGTCAAACCTTATAAAGACAAGCTGTTCGGCTTGACCATTCAGCCTGAGCGTCTGCAGGCTATCCGTCATGAGCGCCGTCCTAATTCGACCTATGCCAAAATCGATACTTGCCGCAGCGAGATTGCCGATGCGCAAAATATGTTCAAACGCCACGGAGTGCCGTTTACCAATACAACGGATAAATCTGTGGAAGAACTCGCCGTTCATATCTTGCAGGCATGTAAGTTGAAACGCCGTTTCTAAATGAAATAAAAAAAGGCCGTCTGAAATTTCAGACGGCCTTTTTTTATTTTGTGTATTAAGTCTTAGGCAGGGTAACACCGGTTTGCCCCATGTATTTGCCGTTTCGGTCTTTGTATGAAGTTTCGCAGACTTCATCGCTTTCAAAGAATAAGACTTGAGCCACGCCTTCGCCTGCATAGATTTTGGCAGGCAGGGGGGTGGTGTTGGAAAACTCAAGCGTAACGTAGCCTTCCCATTCAGGCTCGAACGGGGTAACGTTGACGATAATGCCGCAGCGAGCATAGGTGGATTTGCCCAAGCAGACGGTTAGGACGTTGCGCGGGATGCGGAAATATTCGACTGTGCGCGCCAGTGCAAAGGAGTTGGGCGGAATGATGCAACAGTCGTCTTCGACTGTAACGAAGTTTTTTGGGTCGAAGTTTTTTGGATCAACGATGGTGCTGTTGATATTGGTGAAGATTTTGAATTCATTGGCACAACGGATGTCGTAGCCGTAGCTGGATGTGCCGTAGGAAATGATGCGTTGGCCGTTGGCCTCTTTGATTTGGTTGGGCTCGAACGGCTCAATCATGCCGTGTTCTTCGGCCATGCGGCGTATCCATTTGTCGGATTTAATGCTCATGGTGGTTGTCCTGGGGTAAGGGTTGTTTGGAAATTCTTTAAAATCAACACAACAGCCTTATAAGCAGGCTTGTTCATTGATGTTTCAGACGGCCTAAAAGCCGGATAAGGCCGTCTGAAAGGCTGTTTATTTGGTTTTGGAAGCAGATTTCTTAGCCAGTTTGACTTCTTTAATCATACCGTCTTCGCATTTCATGATGAAGACGGGTGTGCCGTTTTGGGAAGCGGTAAAGTTTCCGTGCGCCCTGCCTTTTTTGAACATGCCCTCCAGCGTCATATTGCGTAATTTGGCGCTGTTGGAGGAGAAAGGTTCGATAAAGGTTTCGCTGTTGCCGGAGACGGTATATACGCCTTTGCCGTCAAATTTGCCGTTTTTAAAGGCGCCGACATAGCTGCGGCCGTCTTGGCATTTCCATGTGCCTTTGCCGGATGGTTTGCCGTCTTTGCCGACATCGCCATCGTAAACGCAACCTTTTTCCTGATAAGGATTGATGGTTTCGGCAATGGCAGGCGTACCCAGCATGAAGGCGATAGGGAGTAGGGCAAGGTATTTCATCATTCATTCCTTTTTGCAGGCGGTTTCAGACGGCCTGATATTGGGATTCAAAAGTCAGCAGGGTTTCAGCAATGCGGCGTGGCAATATGGCTAAAGCGTGTTCGCGCATGGATGCAGGGATACCGTAGTAGGCTTCGGCAATGCTACCGGTAATGGCCGCCAAGGTATCGCTGTCTCCGCCCAGGGAAACCGCCAGTCGGATGGCGTGTTCAAAATCATCGCTTTCAAGAAAGGCGGTAACTGCTTGAGGTACGGTGTCCTGACAGCTTTCGTTGAAATGATAATGCGGGCGGATTTGGTCGCAACTTTGGCTCAAATCATAGCCGAATTGTCGCGTAATGTTTTCTTTGATTTGCGCTTTGCCCATGCCGGTACGCGCCCAAAAGATGGCGGCGGCTACGGCTTGCGCGCCTTTAATGCCTTCCGGGTGGTTGTGCGTTACGGCGGCGGATTGTTCGGCAAAATGCAGGGTTTCTTCCAATGTGGCAAATGCCCAGCCAACGGCAGAAACACGCATGGCCGAGCCGTTGCCCCAGCTATTATAAGGTTCTGGATCTTTCCATTCTATCCATTGTGAGAAGCGTCCGCCATATGCGCCTTTGGGGCAGGGATATGCCCTACACCAGCCTTGCAAAATAGAGGCCAAATGATCGTTGCAACCTTGTAAAACCCAATCGGCAATGGCAACAGTGCAAATCGTGTCATCGGTAAAGTCGCTGTCGGGGCTGAAAATATCGAAATCGGTGTGACGGTAGTTGTCAAACTCAAATCGTGATCCGGCAATATCGCCGATGACTGCGCCCAACATCATGACATCCTTTCTGATACTTCTATTTATATTTCAGACGGCCTTTGATATTTCCCAATCAAAAGGCCGTCTGAAAAATTACTCTTGCCAGCCGCCCAAATAAGAAACCAGTTCTTCCAACATGGTGCTGATGGCTTCGGTCATCAGGATTTGCGAGGCAAAGGCGAGGCTGGCGGCATCGTCGCCGTTGCTTTCCGCTTCTTCTTGCAAAACGTCCAGATACTGGATGCGTTTGAGCGTAAAGTCTTGGGTTAGGATGAACGCGATTTGTTCGCGCCATACCAAGCCCAGCTGGGTAACGGTTTTGCCGTTTTTGACGTGTTGTACCACTTCGTCGGCGGTCAGGTCTTGTTTGGAAACTTTGACGACCGGAACAACATCGCCTACGCCTTTGAGTTCGCAATCGCTGTCCAATTCAAAACCGCCTTCGCAATGGCCTTGCAGCAGCCAGCTGGTCATCAGGGAAGAGGGCGATTGTTTGGTGTTGGGCAGCGAGGCTTCCAAACCGCCCAACGCTTCGCGCAGTTTGGTCAAGATGTTTTCCGCTTTGGCAGAGGCGGCATTGTTGACCAAAAGATACCCGTGGCGCGTGTCGAAAATCGCCTGTGTGCGGCTGCTGCGCGTAAAAGCACGGGGCAGCAGGTCGTCGGTAATCTGCTCTTTCAGCTCTTGTTTTTCTTTACGGCCAACATTGCGCGCTTCGTTGTTTTGGATTTCCAAAACCTTTTCATCCAAAATATCGCGGATTACGCCGGCGGGCAGGACTTTTTCTTCTTTTTTCAGAGCAACGCGCCAAGTGTAATCGGCAGGGAAAACCAACTCGGGCGAAAAGGAAACCGGCGTGGCAAAGCCTTCGCTAAACCAGTCCAAACCCTGACAATGGGCAAATTCGGATTGCGCCAATTTGTCGGCAAGGACTTCCAATTCGGGCAACTTGTCTTTGTTGAGCGGATAAAAACTGATTTGCTTAAACCACATGGCGAGTTTTCCTTTTTATTAAAACCGGCATTATACAGGGAAAATAACATACGGAAATCGGCAGCATCTTTAAAAATGCAGTAAAGTTGTTGACAGAAGAAAAGGCTTTCTGTATAGTTCGCGCTTCGGTTACGCGCCCATCGTCTAGAGGCCTAGGACACTGCCCTTTCACGGCGGCAACCGGGGTTCGAATCCCCGTGGGCGTGCCAGAATTCTTAAAAAACGCTCCTGCTTTTTGCAGGGGCGTTTTTTGTTTTCAGACGGCCTGTCGCTGTGAAAATATCTTTAAATTGGTTTACAATAATGCCATTCTGAATCTAAACGAGAGAAAACAATGTTAGACATCCAATTGCTCCGCAGCAATACCGCCGCAGTTGCCGAACGTTTGGCCGCCCGCGGTTACGAGTTTGATACCGCGCGTTTCAATGAGCTTGAAGAAAAAAGACGTCAGTTGCAGATTAAAGTGGAAGATCTACAAGCCACAAGAAATGCCGTATCTAAAGATATTGGCGGATTACGCTCTGAACAAAAGAAACTAGAAAAATCCCCTGATTATACTCCGACCCTTGCTTTGGCTTTGATAGGTGCTTTAGTTGGAGGATCTGTGGCAAAAGAAGGCTCGAAATTTCAAGCAGCGTTATTGGGTGCAGGTATCGGAGCTGGTACAAGTGAATTTATCAAAAAATTCAACAGTGATGAGCCAGAATATATTGTGCAGCAGGATGGCGTTATCGATGTTCTTGTGAAAGATGGGACAGCAAGTGTTAATGAGTTGAAAACCGATTTGGAGCAGGCTGCCGCTGATTTGGATGCCGTTCAGAAGGAATTGGATGCTTGGCTGCTGAGCATTCCGAACCTGCCGCACGAAAGCGTGCCTGTCGGTAAAGACGAAACTGAAAACGTTGAAGTCCGCAAAGTCGGCACGCCGCGCGAATTTGACTTTGAAATTAAAGACCATGTTGATTTGGGCGAGCCTTTGGGCTTGGATTTTGAAGGCGGTGCGAAACTGTCCGGCGCACGCTTTACCGTGATGAAAGGTCAAATCGCCCGTCTGCACCGCGCACTGGCGCAATTCATGCTGGACACGCACACGCTGCAACACGGCTATACCGAGCATTACACACCCTACATCGTGGACGACACCACCCTGCAAGGTACGGGCCAACTGCCTAAATTTGCAGAAGATTTGTTCCACGTTACCCGCGGCGGCGACGAGAGCAAGAAAACGCAATATCTGATTCCGACTGCCGAGGTAACGCTGACCAATACCGTTGCCGACAGCATCGTGGCTGGCAGCGATTTGCCGTTGAAACTGACTGCGCATTCCCCATGTTTCCGTTCCGAAGCGGGCGCATACGGTAAAGACGTGCGCGGTTTGATTCGCCAACACCAATTCGACAAAGTGGAAATGGTGCAAATCGTTCATCCGGAAAAATCATACGAAGCGCTGGAAGAAATGGTCGGCCATGCTGAAAATATTTTGAAAGCGTTGGAACTGCCATACCGAGTGATTACTTTGTGTACCGGTGACATGGGTTTCGGCGCAACCAAAACCTACGACTTGGAAGTTTGGGTTCCAGCGCAAAATACCTACCGTGAAATTTCCAGCTGCTCCAACTGCGAAGATTTCCAAGCTCGCCGCATGAAGGCGCGTTTCAAAGATGAAAACGGTAAAAACCGTTTGGTACATACTTTGAACGGCTCAGGCTTGGCTGTAGGCCGTACTTTGGTGGCGGTTTTGGAAAACCATCAAAATGCCGACGGCAGCATTAATGTTCCTGCTGCGTTGCAACCGTATATGGGCGGCGTGACCAAATTGGAAGTGAAATAATCGCTGTTTAAAAGAAAAGGCCGTCTGAAACTTGGGTTCAGACGGCCTTTTATATGATTGGGCAATTATTTGTTGTGTTGACGGAAATATTCCCATTCTTCAACGACTTTACCGTCAGGCAAGTGGCACACGCCGTATTCGTTGCCATCTTTGTCTTTTTTGATTTCGGATTTACCGCCTTGTTTGATGCAGAACTCGGAAGCCGGATTGGCCACGCCGACGTTGGGGGATTCTTGTTTTTCAGAAGCGGAGCAGGCGGCCAAAGCAGTGGCGGCAGCGAGGCTGAGGATAAGGGGGTTGATCATGGCGTGTCTTTCATTTGAGGGATAAAAACCAGCGGATTATAGGGAATGCTTGAGTTAAATGAGGTTAACCAGAAAAAGGCCGTCTGAAAAGTTTTCAGACGGCCTTTAGTTTGGGAAGTCAAACCGGATTATTTGGCTGCTTCTGCTTTTTCGCCTTCTTTAGCAAAGTATTTGGCGTAAATTTTGTCGTATTCGCCACTTTCGCGTACTTTTTTCAGCGCATCGTTCAACATTTTGATGGTGGCTTCGTCGCCTTTGCGTGCAGCGATACCGTAGTTTTCGATGGTGAAGTCAGGCAGGGAGATGAAATCCAGGCCTTTGGTCGGGTTGTTTTTCACATAGTTGGCAATGACCGCGCTGTCGCTGACTACAGAATCCAAACCGCCGTTTTCCAACTCTTTGATAATCAAGGGAACGCTTTCAAAGCGGGCGATTTTCGGATTGTCGTTGCCCAAGAGTTTGGAAACGGAGAAGTCGCCGGTGTAGCCGGTTACCACGCCGACTTTGGCCATGTTTTTCAGGTCTTCGGAAGAAGCTACTTTTTTGCCTTTCGGAACGAGGACGACTTGGGTGATTTCAAAGTATGGATCGCTGAAGAGCATGCTTTGTTTGCGGTCGTCAGTGATGGTTACGCCGGACATAACGATGTCCACGTCGCCGTTGTTCAGCGAAGGGAAGAGGCTTTCCCATGGCTGGTGTTTGAATTCGACTTTGAAGTTGCCGGCTTTAGCCATGGCATTCATCAAATCTACGTCAAAACCTTCTACTTTGCCGGCAGAATCCAAAGATTCAAATGGGGCAAACTCGGCATTGGAGCCGACACGGTACACTTTATCGGCAGGAGCAGAGGCATTGTTGCTTTGACCGCCGCAGGCAGTCAGGGCAAGGGCGGAACAAGCGAGAGCAGTGGCCAGCCATTTTTTCATATTCATGATATGTGCTTTCTTAATAAAATGTTAACGGATAAAATCTTAGTTTAGCATAATTTTGTGAACAAACTAGCCGAAATCAGTGGTCTTTTTCTCGGAAAAATGCGTAGGTTACGTCATGGAAGAGGTCGGTGTGCGGACTGTCTTCGTAGCTCAATTCCGCCAATGCGTCTTCAAAGGCAAGCTGGATGGATTCTACGGCATCGTTGGCCATGTCGGAGGGCAGGGAACGGATGAGGCCTTTGAGGGCGGTGGCGAGGACGTGGTTTTGCATACGCAAAGCGTCGTTGGCCTCTTCCAGATATTCGAGGCGTTGTTCGATGCTGCTCATGATGTATCCTTGAGTATTAAATAAAATAGTGATTATATAGCGAATTAATATTAAAATGTGACGCTTGCGCCGGCTTGCCGGATATGTCCAACCATCGGCCGTATTTCAAGTGATTTTAGGTTTGAATGCGGTTCACAATAAAAATGAAAAAACGAGATTATTATGGAAAACAACCGTCTTGACCCCACAGCCCTCGAGGAAGAAGACCTGAATTGGGAAAAACGCTTGGAAAGATTGCGTCAGGCACGACAATTCAATACCGCGCCGACTCATGCGCCATTGGTCAAAAAATCGGAAGAGGCTGTCGATGCCGCGCCCAAAACCGCGCCTAAAAAAGAATATAAATTAGATGCGGACAATCGTGAAAAAGTATTGGAAGAATATTTGTACCGCTGGCAGTTGGAACACAATACTGCCCTTGCCGACGAGGGCGAGGCAGTGGAAACCGATGCGATGGTGGTTTTGCAGGACAACTGGTTGAGCGCGCAATCAGCGTTGCAGGCTGCGGCTTCAGACCGCCATATCGAATCGACGCGCACCGTCAGACTGAATCCGAAATCGGGTGCCGTAGATTTTGATGTGCCTGAAGCAGAAGAAACTGAAAAGCCGGAAAATGATGATGAGCAAGCGGCTGAAGGGGCGGTTTCAGACGGCCTTGAACCTGAAAAAGAACCGGCCGTCAATGTCCATATCAATGTTTTGAACCCGCAGGCGATTGGCCGTCGGGAAGTGTTCTGCGTTTCCGAAAAAGATTTGACCGAGCGTCTGATTAAACGTTTGCGCCCCCATGTGGCCGATGCGGTCAACGGCATGATTCGGATTGCCGTGCAAAAACAAATGGCCGTGTTCACTTACCAGTTGCAGCAAATGCTCAACGAGCAGGCGCCGGGTTTGGTGGAAGATGTATTGGAACACAACGTCAAACGTATTCTGGACGATATGAAGGTTGAAATGAAATACCGTCGCTGAGCATCCGGGCCGTCTGAAAAGTTTCAGACGGCCTTTGGCATAAATTTCCCTTAAAATTTTGCGAAGCGTGTATAATGGCGGCTCACGTTTTCGTGATAAATATCCTTTCTAAATAGTTGATATGCCCGATGCAGAATCGGGCATTTTTTTTGAGATTGTTATGAATAAAAACAAAATCATTGTATTGCTGATTGCTTTGGTTGCCGTATTTGCCTATCAAAAAATGCAAAACAAGCAGCCGCTACAATCGCAGCATCAGCAGAAAATAGAAGCCGTTCAAAAACAAAACAATGCGGGCGGAGAAAACGCCGATACGGCTCAACAGCAAACCGGTTCGGGCAAACAATCGGCAGAAGCGGTTTTGAAACAGGCGTTTGAAAACGAGCAAAGCGATATTCAGGTTGAGGGCGAGGGCACGGTATGGAAAACCCTGCCGGATGACAACAAAGGCACGCGCCACCAACGCTTTATCTTGAAGCTCTCCAGCGGTCAGACGCTTTTGGTGGCACACAATATCGACCTTGCCGATAAGATTAAGGGTTTGAAAAAAGGCGATAAAGTAGCGTTTTACGGCGAATACGAATGGTCGGAGCAGGGCGGCGTTATCCATTGGACGCACCATGACCCGTCAGCCCGGCATACTGACGGCTGGTTGAAACACGACGGCCGCCTTTATCAGTAAAAACGGTTTTCCTGTTTTTTCAGACGGTCCGAAACACGGCCTTCGGCTTGAAAGATAGTAGAAATCGGCGCAAAATGTTAACAAGTTAAACAGACGGAAAAATATTGTTCCGTCCATTGGAATACACAGTAGATTGGAAAATAAATGAACAAAAAACTTCATCCGCAAACGCTGGCCATCCGGGGCGGCAAAGAGCAAACCGAATATCGCGAACACAATCAGGCGCTGTTTTTGACCAGCAGCTTCATGTGGGAAAGCGCGCAACATGCGGCAGATTTGTTTTCCAAAAAAATTAAAGGCTTTACCTATACCCGTACAGCCAATCCGACTACTGCCGCTTTTGAAAAACGCATTGCTGCATTGGAAGGCGCAGAGCGCGCGGTAGCCACTTCGACCGGTATGTCCGCGATTCAGGCAGCGTTTTTTACCTTCTTGCAAGCCGGTGATCATGTTATTTCCAGCCGCAGCCTGTTTGGTACAACTGTCGGTTTCATCAATAACATCGTTACCAAGTTCGGCATCGAAGTCAGCCATGTATCGCCGGTTGATGTGGATGAATGGAAAGCTGCCATCAAGCCCAATACCAAACTGTTTTTCTTGGAAACGCCGTCCAACCCTTTGGGCGAAGTTGCCGATTTGGAAGCTTTAGCTGAACTGGCACACCGCATCGGCGCGCTTTTGGTGGTGGACAACAGTCTCTTGTCGCCAGCCGGTTCGCAACCTTTGAAACACGGTGCGGATATTTCCGTGTCTTCCGCAACCAAAGCCATTGATGGCCACGGCCGCGTGATGGGTGGCGTGTTGGCCGGTTCGGATGAATTGATGACGCAAGTAGCCATGTATTGCAACTCTTGCGGTTTGGCGATGTCTCCGTTTAACGCATGGCAGCTGTTGAGCGGCGTGGAAACCTTGTCGCTGCGTATGGAAAAACAATACGACAATGCGCTGAAAATTGCACAATGGTTGAAAGAGCAGCTGCAAGTCCAAGCTGTGTACTACACCGGTTTGCCCGACCATCCGCAAGCCGAACTGATCCGCAAACAGCAAAATGGCGGCGGTATTGTGGTAGGTTTTGAAGTCGCAGACCAAGAAACGGCATGGAAAATCGTGGACGGCGTAGAGCTCTTTTCCCGTACTGCCAACCTCGGCGATGTGCGCTCGACCATCACCCATCCGTGGACAACCACGCACGGCCGGATGCAGCCTGAAGAAAAACTCGCCGCGAATATCCGCCCGGGCTTGATCCGCCTCTCTGTCGGTTTGGAACACATCGACGATTTGATTGATGATTTGCAACAAGCATTGAACAAATAATCTAAAAACAAATTTCAGACGGCCTTAAATTTTAATAGGCCGTCTGAAAGCAATTAAACACACATCTTAAGAATAAAAGGAAAAAAATAATGTCTGAAGCAGAATTCGCCTCATGGGCAATGAAAATCCTACTGAGTGGCCTGATTATCTTTTTGGGCTTTATCGTTTGGAACTTGGGTAAAGAATCCAAAGCCGGCAAATTCGGCATTGCCATGCTCTTCTTGGTTTTGGGCTTGGGTGTGTTTGGGTTCGTATTTAAAGAATTGCTGATTAGCTTTTTGGTATTGCCGAAGTAGGCAGGAAGTTTATTGATAGAACAAGGCCGTCTGAAAAAATGTTCAGACGGCCTTTTGATTTGATGTTTTAAATTACGCCCAATTCTTGCAAGCCGCGCAAGACGCCGTCTTCATCAACACTTGGGCAGACGAATTGTGCGGCAGATTTGGCAGCGTCTTCGCCATTGCCCATGGCAACACCAAAGCCGACGGTTGACAGCATTTCCAAGTCGTTGAAGCTGTCGCCGAATGCCATCACTTTGTTCATATCAATCCCCAGTTTTTCCACTGCGTGGGCGATGCCCCGTGCTTTTGAACCTTCTTTGCGCAGCAGGTCCACAGCATATTCATGCCAGCGGACGGATTTGAAGCCGTGTTGCTGGGTTAGCGGTTGCAGGATTTTTTCTTCTTCCTTATCCACAAAGACCAACATTTGATAAACAGGTTGTTTGCGGAAATATTCTTTGTCAGTCAGGAAGTTGGGCAGGATATGCGATAAGCCTTCGACAACGCGTGGCGAATGGGAGGAAACGGCAATTTCTTGGTTGTTGACAAAGGCGTAGTCTATTTTGTGTTGTTCAAGCAGGTTGATGGCGGTTTCGATGTCGGCAATGTCCAAGGGGTAGCTTTGCAGAGGTTCGCCGCGAAAGGAAATATATTGGCCGTTGATGGTAACGAGCATGTCGATACCGCATTCTTGAATCAAGGCTTTGACTTTGGCGGGAATGGCGGCTTTCGGACGGCCGGTGGCAATGGCAGTTAAAATGCCTTTGGCTTTCAATGCGCGCATGGCTTGGGCAACCGAAGGACGCAGGGTATCCGTGTATTTGCGGTAGAGGGTGTCGTCGATGTCAAAGAAGATGATTTCAGGATTGTTCATGGTTTACTCATCGGGCTGGGTATACACAGCTTTCATTGAAAATTGTGTGAACAGCTTGTGTATAAATTGGTTTAGTATTTGATTGCTATTATAAAAATAAGTTCTGATTAAAATTTAGGCAGAGTTTTATTTTGAGAATAAAGCGGAAAGTTATTCACAATAGGCCGTCTGAAAATTTGGTTTTCAGACGGCCTTGTTTTAAGCAATCAAACGGATATTTTCTTTGTCTTGTCTGAATTTGTTTTTAATCACGAGAGGCAGGCTGCTGTCGAAATACCAGCTTCCATCAGGCAATGCCAACGCGCCGCCGGCGCAGAGCAGGGTAATGCTGTTTCCGGTCAGGGGGTCGGTTTCGGTAATTTCAATTTCGTGCGCTTTGCCCCAATCAGTTACGGGGAGTAGGGCAGCAAGCTCGGTAATGCGTTGGTTTTGATGTTTGATGCCGTTTGGCTGGCGGCAGTTGCCATTGCATTTTCCGACAGCCTCAACAGGGCAGGGTTCGCCCTTTGCGTAGCCGGTCGGCAAAATATTGAGCGAATCTGGGCAGAGTCTGTGTTCTTGCGACCATTGCGTCAAAGCGCGTTTGGCTGCTTTTTTGTGGGCAAACAAACCGTAAGGACGCCAGTTTCTGGTGCCGCTGTTTAACAAGACAATGCGTGCTTGAAGGCCGCCGTGTTCGTCAGCGATAAAGCGGACGGTAGAAAACGATGTGGACTTTTCAGACGGCATCAGTTGGTATTCCTGCATAGTCTGGGCTTTGAGCCATAATGTATGGAGCTGCCCGACTGCCGGAATAAAACGGATGGAGGCTGCGGCTTTGATGTGCGGCGGCAGTTTTTTGCTGTGCAGCAGGGTAGCGGTTTCACTGTATGTGCGTTCATGTGCTTCAATGGCTTGGGCTTTGCCGAAATAGTCAAACCAAACCAATACGCCGTAACTGTCGGGCAGGGCATAGAGCTGTTGGGCAAGCGAATCAGGCAGCCAAGTGGGCAACATTTTCGGATTCATCAATACACGGACGTGTTCGTCCCATTGTTGATGATTTTTTTCTGTCAGACTTAATTCGAGATAATCACACAATGCGGCCACATCGGTCATGGCGCGGTGGCGGTTGGTCGTCTGAATGCCGGTGCGTTCGATAATGCTGTCGAGGCTGTGTTTGTAAAACTCAGGATACAGGCGGCGCGACAGTTGAACCGTACAGAGCGAGGGAGCGGCAAAGTCAGTATGGATACGGGCAAACTCGTGGCGCAGGAAGGTGTAGTCAAAGCGGCTGTTGTGGGCAACAACCACTGCACCTTGCAGCAGCGGCAACAAATCGCCTGCAATATCGGCAAAGACAGGCGCGTTTTTTACCGTTTCATCATGAATTCCGGTCAGCCTGGCAACAAATTCGGGAATGCTGCGGCAAGGATTGACCAATTGCTCGTAATGTGAGGCGCGTCCTTGCTCAAAGCGAACAAGGGCGACTTCCGTTATCCTGTCTTGATAGAAATTTCCACCGGTCGTCTCCAAATCCACCACGACCACAGGCCGTCCCAAACGGGAAAATGCTTCGGATAAGAGCGGCCAGCGTGCGAAATCTGACATTTTATTCTCTGTAAATTCAATAGCAAATGCGCATTTTACACGCTGTCTGCAAGTTTTCCAAATAAAACGCTTGACAATAAATAGCCCTCTCTTTATAATTCGAATCTTTCTTGATGCACCCGTAGCTCAGTTGGATAGAGTATCTGGCTACGAACCAGAGGGTCGGGCGTTCGAATCGCTCCGGGTGCGCCACAGAAAATCTCCGCGCCCATCGTCTAGCGGTTAGGACATCGCCCTTTCACGGCGGTAACCGGGGTTCGATTCCCCGTGGGCGTGCCAGTTACTTTAAAATAAGCCATCACTAAAGAATAGTGATGGCTTATTTTTTTACATTTATTTTTACATTTATAAGTTTATAGTTATTTAATTTTTTAAATAGCTTTCTTAGTTGTTCAGACGTCCTTTGCCTATCCTTCTACCCAAAGCATCGTAGGTGTAGGCCCAAGTCTCTTTTGTGCCGTCTTTTTTGAAGATTCCGGCTTTGACCAGTTAGTCATGCAGATCGCAGAAGTAGTTCTGTACTTCGCCGTCGGCCAGTTCACGGTGGATCAGGTTGCCGAAGTGGTCGTAGTAATAGTTGCTGCCGTTGTATTCTTTAAGGGGGTTGTCCGGTATATGAGGGACGATTTGTTGAATTAGGTTCAATTTTTTGGGGAAAGATAGATTGACCCATTAGGGCTTGCCTCTATTCCAGTACTATCTTCTCTTTCTGGTTTTCAGGTGCCGAAAGAGTCAAGCTACTGGTGTAAATTCACGATTAGACAACTGCAGAAGAAAGCAGCCAACAGACACACTACCTCCTCTGTAATCAAATTGGTATCCCAAGAGGGATGACCGACTGTGAAGATAACCTCTGGTTTGGGAATTATTACGACTGGGGCAAACTAAAAAGAGAAATGGATATATCTGGAACTGCTCGCTAACCATTTCGATTATGCATTACAACTTTTTCAGGTATTATGAGCTATGGCATTAAGGTTGTCTTAAAACATTCCTTCCAGACAAACTTAATGCTCTGTTAAGATATTATCTTCACATTATTGGGTAAATAATATCTTCTTAACAGGGCAAAAAATAGTCATAATTTTTTGTGTCTAATTTCTTAAATAAGTAAGATTAATTTTTGAAACTTTATTTGATATCAAATATTCTCCATGGAATGAGTCCTGTTCGATAATGTGCCCCTTAGGAAGTTTCCAACATTTTCTTAATCCTCCTCCAGAAGTTTTAGGTTTGTAACGATAGTCCGCTAAATCTTATTAATTAATTGATATTTATCAATATTTTTAATTCGTCTGGTAGTTTGGCACCATTTATATATGCCTTTTTAGCCCAAAATATGGCTTTTTCTTTATTGCCTTGTGTGAAAAATAAATCGGCTAAATTGGATTGGGCAATTGGATGTCCATTTTTTGCCGCTATCTCTAGCCATTTAAATTCCAAATCTTGATCTAAAGATACAAACATATGGTATTGATATAATTTGAATGCTGAGTTTTTATCTCCATTAGTGGCGTTCTTTTCGAGAATTTGAATTTCTTCATCTGGAATCCAATAAGTACTACCTGTTGATATGAAGTCAGTCATTTTCTCATTTCTTTCCGGATGTTGTTTACATGATATTAAAGGGGTTAATAACAAAAATAAAATTAAGAAATTTTTCAGTATTTCCATAGTTAGCATGTTCCTTACTTATTTTTTACTTTGAGGAGTAAAGCTTCTCATGGTGCCTGGTTTGCTTGTATCTTGCGAGCGATCAGCCTTCATTCCCATCGGTGTTAATTCCCCGTTACTTGAAAACCAAAGATATTCATTTGGTGCTTTAACTGTAGTATTTAATTCATTAGCAAGTTGTTGTCCAAGAGGGTTTGCTCCTTTTCCTGTATTACAGAATAAAATCTCAACTGTCATACCTGATTTATAGTTAGGTAATTCTCGCTGCTAATTTTTTAGCATCTAATCTTTCACCTGTAGCCCCATCTACCATCAATGAAGGATTACCATGCCCTCCTACTTGGAAAGTATTCGGTTTATTGGCAACTTTTTGAGCGTAAGAGTGTATGTCTTCATTACTTGGGAATAAATTCATATCAACTCCAGCTAAACCTAACCAATCGACCCATACTTGGGTATTAGGTGCAATTGATAAAGATTATCCCACCCATCAACCCTATCGGATAGCGACGACGCCATCGCTTAATTAAAAATCCTGCCTTAAGATCGGCAGGATTTGAAAATAGCTTTCACATTATGAAATAAAACAGCACTTCATTTTTCTCAAAAAATCGTCTTATTTATCTCGGCACGCTTCAGTTTACAGCATATTCTTGAGATATATTTGTTAATATAAAGTTAAATTCTTTTCTGTGCTTTTATATATATCTGTATAGAAATAAATTCTATTACCTTTTATCTCTTTCAGATAAACCAAGTCTTCAATACCCCCAATATACTTAATTGATAAATCATCTAAATTTAATGTTGCAAGCCTAAATCCAACAACGCAAAATCGTCTAATGAAAACTGGAATATATATTTTTCTATTGAAATACAACAAAGGCCCTCCAAACCCCTGTTCTTTAATAATAACTTGACCGTTAATGGATAGACTCCCAACTAAGGGAGAACCTTGATTTACTTCCATCAAATCAAGGTAGCTGACTTCCCATTTGTCAAACAAAAATTTTTCTTGAAAGTCTAAAGGAGTTTCATTCAAAATTTTTAACTTAGGCATTTCTAACACTTTCCCTTTCTTTTAATTTTTTATGAATTTGTTAGTTCCTATACGTAGCCCCCAAAAATCTCCACGACTTGAATTAAGATGCAAATCTCCAAATCTCTGTACAGGTATGTTAAATGGTGCCTTAACAGTAAATCCTTTAAACAAAAATCCATCAGAAGTTGTAATTTTAAGTTTCTCAAAAATACTTGCTAAACCTAAAACATCAATCCAAGCACTAGAATTTGGTGCAAACCAATAAAAATTATCCCCGCCCCACAACCTAATCGGGTCCTGATTGATAAATCGACCCGCATCAGGCTCATAGTACCTGAAGAAGTTGTAATGCAGCCCTGTCTCACGGTCAGCGTACTGGTTTTGCAATCGGAAGGGTTGGTATGCGTTATACGTTACCTTGGTTTCCTCTTTCAGACGGCCCCAACCGGTGTAGTTGCCAAACCAAACCAGGTTGCCGTCTTTATCGGTCATCTCTCTCGGGATGCCGATTTGGTCGCAGTGAAAGTAGTGGATTTCCTGTTTGCTTTCGCCGTCTTCGTTGGTCCAGTTGCGTACCTGTGCCAAAGGTTCATAGCTGTCGGGATCGGTGTAGATATAGGTATACCTGCCGTCCGGGTGGATTTCTTGCAAGAGGTGGCTGCCGTCCCAAACGAATCCGGTTTCCTCTTTCAGGCCGTCTGAAACTTCTTCGTTTTTCAGACGGCCTTTGCCTATCCTTCTGCCCAAGGCGTCGTAGGTGTAGGCCCAAGTCTCTTTCGTGCCGTCTTTTTTGAAGATTTCCGCTTTAACCAGTTGGTCGTGCAGATCGTAGAAATAGTTCTGCACTTCGCCGTCCGGCAGTTTGCGGTGGATCAGGTTGCCGGTATAGTCGTAGCCGTAGCAAAGGCTGACGACGGTGACTGTTTCTCCATTGGTTAGGCCGTCTGAAAGATTTTCAGACGGCCTTTTAAATTGTAAGAACAAAACCCGCGTGCATGCCTTTGGGCACACATACTACGTGCGGGCTACGGCTTGCTATTTTATCTAGGGTAGCTCAAAAATTTTATGAAATCATTTATTTCATCTTCATTAAAGCCATTTTCAAGATATTCTTTCTCATAAAAAATAAAATCTAATAAATATTTTCTTGAATAATCATCTAAATTATTTTTAATTTTCTCAACTTGCATAAAAAATTTATTGGGTTCTATTAATTTTGTTATTAGTACATTTAACTCAAAATCACAATTTTTGCTTAAAATATTTAGATTTTGAAAAATCAAATCAGCAATTTCCTGTTTTTGTAGGTCATTAAAGTTGAGTATAGATATTGCTCTCAGAAAATCAGAGATGCTTTGAACTACTATAAATTTATTATTAGATAATATATATTTAATAAATTTAAATTCATTCTCAGTAATTTCTATTTTATTTGGGAATATTTCTGATAATAAATACAATGCTCTACGTATATTTTTAGATGGTAGCGAATCTAGTAGTATAATTATTTGACTGAAATCTTCTTGTTCTAAAGAAGCTTCAATCATATTTTGTATATAAAAATCACTATTGCGCATAATTATCATGCTCCTATATCAATATTAAACTTCACATTGCTCCTACAAAACTTCCTCCTGCCACAAAAGCACCACATACTCCCGCCGTTGAATATATACAAACACTAACTAGCACAACAGTTCCAACAAGGGCGATTGCTGTTAAAGCATCATTATTAGTAGATGTTTTGTCTTCAGTGGAGCAATTAGTGCATTTTGTTACGGGAGAAGAAGGAGGTGGTGGTTTGTCGCAATCATTATCCACCCACTCTTTTTCGGCTTTAGCTAGTTTACTATACGCAGCATTCAGTAGCTTTACATGACCTCGGACAGTATCTCTAAGAGCTTCCCCTGGACCAATTCGCCACGGTAAATTATTTGGATTACTCTCAAGTGCGGGAATACGTTTTACGTATATTTCGTATTTAAGATTTTCTATTCTAGCTGCAATTGATGCACATTTCTGAGCATTATATAAACCAAAAATATCAACCCATCCCTGCACGTTCGGCGCAAATTGATAAAAATTGTTTCCACCCCACAGTCTAATCGGGTCTTGGTTGATAAACCGACCCACATCAGGCTCGTAATACCTAAAGAAATTGTAATGCAACCCCGTCTCACGGTCGGCATACTGGTTTTGCAGGCGGAAGGGTTGGTAAGCGCTATCCGTTACCTTGGTTTCCTCTTTCAGACGACCCCAGCCGGTATAGTTGCCAAACCAAACCAGGTTGCCTTCGTCATCGGTCATTTCACGCGGGATGCCGATTTGGTCGCAGTGGAAGTAGTGGATTTCCTGTTTGCTTTCGCCTTCGGCATTGGTGTGGTTGCGTACCTGCGCCAAGGGTTCGTAGGAATCCGGGTCGGTGTAGAGATAGGTATACCTGCCGTCCGGTTGGACTTCCTGCAAGAGGTGGCTGCCGTCCCAGACGAATCCGGTTTCTTCTTCGAGGCCGTCTGAAGCTTCTTCGTTTTTCAGACGGCCTTTGCCTATCCTTCTGCCCAAGGCATCGTAGGTGTAGGCCCAAGTTTCTTTCGTACCGTCTTTTTTGAAGATTTC
>NZ_JBQCUY010000008.1:0-114831 GCF_051962805.1 Neisseria sp. P0008.S002 | reverse complement strand
GGTAAAATATATACAAGAACGAAATTGTCTAGAAGAAAAAATTAAGCCTACTTTCCCAATTTTTAAAGTTGATAAAAATAACATCATAAGTTTTGATGATAGTGATAACTTTTATATATTTTCTATAATGCAACTATCTACTAAAACTTGGATTGAGATAACATACGATGATTTTCTCTCAATACTTGAATCACTAGAGTGGCAAGCCTTTACTAATAAGGCTATATTATATTTTACTCCTTGCTGTTTAAAATATATTTTTTCTAATTTATCTAAATTCTATTTATATGGTTACGTTGTTGACTTTTTATATATTGCCCTAAGAGACCAAAGTACGATATTTAACACTAATCAAATCAACTTAATTATTGATTTTCTTAAATTAATCCAAAATTTTAACCAGGAAATTAGTGTTGAAACACAAAAAAAAATAACAAGTATTATCCAACTTTATTTATAACTTCCGGGCCGCAAGGGCATACTTTCCCGTACCGCCACCAAACCGGCCTGGCCGATGCGCCATTCTTCCTCGGTTAAAATCCGCAAACGCTATATCGTGCGCACCGGCGATATGTTCCATATGAACGGCAAGTTCAGCAAAAGACTTCCCCCTAAAACCTGTCTGTCCTGTAAGGGTGCAGTGGGTGCCGGTCGGCCGGTGAATCCGATACACGGTTTGAAGTTTTGGAGGGTGAAACCGACTTTGCCTTTGAAGGCATTTTGCCTCTAGTATGGAGCCGCAGCTATTATTCCGACCAAGACGGTACCGGCTGGCTCGGCGAGGGTTGGAGCGTACCTGGCTGCCAACGCATTATCCGCGATGCGGCCGGATTGGCCTATATCGACCCGCTGAAACACATCACCCGTTTCGAATATGCCGGCAACGGTCTGTTGCTGTCGGTAACCGATCCGAACGGCAGCAGTACCGCCTACCACTATAACGAAAACCATCAGCCCGACCGGATTACCGACTGCTCCGGTTACGAAACCAAACTGGCCTACACCCCTGAAGGACAGCTGGTGCGTATTACCGATGCGCTGGGACAGCACACCGAATACCACTACGACGCCAATCAAAACCTCACCCTCGCCCTCTATCCAGACGGCAGCAAAGAGACCTTCGGCTACGATGCTGCAGGTCGTTTGACCACCCATACCGACGGCGAAGGCCACACCACCTCCTACGAATACGGCCAGGACGGTCTGCCGACCCAACGCACCAATGCGCTGGGCCATACCTTCGGCTACCATTACGACAAAGCCCGCCGCCTAGTCGGCCTCACCAATGAAAACGGTGCGCGCTACCGCTTTGCCTACGACATCCTCGACCGATTGATTGCAGAAAGCGGTTTCGACCATAAGCTGACCGGCTACCGCTACAACGCCGGCAACGAACTGGTCGAGCAGCACGAATTCGGTGATGACGCCTCCCTTGCCGCCAAACTGATGGCGCAGCTGGGCGGTCAACCCATCCCCAAAAAAGAAGCCGCCCCGCTTTCAGACGGCCTCGACGGCCAAACCCCGTTGCGGATTACCGAGTTCAAACGCGACGTATTGGGACGCTTAATCCATACCCTCGCCCGCAACAACGACAAGGTTCAGGAAACCGTTTACCAATACGACCTGGACGGCAACCTCGTCCGTGCCGCCAACCGCCACAGCATTACCTGCTTCGACTACAACGGCAACGGCCAAATCATCGGCCAGCACCAATGGAAAGTACCGACTAAGGAAGAGAACGCCCGAAACGGATTGCCCGAAACCGACTGGCGCGATGCGCAATACGACATGCTGTACCTGCCCGTTACCGAAAGCATCCGCTACCACTACGACTTCAACGGCAACCGTACCGCCACCGTCCTGCCCGACGGCAGACAGATCAACTACCTGTATTACGGCAGCGGCCACCTGCACCAAATCAGCCTCGACGACGAAGTCATCTCCGACATCGAACGTGATCGGCTGCACCGCGAAATCTACCGCACACAGGGTAAACTCGCCAGCCGTTACGAACTCGATCCCTTAGGCCGTCTGAAAAAACAAATTGCCGCACTCAACGAGCTGACGCAGATCGAAACAGCGAAAAATGCAGTAACATCGGCTTATGCCGTCAAACGCAGCTACGGCTACGACCGCACCGGCAACCTGACCCACAGCACCGACCAACGGACGGGCACGACCCGGTTTGAATACGACAAACTGGGCCAGATTACCAAAGCGGATAGCGAAGTATTCGCCTTCGACCCCGCACACAATATCCTGTCCAACAACAACAGCCCTACCGTCCCCGACAACCGCCTACAAACCTACAACGGCAGCAGCTATTACTACGACGACCTCGGCAACCTGATCCACCGCGAACTGGCCGACGGCGAAGTGCAGAACTACTTCTACGATCTGCACGACCAACTGGTTAAAGCCGAAATCTTTAAAAAAGACGGTACGAAAGAAACTTGGGTGTACAGCTACGACGCCTTGGGCAGAAGGATAGGCAAAGGCTGTTTGAAAAACGAAGAAGTTTCAGAAACATCATTCCAGCATGATTTAAGCGGGAACGACCTCGAAAACCAAACCCGCTTCGTTTGGGACGGCAGCCACCTCTTGCAAGAAATCCACCCGAACGGCAGATATACCTATATCTACACCGATCCCGACAGCTACGAACCCTTGGCACAGGTACACAACCACACCAATGCCGAGGGCGAAAGCCGCCAACAAATCTACTACTTCCACTGCGACCAAATCGGCATCCCAAGAGAGATGACCGATAAGGACGGTAACCTCTTGTGGTTCGACAACTACACCGGCTGGTGCCTTCTGAAAGAGGAAACCAAGGTAACGGATAGCGCATACCAACCATTCCGATTACAGAACTAGTATTGCGACCGTGAAACGGGGTTGCATTACAACTTCTTCAGGTATTATGAGCCTGATGTGGGTCGGTTTGTAAATCAGGATCCGATTGGGTTGGGAGGTGGAAGTAACTTTTATCAATTTTCGACAAATATACAAAATATGATGGATCCTTGGGGATTAAATGCTGTTAGCATATCCAAAGGGGCATTGTCTATGATTGTAATTGATACAATGACTCCAGACCCCACTGATGCGGCATTGCCTAAATGGATTGCATATGGGGGCTTGGAGCTGCCGCAACAGGTGTCGTTGCATCATCGGAGAGCGATACATGTACAGGAAAATGCCAAGAAGAAAAAAAACGTAAGAAATGTTTAGATGCAATAGCAGACAACAATGGTTACAGCGAAAACATCTTATCTAACATTACAAAAAAGTGTTTCCATCCCTGCTGCTGCGAGATACACAGCATTGATTGAAAAAGGTAGTATTGCCCCTCCAGTTAAAATGGATGGAAATACTATTGTAGATGGTAACCATAGAATGGTAGCCGGATTATTGTGTAATCAAATACCTGCCAGTACACCAGGAACTGCTCCATTATCTAAACCAAGAATACCTTTGAGAGATATACAACTAGACCCTATAGATTGGTGGTAATAAAAATGATATCAAATGACATTCAAGAATTACTTAAAAATATTACAAAGTCTCTAATTAAAATCGAAACAAAAGAATTAGATGTCTTAATTTCTAGACAGTTAATCCATATGGATAATATTGATTTTCACAGATACGAAATATCCCATAGGGAAATTGGAAGTCTTAAATTTTTTTTCTGTTCATTTCGTGGCGCTTTCATAAGCTATAGTTCCTTTACTAATTGTAATTTTATTAATTGTTCTTTTATTACGGCAATAGTTTGTAATACAAAATTTACTAATTGCACATTTATTAATTGTGTATTCAGATCAATGCATATACAAGATAATTTAATATCTAATTGCTCTTTTCAAAACTGCTATATAGAAGATAATATATTTTCTACAAATGAAATATAATTTATTACAATGTTGAACAAGGCATCCGAGCCGCCTTTTAGGCGGCAACAGCAGTAATTGCCTCTAGAGGCCATAAGGAGTATGTAGCAAACCAGAATCAGAGAAAACTGACCCCTGCTATTGTCCGCCAGGTACTTGTGGAATTGTTTATCTGAGGACACATCCTAAAACTGGCGAAAAATATGTAGGCCGAGCCAAATCCTCAATAAGATATTTTGCCAGGCAAAGAGAACATAATAGAGCATTCAGAGCAACTCACAGGTTTACCTTACTTGGGCAAACTAAATCTGGTCAATGTCTAGACCGATTGGAAGAAGATCACATTAGATTACAAGGCGGTATCAAGAGTCGAGGAGGACCTTTGGCCAATAAACGTCATCAGATGTCTGAACCTCGCTACCGTGCAGCAGGTGGAAAAATTCCCATGCCTTATTGAATTACAGAAAGGAACTTTAAAAAATGGCAAGAAAAAAACAGAAATGGCAGGTAGGCGATTATTTTGGCATTCCCATAGAAGATGATTTTTTAGCTGTTGGACAGATTCTTGGAAAATATGATTGGATAGGTGTAGCCTGCTTAATTACCAAAATGAAAATTTCCTCAAAAAACCTTCCTTTATATGAAGATATAAAAATAGATAAAAACGATATTATTGCTGCTATGTTTATTACTGAAGAATCGTTAGATAAAGGATTCTGGCCAATTATTCAAAAAGGTATAGTAAATAAAAATATACTGAAGCAATATTTTCCTAATATTGACTTAATTGAACAAGGAAATATTATTGGTATTAATACCGAAGGTTCAGCTATTATTGATGGTTTTATTAAAGCTTATTTTAGTCTAGCACCTTGGGATGACTGGCATGACCCCGAATACCTTGATAAACTTCTTATTTCTCCCGACAAAAAACCTGAAAATCTCATCTATAAGAACAAATGATCTATTCCAACTCAAAGCTTGTCCTGAAAGTAAAATGCTTCGTACTATTTGAAAAGCCTTCACGTAGCTTTCCAAATCTCGGTGTTAACGATGGCTTTATTTTGATTTCAGTTTGAGCAAGTTTTTTTTTAGATCGATCGTATTAGTTGTCTCAAGTTACAAGGATGGTTCAGCTTTTTTTGGTATAAACCCTCCGGGTACGACTGAAGCGGAAGCCTTAAGAAAATGTTAAGAACGAAGAAATTTACAATGTCTAAATTCTAATAGACAGGAGGCCGTCTGATATTCAGATGGCCTTTATAAATTAGCTATATGCTATGAGTTGAAGGTACTTAGTATCGTAATAAGTTTTCTACCCTCAACCCTACTACTACTCAATAATTAAGTGGTAGAGTTACAGCCAAATCTCTCTTAAAACCTATTGATTTTATACTAAAAATTGGAGTACTATGAGCACACTCTCTTGAGTACCATTAATTCTCATTTGACATATAGGAACAAAACAGCGGAATTTGTAGAAGAATAGGGAAAAGGAAATTAATTTATATTATGTTAAATTCATAACTCTACGATTTTAGTCTGCTAACTCCTGTTTCTTCAGTAGTACAATTACTTATATAAGCGCAAATCGACGCTGCCATCACAGTGGTTCAAACCTGGAATCGCAAAGAAACGGGAGAACTCTTCTGCGCCTTCGGCGTTATAAAGTAATACGTCATCGACCCTTTGGAAAGCACGATATTGCGTGCGTTTGGCTCGGCGGTTTGTGAATCTGTCAGTTTCCAACCGCGCCAACCTTCTTGGTTGATACCGCTATCGTAGAACCAGCCATTATAAATAGTTCGCCATGGCTATTTTTCGGACCACCGATGTAAAACAAAAAAAAACAGTCCGCAACTTCACTTTAAAGTTGCGGACTGTTTTTTTGTTTGGACTAGATTGAATGAATTAACCCAAGCTAGCTACTTTTTTCAACAACGCATCTGCCGCTAAAATTCCAAGATTATTTGATGCCAGCGGGCTGTCGCCAGTTAGCACATTACGATCTTTGTTTACTTGGCCGGTAATGTCTTCATTCAACACTTTGATGCAGTATAACCCTAGTATTCTGACTTAAAAATTAATAAAATAAGAATAAACTATTCTGAAAAAAGGAATAATAGTGAATAAACTAGAAGCCCTTCGCTATTTTTGCTCCGCTGCCGAAACCTTTAATTTTCGTGAAACCGCCCAGCGGCTCGCCGTTTCGCCTCAAGTCGTCACAAGAATGATCGCCGATCTCGAAGCCTTATTAGGTGAAAGTTTGTTCAAACGTAACACGCGAAACATCAAGCTCACTGAATTTGGCGAACAATTTTTGCCGAAAGCGACGCAATATTTGGCGGAAAGCGAACGGCTATTTGCTAAAAACAATGTAAAAGAAAAAGCAATGCAAGGTGTGGTACACCCTGCCGCCAATGCTTATAACGATGAAATTCTGTTTGAATTATTGACCGCACTTGAGCCCTACTCCGACATTGTGATTGATTGGCGGGTGGGAATTGATAAGCTCAAAAGTGTGGATGACCAAGCGAGTGGTGTGGGTGTATAACAAGTTGAAGGAGATGTTATTGTCGAAAATGGTTTAGGCATAAAACATGGCGAGATGATCTCGCCATGTTTTTATCACGATTGCTTATCCACAATCGATTTTAACATCGTATAAGATTGGGCTTGTTTTTGTTCATCAAAAATATAACTCACCGCCATAATTTCATCAAAATGTACCCGTTCACGCAGTTGCTTGAGTTGAAATTCCACACTTTCAGGACTACCGATAAGCGAACAAGCAGTCATTTGTTCCACTACGGCACGCTCTTGATTGTAAATCGGGATTTCCTCAAAATCGACTGGGCCAAAGTGTGGTTTCTTTTGGGCATGCATTTGGGCTTTCCAAACGTCTTCTTCTGACGCCATCGGTGGTTGTAAATTTTGTTGCGCATTAGTCACTATATTTAAGAAAAATAGTGTTTGTGTCGTCGCGAGTTGTCTCGCTTCGTTATCGGTTTCTGCAACAATCGCGTTCACACCTAAGATGACATAAGGTTCAGCAAGATAGGTAGAAGGTTTGAAGTTTTTGCGGTAAATCTCCACTGCCATTTCCATCATACGTGGCGCAAAGTGTGAAGCAAATGCATAAGGCAAGCCAAGTTCTGCCGCAAGATAGGCACTTTCAGTGCTAGATCCTAAAATATAAAACGGTATATTCAAGCCGGCAGAAGGATATGCAGAAACAGGGTTAGAATCTTTAAAGTAACCGCGAAGTTCCGCAATTTCCGCAGGGAAATCCAGACTTTTTCGTCCTCGACGAAGTGCCGCAGCCGTTTGCATATCAGTTCCTGGCGCACGTCCTAAACCGAGTTCAACACGGTTTGGATAAAGCGTCTCCAGTGTGCCATATTGCTCGGCCACCACATAAGGCGAATGATTCGGTAACATCACGCCGCCCGAGCCAACGCGCAAGGTCTTCGTATTGGCTAGCGTATGTTGAATTAAAAGTGCGGTCGCTGAACTCACCAAATTTTTCATATTATGATGCTCAGCAATCCAATAGCGCTCAATGCCAATGCGCTCCGCGTGTTTTGCAAGATTCACCATCGAATCGACCGCTTGCAAATAAGTTTGCCCTTCACGAACGGGGGCAAGATTGAGAATGGAAAGTTTCATGGTGTTACTCCTTATTGATTGAGCAAAGTGAAATCCAACATCACTTTCCCAATATGCGTGCCTTTGTCCATTTCTATATGGGCTTTTGCTACGTATTTAAAATCAAATACTTGATGAATAATCGGTTTGCCGATTTCACCATTGCCGAGTTTTTCCCAGAGCTCGTTGCATAAGGATTGGGTGATTTCTGCCTTAATAAAATCAATGCCCATTTCTGACAGTTTTTGTACTACCTGCACCGATTCGCTTTCGTCAAAACCGCCTTTTTGGAAGTCCGCCGAATTGAGTTTTACGCCTACCAAGAAATCTTTATCAAGACCGCAGCCGTCTGAAACATTGATAGACCGGTTACTGATATCCGCTTTCTGCTACTTTTGTCCATTTTGCCAATGTCTGCTTCATCTGTGCCTGAGGGATGAAGCGGGCCATCCGTTCTACTTCCTTGCCTTGATAAAACAGCAGCCATGCAGGTACGGTCAGCACGTGGAAACGTCCGGCCATTTCGGGTATTTCAGCAATATCGGCTTTTACGGCATACACATTTCCTTCCTCCGCCAAAGCTGAGTCAAGCTGGGCGCCCACGACCGTACAAACACCGCAGATTGGGGCTTTGATGTACAGTGATACTAAAGGGTATGTGGCGATGGCCTGTTCGATGTCTTTCAAAGTGTGCAGTTGTTGCATGCCATGTACTCCTTTGAGCGATTAAGCCCTTTTCTAGTTGTCCAGAAAAGGGGCTTTTAACGAAATGAAAACAAGAAAACGTTTTGAGTCGTCTAGATTTTTTCCACAACCACTTTTGCCCGCGCTTTCAGGCTGTTCAACACTGGGGAGGTGGCGGCTGAGCGGTCGGCGAAATTTTGCAGGGTAGGAAGGTCGGCGTCGGCTTTTACTTTTATGGTTAGCACCAGATTATCCAGTCCGCCGTAGCCATCTTCCATGCCGAACAGTTTGGCCATGTCGATACCGCCCCTTGCGGATATTTCAAACTGTTCCAGTTTCACGCCTGCCAATGCTGCTTGCAACTCGAAACCTATGGAGCAGCAGCCTGCCGCAGCGCTGATCAGGTATTCCACCGGATTTGGGGCGGCGTTTTCACCGCCCATGTTTTTCGGTTCGTCTGTGGTAAAGGCAGGGAAGCGGCGCACGGAGATTTCATTCTTCGTGCCGGATACCCAGCGCGAATCGGCGCGTAATACTGCCTTGCCTTTTGCATGGTCGTTTTCAACCGCTGCCATGGTAGTTCGGAAACGTTCGATATCTAACCCGTTAATCATGTTTTGTCCTTTCATATGATGAATTACAGATGGTTTTTCGCTACACTTATACGCCCATTTTCCACGCGGAGATGCGTTTCAAATTATCCACCGTGTCGTGATTGACGATGGCGGCAAACGTGCCGTCCAGTTTGGCAATTTCGGCTTTGTCTTCATCGCTGAGGGCAAAATCAAAGACATTCAGGTTTTCCGCCATACGTTCGGGTTTGGTAGATTTTGCCAATACAATGATGCTACGTTCCACCAGCCAGCGGGTAATCACCTGCGCCACGGATTTGCCATATTTCGTACCAATTAGCGACTGACAAAATGGTGGGCAAAAGCCCACCGCTTCAAGTTGATGTTTTATCATTAACCGAACACTTTTTTCAAATGTGCTTGGTAGTCTGCGAAGTATTGTTCTACTTGTGGATTTTTAACTACATCGTTACATGTAAATGTCGGTAGACGGGTCAAACCGATGAACTCGTTGAGTTTGTGGAAAGGCATGTACACAGCATCCACATCTTTGCCTTCAAAGAAGTCGCCTTCACGGGTGAACGCTTCAATCGGCGCATTCCAAGTAAGCGAAAGCATGTGTTTTTTGCCTTGCAATAAACCACCTGTACCGAAGCCTTCGGTCGGGCTGACACGATGACGGCCATCACTGTGGTAAAGCTTGCCGTGTCCGGCGATAAATACTTCGTCTATGTATTTCTTCACTGTCCAAGGCTCGTGCATCCACCAAACAGGCATCTGCCAAATCACGGCATCCATCCACAAGAATTTTTCGATTTCTGCCTCAATATCATAGCCAGCATCAATCACAGTTTCTTTTACATTGTGTCCAAGTGCGGTCAAAACTTCTTTTGCTTTTTTGTGAAGCGTGTTGTTTAACTCACCATGCGAATGGCCGAATTCTTTTCCACCGTTTAATAATAAAATGTTCATTTTTACTCCTAGAATAAATAATTTATAAAAAAGGTAAAAAAAGGATGTGATGTTTACGGATATTGTCTTCTGTTTACTATCATGAAAGTGCAGTCATTTTATGATTTGTTTTTATTGAGATCAATAGGGTTTGGCTTTATTATGCAATGAATTAAATTCACTAATAAAAGAGAGTTTAAAGAGAAAATGCAGAACTTTAACGAACTGAATTATTTTTTGACGTTGGCGCAAACACAGAGTTTTGTAAAAGCGGGACAGCTTTTGGGGATTTCTTCTTCGGCGCTGAGCCATAGCATGAAAAATTTAGAAACGCGGCTAAATTTGCGTCTGTTCAACCGCACTACACGCAATGTGTCGCTGACCGAAGCCGGGCAGCAGCTTTTCGACCAACTTTTCCCGCTTTATCAAGCCATAAACCAAGAAGTCGATGCATTAAATGATTTTTTGAATACGCCATCGGGATTGATTCGCATCAACGCCCCGTCGATGGCAGCGGAAGCCGTGTTGTATCCAAAATTAAAGCCGATTTTGAACCAATACCCGAAAATCCGCTTGGAAATCGTGGTGGACGATCGTTGGGCAGATATTGTGAAAGAAGGATTTGATATGGGCGTTCGGTTAGGTAACAAGGTAGCGAAAGAGATGATTGCCGTACCAATTTCTGTGCCGTTCAAAATGGCGTTGGTCGCCTCGCCCGATTACTTGGCACAACACGGCTCACCGAAAAATATTGATGATCTGCAACAGCACCGCCTTATCGGCATAAAACTCTCCGCTGAACACGGCACGGAGATGCAGTGGGAATTCAAATACAAAAAAGAGCTGATTACGTTCACACCAAAATCGCAGTTTTCCATCAACAATCATCTGCGTCTGCAAGCCGTTTCAGACGGCCTTGGCATCACTTGGCTGCCACATATCATCGCCGCAGACGCACTCCATTCTGGGCAGTTGGTTGAGCTGTTACCCGAGTATGCCATCACTTACGATCCGCTTTACCTCTATTACCCCAGCCGCCGCGGGCATTCCAATGTGTTTAAGTTGATTGTGGATGCGTTAAAAGTAAAAGCCGTCTGAAATTTCAGGCGGCCTTTTTAATAACAAAGTGCGGTCAATTTCCAGCACTTTTTATCAATCCCTTTTCTTCACCAAAACAACGCATTAAGCAATCCAATACGGTGCGTACTTTTGCTGATTGGGTGCGATGTGCGGTGGTGGCATAAAGGGTGCGGGTGGGAAGTGTGTGTTCAGGTAATACAATGCTTAACTGACCATTTTCTATCAAAGGCGCCACATCGCCAGAAAGCAACACCGCCAACCCCATGCCGGCACAGGCATATTCTCGTGCGACCAGTGAAGAATCTGGGCAATCGGTGCGATTTTCGGGCAGCGTTTCCGGTAGCCCTAAACACTTGAATGCGTGTAGCAGGACATTGCTATTGTGATTAAGCCAGTCGGCATTGAGTAAATCTTGCGGCTGGGCAATGGGGTGTTCACGCAAATAGTCTGGTGAAGCGCAAATCAAGGTTTGCCATTGTGCCAACGGGCGCGCGATGCTGTCGGGATCGTCAGGATGTAAAACAACGCGGATAGCGATATCGGTATCGTTTTGCAAATCCACCAAGCGGTTGTTTTCATTGAGTATTAAGCGAATTTTTGGGTAACGATGTCGTAAGGTTTGCACGGTACGTTTCATCGGTTCAACCGCGCTATAACCGGTCGGTAGGCTGATGCGGACTTCACCTTCCGGTTCGGTTTGCAAAATACCCATTTCGCGCTCAACGGCATCGTGCCAGTCGGTTAATTGACGGGCGTATTGCTGCAACTGCCGCCCTTCTGCCGTCGGCGTGAGGCTGCGTGTGGTGCGGTTAAGCAATTTGACGCCGTAATGATTTTCCAGCTTGCGAATGGCTTGACTGATTGCGCTGGCGGTCATGCCCAAATGCGGCGCGGTGGCATTCATACTGCCGTATTGCAGCACGGTGGCAAAAATATAGATAAGTTTGAATTGCTCCATTATAAAGCCTTTCTTAAAACTGTTTATTTAATTTGATAGATTATCAAGTTAATTAAAGTAATATACAATATATTTCATTACAAACAGATGAAGCAAGGAGTACTTTATGCCACATATCAATATCAAATGTTGTCCAAAGAACCTGTCTGAACAGGAATTGCAAGCCTTTGCAGATGATTTAACGGCTTTTGCCAGCGAGCGTCTAAACACGCCTGCAGAATTCATCACTATTGCCTACACTGAAATTCCGGATGATGAATGGAAAGAAAAGGTTTGGGACAAAGAAATTGAGCCAAATGTAGAGAACCTGTTACGTAAACCCGAATATGACATGTAACCTGCGCGTATCATCAAAACCCTAAAAAAACGACCGCACTTTACTCAGGAGAACAGCATGAAAGCATTTAAAAAATTAGGGTTTAGCGTACTTTTCGCCACTCTTGCAACGAGCAGTTTTGCCGGTGAACCGTTGCGCTATTTTGGACAAAATGAAACTGCCTACCATAGCCAAGTGCCTTATGGGAACAATGAAAAAGTTGGTCGTTATGCGACGGCAAGTGATGGGGCGAAAATTTATTTTGAACGCTATGGCAAAGGCTCACCTGTAATTGTTTTGCATGGCGGATTAGTGGGTTCAACAGCTGAAATGGGCGAGTTTATTGACCGTTTAAGCCAAAATCATGAAGTCATCGCCATCAGTACACGCGGTCATGGCAAATCTGAAGTCGGCAGTGTTGCGCCAACTTATGCACAAAAAGCGGCTGATGTGCTTGCCGTATTAAAAGCCGCACAAATTAACGGTAAAGTGGATTTGCTCGGCTTTTCAGACGGCGCTTATACCGCCCTCACCTTTGCTGCCGATTATCCCGAACAGGCAGCCAAAATTATTGCTATCGGTGCCGGCGAATGGAAACGTGGTTTTATTCAAGGCGGGGGAAATAAACGTGCAAGCTATGAACAAATCCGCCAGTTAGATCCAAGTTATTGGGAAATGCAACAAAGCATTCGCCCCAACCTACAACAAACGGCAACGTGGTTTGACAATGCGCAGAAAAATTATGACAACACCCAAGTTGGCAAAGAGACATTTGGTAAGATCCAATCGCCGGTGTTGTTTGTGGTTGGCGAAGACGATGCCAATGCACCCTTGGATACAGTCATCAACGCCTATCGCATGACACAGAATGCCGATTTATCCGTTATCCCTAATGCGCCACATCCGGTATTTGTCTTGAACTTCCCGGCTGTTTGGACTATTGTAGAACCGTATTTGAATAACAAATAATGAAAGGAAAACAAAATGCTTAAATTATTTACTTTACCCGGTGAAGGTAAAATTCGCAGTTCATCACCTTTCGCTTGGAAAACTGAAGCGATGCTGCGTTTATCCGGCTTAGATTTCGAAAAAGAATATGTTGCCGATCTCAGCAAAATGCCTAAAGGCAAAGTTCCGGTATTGCAGGATGGCGAGAAGTTGATCCCTGATAGCTCTCTCATTCAGCGTTATCTAACCGAAACCTACGGCATTGATTTAGATAAACATTTAACGCCTGAACAAAAAGCGATTGCTGAAGCCTTTCGCCGTATGACAGAAGAACATTTATATTGGATGGTCGTATATAACCGTTTCGTCGATCCTCTCAGCAAACCATTTATGATGAAGGCAATGTTTGATGGCATGCCGACCGAACAAGCCGAAGCGATTTTTGCTGTGTTACAGGAAAACGCGAAAAAAGAAATGTACGGACATGGTATCGGAAGACACACACAATCTGATATTTACGCCTTCGGAAAAGGAGATTTAGACGCCATTAGCAACTACTTAGGCACAAAACGCTACTTTTTCGGCGAAGAATTAACCTCCGTTGATGTGGCCATCGTGCCTGTTGTTGCAAACCTGATTCTTACCCCCATCGACACTGAAATTGCGCTATATGCAAGAACCAAAGCAAATTTAGTCGCCTATATTGAACGTTTCGATCAGGCAGTATTTGGAGAATAAAGTAAAAAATCAAAGGCCGTCTGAAATGTTTCAGACGGCCTTTTATTTATATCTCCCAGTCTTTTCTCAGCAAATCCTTTATTATTTGATCGGCTACTAATCAATTACCTACTCCAACTTTAACAATGGAAAGTGGACAATCTATTCAATCCGGTTATGCCGCACCAACGCTATACGTTTCGCCCTTGCTGTCCGCTTGGCCGACAATGGCAGCAACGGCAGCGGCCAAGCCGTTGCGCGTCATGTATTTTTGCGGAATTTCTTGGGCATTTTGTGTCAAGGTATAGGCATTATCTTCGCCATCGGCAAGGCCGCAGGGGCGCAGGATGGTCCAAATCAAACCGCTTTGTTTGAGATAGATTTCGGCTTCTGTTTTGGCACGGACGGCTTCACCTAGTGCCTGTTTGAACGGCTCGCTCATCATGTCCCATTGTTCACCGCAGCCCATGCTGGTAATCAGTACAAAGCGGGCTTGCGGATTGGCGGCTTTCGTGGCGGCAATAATGTTGATATTGCCCAGCGCATCGCTGCGGATACCCTCTTCGTTTTTGCCGCCGACAAAACTGATCACGGTATCAGGATGGTATTGTGCCAACGCTTTATCGAGCGCGTCGGCATCAAGCGCATCGGCGACAACGGTTTGAATATTGTGTTCGACAAAAAAACTGTCTTCAGACGGCTTTCTTAATACGGCGACGGTATCGGCTGAGTCAGTCAATGTGCGGATATAGGCGCGGCCGGACGGGCCGTTGGCTCCGAAGATGAGTTGCATGTTTGGGGCTCCTTTGTATGGTAGATGTTTATTGTTAGAAAATCCGCTCCTCTACGCGGCAAGGAACGGATTTTCAGGCCGTCTGAAACCGTTTAAGCGGCATCAAACAATTTGCGCATGGCTTCGATTTGATGTTGTTTCAACTCGCCTGCTTCGTCGCGACCGACAAAAATTTTAAACATGGCGCCACCGTTGCGGTTGATAAAGTTGAGCGAGCAAGTGGCTTTACCCATGAACGGGCGTTCCAAAAGGTAGATGGAAGCGCAGTTTTCATAGTAGATGTGGCCGTGTACGCCGCCATCAGTTTCGGGATGGTCAAAGTTGTAGAAACCGCGGCCGACTTTGCCGTTAGGCAGTTTGCCGCTGACTTCGACGATGGCATCGGGGGTGTGGGCGATGAAGGTAACGGATTCATCCCATGCGGCGACGGCTTGGAGGATTTCGACGATGCGGCTGCCTTCGGTTTGGCGGATGCAGTTTTCAGGCAGGCAGCGGATGACGTCTTCAAAGCTGCATTGGTTTTGCGCGGCGAGCATTTCGAGCACTTGGCCGGGATTTTTTTCCAATGATTGGCGCAACATGATTTGTTGTTCGGATGAAAGTTTTTGCATGGTTTGATCCTTTTCTTGAGTCGGAAGAGTGAGCATGAGTTTGCGGATAAGGGTGGGCGACCAATAACGGCCGCTGGTATTCAAACGGATCAGGCCGTCTGAATCGGGTTCTTTAAAAAGCTGCATTTCCTGCCATTGGGCAATCAGCTTTTGCGCTGCTTTATTGCCGTCAAACAATAATGGATTCAGACGGCCTGTTTCAATATCGTGCTGGACTTTGCTGAGCAGTGCTTTATTTGGACTATGGCCGCTCATAAATGCGATGTTTTTCTCGCCTTTCGGCGTGGCGAGATAACTCTCCAAATCACCCTGCACCTGATAGCTGAAACCGCCGAAGTTACCGCCAGCGCCGGAGCCGAACGCCAAACAGGGAATGTCGGATTTGATCAGGGTATTGTAGCGGTTGCGCTCGCCGCGGCCAGGATAGGCGAAGTGGCTGTTGCTGACTTGTTCCCAGCCTTTTTCCAGCAGTGTTTCAACCGTGTAGGCATATTGGTCTGCCTGGATATCGAAACCCGGCGGTGTCGGAAATGCGCCTTTTTCAATCATGCGGTTGATGGGCAGCATGGGATAAAGGTTGAACGCGTACGTATCCAAACCGGACAGGGGCAGCTCGGCGGCGCGAGCGATATCGTTTTGCCAAACGTCATCGGTTTGATTGGGCAGGCCAAACATCAAATCGGCCACAATCACGGCATCGAGTTCGCACAATTTTGCCAAATATTCAAACGCCTCGTCGCCGCTGTGTTTGCGGCCGAGACGGCGGCGGATGGCGGTATTGAAAGTTTGTACGCCGATGGAGATTCGGTTGGCGCCTGCTTCGATGCAGGCCTGTGCTTTTTCCAAATCGAAATGGCTCATGCGCCCTTCGATGGTGAATTCGCAATCTTCGGCAAGCGGCAGATATTGGTAACAGGCACGAATCAGGCGGACGAGGTCTTCCGTAAGCAACGCGGTCGGCGTACCGCCCCCGAAATAAACGGCTCGGATTTTGCCCTCGCCTGTACGGACTTCGGCTTCAGTGGCCATTTCTTCGATAATTTTGTCGGTGTACACGCTGCTTTGGCTGTCCTTCCACGCATTACGGTAGAAGCCGCAAAAAACGCAATGGTTGGCGCAAAATGGAATATGCAGATAAGCAAGCGCGTCCACATCGGTGGCATGGGGAAGCTTTTTCTTCCAAATGTTCTGCCATTGGGGACGCGGCATTGGAACGCCGCCCCAAACCGGCATCAATGCCTGACGTTCGGGAAATGCCTTGGGCGCGGATTGTTTCGGAGTCCAAACAAGCTGCTGTACCATGATAATGATTAATAAAAATTATTAATAAGATTGATATATTAAATAACCATCATCGTTTTCTTGTCAATAATTTTGAGTAATTAAAAATCAGTATTATTTTAAAATATTGTATTCTATAAATAATTAAATGTATTTCTATTTGATGGAAATCGGCATTTTACTTGTGAAATGTGTAAAATTTGGTTCTTCAAGTCAGGAACATCCTCCCATCTCGTTTGATTTTTGAACGATAAAATAAATTTTCTTTATCGTTTTTTAGACGGCCTGTTGGCGCTCAGCTTCTGAAATAAAACCCTGCTTCATCTTCGCAACGGCGTATCTGCCAACCGTAAACCGATTCAAGCAAGTCGGGGCGCATCACTTCGCCCACCTTGCCTGATGCAATGACTTTTCCCTTATTCATCAAGATAATATGTTCCGCATAACGCGCGGCGAGGTTTAAATCGTGCAATACCATTATTGATGAGGCACGGCTTGAATGCCCGACCAAATACTGCATCAGGCGGTGTTGGTGGCGGATATCGAGATGGTTGCACGGTTCGTCCAAAAGCAAGACCGGCGCATTTTGCAACAGGGCGCGGATGATGTTGGCGCGTTGCTGTTCGCCGCCTGAGAGCTTGCCGATACGCTTATCCGCCAATGCTGTCAAATCAAAATAATCGAGCAACTCGTCCGACCATTCATGGTTCAGACGGCCTTTTTGTACGAATGACGCCAACGCAATGTATTCGCGTACGGTCATCGGCATATTGTAACGGCCATGCTGCCCGACCCATGCCACCCTGCCCGCACGGATTTGCGGCGCAATGGCCTCACCGAAAAGAGTGATTTTCCCCTGCCCTGTTTGCCCGATTAAGGCACGCAGTAAAGTAGATTTACCCGCACCATTCGGGCCGATAATGACGGTCATGCCCGAAGGTATATCCAGTTGATCGATTTCAAGCAGGGTTTTGTCTTGGACGCGGACGGAAAGATTACGGATTTGAAATAAGGTATGCATGGCAAAAGATATGGTGCAATGAAGTTTCAGACGGCCTGTTTAGGCATCAACGGCTTTTCAAAGGCTTGATAAACAAATACATAAAAAATGGTCCGCCCAATAAGGCAATCACGATACCAACCGGCAGATCGACAGGGTATGTTAGCCAGCGCGCCGCGCCGTCCACCACCATCAAAAATACTGCGCCCAACCAAGCCGACAGCGTAATCAGTTTGCGGCGACTGCCGCCGACGGTTTGCGCCAGCACATTGGGGATCATCATGCCGAGAAAACCGATGATGCCCGAAAGCGATACCGCCGCCCCCGTCATCAATGCCGCGCCGATTACGGTTTGCACACGCAATGCCCCGACCGACACCCCCATACTGGCAGCCGTGTCTTCGCCCGTCATCAAAACGTCCAGCCGCCTGCCTGCCGACAGCAAAATCAGAAAACCGGGCAACATGACCGCGATTGCCGCGACAGGCGATGAGAAACCGGCTTCGGCAAGGCTGCCCGACAGCCATGTGGTCGCGCTGCGCAATACCAAATCGTCAGATAAAAACAAAATCATACTGACCACCGCGCCCGAAAACGCGCTCAACACAAACCCCAACACCAGCAATCCCAAAGTACCGCCGCCGAGCAGTTTATGCACCGCCAAAATCAGCAGGCACACACCCAATGCACCGAGAAAAGCTGCGCCCGGCACACCCATCTCGCCACCGCCCAAAGCCAATAACACAATTACGCCCAAGGCCGCCCCACCCGACGTCCCGATTAAACTCGGATCGGCCAGCGGGTTCTCAAATAAAGCCTGTAATGCCGCCCCCGAAGCGGACAAACCGGCTCCAACCAAAAGCGCGGTATAGATGCGTGGTAAACGAATTTGGCGGACGGTTTCATCCATCGCCAACGGCGACTCCCACGCGCCAAAGCCGATGCCGCAGCACAAATAAACGGCGGCGGCAGTAAGCAGCAGGCAGAGGGTAAGGATATGCGGTTTCATGACATCATGCGGTTTAAGCGGATTGAGGGACGGTTTCAGACGGCATTTTTAAGACAACCGTTTTGCTTCCTACTCAACAAGAAGGAACAAATCGAGGCCGTCTGAAAACAAAAATCGGGCAGAGTTTTCAAAACAGGTGCGTTTATTTCGCCAAACCATGCAAACGCTGAATCACTTGTGGCGTATCCAGACCATAACGGAACATATCGTTGGCCTTCCACAAATAAATCTTGCCGTTTTTCGCGGCAGGCGAGCCGGCGATTTCGGGGCGTGCGGCAAAGGTTTTGACGTTGCCTATCATAGCGGTGTTGTGGTCGGCAATAATGATGATATCGGGTTTGGCCGCAATCCATGCCTCACGCGTCATCGGTTTGAGACCGTCAATGGCGGCTGCGGCATTGATACCGCCGGCGCGGCGGATGATTTCGTCGGCGGCAGTGTTTTTGCCCGATACGATGCGCCCGTCGTAGCTGAAGAGGTAGCGTTTGCCGCTGGAAGGCTGTTGTTTCATATCCGCCTGCCACTTACCGGCCAACTTATCCGCCTGCGCGCTTTTACCGATAAGCTGACCGATGTTGCGGATACTTTGCGGATAGGCGGCGATGCTGTCATCGGGCGCAACATTGACGGCTTTAATGCCTGCTTTTTGCAGGTGGGTAAAAATATCGGCAGGCTGCGCCATCCATGAACCGATGGCGATGTCGGGTTTGGCGGCCACAATCGGTTCAACCGTCAGGCGGCGATGAATGCCGATACTGGGCTTGTTTTTCAATGCCGGATTTTGAACGGTCTGATCGCGGCCGACGATTTCGTCCAATGCGCCGAGCGCGGCAACGATGTCTGCCGTATCGGGGGTCAACACGACGATGCGTTGCGCGTGTGCAGTGCCGGTCAACGAAATAAGTGCGGAAAGCAGAAGGAGTTTGAGTTTCATTTATTTTCCTTGTCGAATGCTTTCAGACGGCCTGCTCGCTTTCTCAGGCCGTCTGAAAACGGTTAAATCACATTAGAACTTCAGTTGTACGGTTGCGGCGAAATTGCGGCCGGTTTCGGTGTACAAATCCATCACGCTTGAGCGGCTCATGCCGGCGACGTCTGCGTGTTGCCAGTATTTTTTGTTGCCGATATTGTAAATGTTCGCGCCGATTTCGACGTTTTTAGACGGCTTGTACCACGCTCCGACATCCCATACGCCGTAGCCCGGCGCTTGGAAAATGCTGTCGCTGCTGACGCGGCTGTGTTTTTTCGACCAGCGCAGTTTGGTATCGCCCCCCCATTTTTCTTGCGCGTAGTCCACGCCCAAAACGCCGTTGAGCGGGTAGGCGGAATCCAGCGGCGTGCCGTCTTGCTGCTTGCCACGCATCCAAGCGATGCTGCCGGAGACTTGCCAGCCCGGCAGGAATTTGTAGGCGGCAGAGGCTTCGGCACCGTAGGTTTTGACGTGATCAAGGTTTTGATATTGGTACTGGATAATCGGGCGACCGCCTATGGAGGCAGTGCCGACTTCGGTGCGGTCGATGAAGTTTCGATAACGGTTGTAGAACGCGGTAACTTGCGCACGGGTGCGTTCGTTTTTGAACTTCATCCCCAATTCAAAGCTGTTGGAGCGTTCGGATTTGAGGTTGGCATTGGGAATGACGGCATAGCCGTAGGTCGTATTGGCAAACGCCATGGTCGCACTGTCAAACGGCGGCGTACGGAAGCCTTGGGAATAAGTGGCAAAACTGGTGAACTGCTCACCCATCGGTACACTCAGGCGCAGGCTGGGTGTAAACGCGGAATCGCTAAAGCGCGTCGCCGTTCCGCTGGGGTTGGCGTTGAGATAGGCTTGATCGGTCGAAGTGTTCAGCTTGTCTTTTTCGTAACGCAAGGCCGGTGTCAGGACGATGCCGTTGCCGAAAGTCAGGCTGTCTTGTGCGTAAACGCTGAACGTTTTGCGCTTGCTGTCGGGGAAAGTTTTATTCGGATAGGTGCTGCCTGCATAAACTTTGCTGACGGCACCGGTCAGATTGTCCACTGTCAGGCTGTCGCGCGGACGGGCGGTCTCGGTGTGTTTGTATTCGGCGCCGGCAACGACGGTTTGTTTGACCGCGCCGTCAAATTCCCATACGCTGCGTCCGTTCAGCCCGCGTATGGTCTGATTGAAACCGTAGTCGGAATAACGGGTCGAGTTACCTAATTGGCGCGTGCCCATACGCGTAATGCTCGCATCGACGGCATCGTCTTCCGTACGCAGTTTTTGCTGATAGGCAGTCAGGTTGGCTTCTTTCAGACGGCCTTCGCCAGTGTAGCGGTAGCCTGCTTCGATACGTTGACGGCGGATACGGTCGCGGGCGTTGCTCTCAGATGTTGCGATGGTTACCGGCCCGCGCGATTGCGAACCCAAGCCGTTTGCCAATACGGTATCGTTGGCGTGGTAATACTGTTCGTACAAAGTTTCCAAGCGGTGGCGTTCGTTGCCGATATTGCCTTTCGCCAAGATATTATAGGCATTGTTTTTCTGAGGGTTGGTGGCAGTACGCGCAGTCGAGTAGCTGGTATCGCTGCCCATGTTTTCGGTTTCATGACCTTGACGGCGCGTCAGCATCAGCAGACCTTCGGCGTTTTCATGGAAACCTGCCACAGTCGCCGTCACGCCATGGCTGCGGTCACGGCCGCGGTAGCTGTGTTTTAAACCGAAATACCCGCGTTTGCCCGCATCGACAAAATCGCTCGGTGAGAGCGTCACCATGTTCACCACGCCGCCAAGCGCATCACTACCGTACAGCGCGGAATAAGGGCCTTTGACAATATCGACCTGCTTGAGCGTGTCGCTTTCGACCATATCGCGTCCCGAAATCGCGCCGTTGGAACCGCCGCCTGCATAAGATTCGGGAATGCGTACGCCGTCCACCATCATCAGAATGCGGTTGCCGTCTATGCCTCGGATATTGATACCCGCATGACCGCGGCGATTGTTGTCTGACGGCACGCTGACGCCGAATTCATACATCACGATATCGTCTAAATTCTGTGCCGAGGCTTGATTCAAGGTTTTGCGTCCGATAACCGACACATTCGGCGCCGCTTTATCCAAGGTTTGCGCATTACGGTCGGCCGTAACCACCACAGGCTCTATTTCTGCCTGAGCCACCGGCATCTGAGCCGCATATAACTGTCCGGAAAAAACCGCCCCTATTACACAGGCAATCGCTTTCTTTTTCATTACACAACCTTATTATTTGAATAAAAATGGTTTGCATTTATAAAATAAATAGGCGATTTTTGCAAGTTTAGAAACCACAAGATAGCACTAAAACCACTTCAAAAACGCAAAATATAGTATGACGTAGCTGGATAAATAATGGGGCTGACGTAGATTAGCCCTAAATTCCACACCAATCCCGCAGAATTTTAAGCTGTTGAGACGGTGTGCCGAAGTTAAACTGAAATTCGCATTCTTTCAAGAACAGCGGGAAGGATTTGCGATCAATTCCGTTGTATTTACGCAAGACGCGTTTTGCCTGATTCCAAAAATTCTCAATGTCGTTAATGTGGTTCTGACGGTCTGCAAATTCCTTGGAATGGTTGATACGGTAATGGATAAAACCGCTTACGTCCAGCTTGTCATAGCTGCTCAGGCTATCCGTGTAAACAATGCTGTCCGGCATGATTTTCTGTTTGATAACAGGCATCAAAGTATCAGATTTGGCATTATCTACGACAACGGTATAGACCCGTCCGTTGCGTTTCAGGATGCCAAAGACAACTACTTTTCCTGCTGCGCCGCGACCACGTCTGCCTTTACGCCTTCCGCCGAAATAACTTTCGTCCAGCTCAACAGAGCTCTCAAAAACCTCATCGGCAACCAAGGCCAGATAATGGCTGATAACCATACGAATTTTGCGGTAGAACAGAATAGCGGAGTTGGGCTGAATGCCCAAAATATCGGCAGCGGAACGGGCGGTAACTTGGAGTACAAAAAATTCAAGTAGTTTCTTTTGAACTCTCTTGCTTAATTTACAATTGGTTATCTGCATTTTCGTAGCCTAGCATAACCGCTAATCTACGTCAGCCCCTAGATTTTTACCATAGGTATATTTCTTTTCATCTGATTTAGATAACCGATAACATCATGAAGCCTGCTTTTTACCTCCCAATATTGTTTTTACTTTCAGCGTGCCGTCCTGAAGCTGAGACAGCCGACATGGCTGCACCAACGGCGCGTAAGCCTTCTTAATTACGAGTCTGAAAAGCGTCAAACTGTAGCCACCCCAGTTAAAACACAAATTCCTGCATTATCTGCAATCAAAAACCAAGCTGATTTTGACTTACTGTCGCGTATTTATGAGCAAGGTAGTGAATATGAAATTCCTCATATCCTTTTCCTCATCGATCGTGAAAATAATAACCGTACAGACTACATCAATACTCCCAAATTTCGGCTGCATGAGCACTATCTGGCTACCATCTTGAAACCCATGCTGTCAAAAACTGAATTGAATCAACAATACCGTAGTCCTAACCGGCGTTATCTGTTGGGTACTATCAGTTGGCAGAATAGTACTCAAGAATATGTTTATGAGTTTTGGGAAGGAGACAAAATCACACCTGAATTGTTGAAATTGGCGGCAGGCCGTCTGAAAGACAGTTTCTACGCTCCGTTGCGTTATAAAACCAATTCTTTATGGCAGGAAACCGTTGCCGAGCAAAGCAAAGTTCCTTTTATTACCCAAGAAAGTTTGATTAAAAATTTCCCCTACCTGCCTCTAAACCAAGGTAAAGCGATAGGTACATTACGCGTTATTGTCAAAGAAGATGATCTTCATAATGTTGGCGCCGACGATATTATTATTTTGAAAGAGGTTCCCCTAGAGCTGCCACCTGTGGCAGGGATTATCAGCGAGAAACCATCTACTGCACTATCGCATGTGAATGTATTGGCACGCGGCTGGGGGATTCCCAATATTTACCTTAAAGACGCAGAAAAAATCCTAGCCCCATATATTGGCCGTCGTATCGAATTTGAAGCGACTGCTAAGCAATACCGAATTGTCCAAACCAACCGGAACACTACCAGTAAAAGCTTTTCAGACGGCCTTACCCTGCCCCAACCTGATGTTTCCGATTATGGCCTTAGGGCTTTGTCAAACCTGCGCCGTGATGACAGCCGTTACTGCGGCAGTAAGGCTGCCAACCTCGGTCATATCCGCGCCCATATTAAAGGTAGTAATGTACCTGACGGATTCTGCATTCCGTTTGCCTATTATCAAGCCATGATGGATAGGCTGGGTATTAATGCAACAACACTGGCCCAAATCGAAACACAAAGTGATGGAGACAACCGCAAGCGCCGTACTGCTTTACTCACGCTGCAGAAAAAAATTACCGATGCCGAAATCCCGTCGGAATGGAAACATAAATGGGCTGAGCAATGGCGCAATCAATTAAACAGCAAAGGCGTGTTTGTCCGCAGCTCCTCTAATTCCGAAGACCTACCCAATTTCAGCGGCGCAGGGCTGTACACCACCGTGCCAAATGTTACCGATGAAAACGCGTTGGCCGAAGCAGTGAAGCAATCTTGGGCTTCTGTTTTCAATTACAGTGCATACGAAGCCCGCCGTATTGCCGGATTGCCTCACGATAGCGTGAAAATGAGTGTCTTTGTGCAACAAAGCATCAATGCAGATCTCTCCGGCGTGTTGGTTACCATCAATCCTTATGATATTGCTCAGAAAAATAGCGCCTACATTGCCGCCAAACGCGGGTTGGGTATTCGTGTCGTTGAAGGCAAACGGGTAGCCGAACAGGTGGTCTATAACCGTCGCAATGATTCTGTACAACGTCTCAGCTCCTCTAATGAAACCACAGCGTTGCAACTGGATAAAAATGGTGGAGTACGGGAGGTGCCTGTAACCAGTGGCAATGTGATGAATCAAGAACAAATCCGTCGCCTTGACCAAACCGGCCAACAAATCAAACAGCTATTTGCCAATGGCGAGCAGGATATCGAATGGGCGTTTGACAATGGTAAGCTTGTTATCCTCCAAGCACGACCGTATCTAAACGGTACACGTTAAAGTAAAAGGCCGTTTGAAATTATCGTTTCAGACGGCCTTTGCATCATAAGTTAGTTATACCCTATACTTCCAGATCTCCAAGGAACTATGATGTCAAAACAACTCACTTTTTATTTTATTCGCCATGGCCGTACCCAATGGAACGAACAAGAGCTTTTGCAGGGATCAGGCAATTCACCACTGACCGAACAAGGAATTACAGGAGCTCAGAAAACCGGGGCGGCGCTACAACAAGTAGAATTTACCGCTGCTTATTCCAGCATTTTACAACGTGCCATTGATACGGCTGGCCATATTATCGGTCAGCGTCCTATTCCTCTTTTTCAGCACTGTGGACTAAATGAGCAATCTTTTGGAAGTTGGGAAGGTATGCAGATCACTGACCTACGGAAGTTAACCGAATTTAAACAACTGACCAATGACCCGGCAGCTTATAAAGCATTAAGCAATGGTGGCGAAACCTTTGAACAATTAGCAGTACGTGCAATGGACGCCCTTTGCGATATCATTAAAGTACATCAATCGGGAGCCAATATTTTAGTGGTATCACATGGCCATACCTTGCGGCTTTTATTATCCTTACTAGGCGGAGCGACTTGGGAAAACCATCGTGATGAGGGTAAATCCGTGTCATTGTTAAATACTTCGATCAGTATTGTGAAATACGATAGTGAAAGCGGTTTTCATATTGAGCAACTTAACGATGTGGCTCATTTACAATGATCACAACTATTCATCAATAATAAAAAAGGTGGGCATTTTTACCCACCTTTTTTGCCATTAGCCGAATACTTTTTCCAAGTATGCTTGATAGTCTACTAAATATTGTTCTACTTGTGGATTTTTAATCACATCGTTACATACGAATGTTGGCAGACGGGTCAAACCGATGAACTCATTGAGTTTGTGGAAGTGCATGTATAAAGCATCCACACCTTTACCTTCGAAGAAGTCGCCTTCGCGAGTAAAGGCTTCAATCGGGGCATTCCAAGTAAGCGAGAGCATGTGTTTTTTACCTTGCAACAAACCACCTGTGCCGTAGCCTTCAGTCGGATTGACACGATGGCGACCATCACTATGGTAAAGCTTGCCGTGTCCGGCGGTTAATACTTCGTCTATGTATTTTTTCACTGTCCAAGGTTCGTGCATCCACCAGCCCGGCATCTGCCAAATCACGGCATCCATCCATAAGAATTTTTCGATTTCTGCTTCAACATCATAGCCGGCATCAATCACGGTTTCTTGTATATTGTGTCCAAGTACGGTCAAAACTTCTTTCGCTTTTTTATGAAGCGTGTGGTTTAACTCACCATGCGAATGTCCGAAATTTTTACCACCGTCTAGTAATAAAATATTCATCTTTTGCTCCTACAACAAATAATTCTGAAAAATGAGAGCTTCAATTATGCCTTTTTACTGCATCTTTTAAAAGTACATTGGCTTGCACGCTTTTACAGACCATAAAGGGAAATTTATCATACCTATCATTAGCATTCATTATCTTCCTTCAACCAAATAAGCCTTTTCAATCAGCTCTCTAACCCAGCGATACGCAGGATCTTTATGTGTCCGTTCGTGCCAAATCAATGTTTTGGTAAAACCTTGAATTTCAAGGGGGGGCTCAAAGCGTTTGAGATTGGGCAAGTTGCTAATTAAACGTTCAGTCAGGACTACCAATAAATCGCTTTGTTCTAGTAATTCAGGCAAAACAATAAAGTTTTGTACCGATAGACTGACATTTCTTTGTAGCCCCATCGCTTTCAGGGCTTGGTCAATAACACCGCTGAAGTTACCGCCATGATAGGAAATCAAGGCTTGTTCTAACTGGCAAAATTGCTCAAGGGTAAGTTCTGTTTGTTGGGCTATTGGGTGATCGTGGCGAACGGCACAAATATAGCGTTCATCATACAGATTTTTTGCATGAATATCCGGTGCTTGGAAGTCTAGTGTAACCACCGCAAAGTCAATTTACTGCTGTTCAAGCTGATTTTGTACGATGCTTTCGTTAATCGCCAGCACCACCACTTTAATTTTCGGCGCTTGGATTTTAGAAAGCCTGCCTAACAACCGCGTGCGTGTATTAACCGAAGAAAGCCAAATCGGCAAACTCGCCAAAGGCTTGGCAGTAACTGTGCCAAATCCAATGGTAAACGGCCATCAAGCATGGTTAGACGGTTTAACAAAAGCCGCGAAAAAATAAAGCAGCCTGCACTTTGAAAAACAAGGTACAGGCTGCTTTAGGATAATGAGCCGTTTATCAATCCAGTTTCAGGATTTCTCCGTCTTCCGGAACGTTCACACGGCTTTCAATGCCTTGACCGCGTATAAATTTACGCATATCGGTGCGGCTGACGGCGGTATGATTCACGGTATCCATGTGTACGGTGATGATTTTGGCTTTAGGCATGACTTGGCTGGCTTTTAATACATCAGCCGTCCCCATAATAATGCCGTCTGAAATGCCTGAAATCAGCGCGTAGCCCGTGTTCATAATCAGATAATCGGGTTTGTAGCGGTTCAATGCTTTGTTTACATCTGCCGTCCACACAGTATCACCCATAATATAAGCGGTTTTGTGTCCGCTGCTTTGAAATACCACACCCATTGCATCGCCTAAGATTTCGGCTAGCTGAGGGTTGGCATACATGGCTTCTGTACCATGTACGCCGCCGGTTTTGCTGATGGTTACACCGTTGAATACAGTGCTGCCGTTCAACACGCGTACATCAGTAAAGCCTTGGCTGCGGATTTTTGCCGCGTCGGCTTGGTGCTGCACATATACGGGCAGGTTTTTCGGAATGGAACGTGCGGCGGTTTCGTCCCAATGGTCTTCGTGAGTATGGGTAACGACAACTGCATCCACACCGTCCAAAATTTTATTCACGCTCATCGGAAGCCCGACCAGCGGCATTTTGGCTTGGTTATTGAACGTACCGGCAAAGCCGTTCATGGAATGCTTGGGGGCGAAAAATGGGTCAATCAAAAACGTCTGCCCCGCATATTCGACTTTGGCGGTAGCGTTACGGATATGTTGGTATGAATCGTCTGCCCAAGCGGAAAAGGCTGTCGCGCCCAAAACAGTGGCAAGAATAAATTGCTTGAATTTCATGATGTTGCTCCTTAAAAAATCATGTAGCGTATTTTAAACAGCAGGTGTATCGGCTAAAATAGGCAATATTGCCAACAAACGCAAGGATAGTGCCAAAATGTCGTCTGAAAACGAGCGTAACGAGTTTCGCCAAAATCAAACTGTCCCAAAAATCGTGCTATATGCTCAATCGGGCATGAATGATTTTGTCTTCAACATTCCCTTTTCTGTTTTTCAGACGACCTATCGGGACAATCCGCTCTTTGACCTGAAAATCTGTTCCGATGATAGCAAAGACGTTATCACGGCACTGGGTGCAAGCATTCCCGTACACGGCGGATTGGATTTGACGGAAGAAGCCGACATCATCGTCATCGCAGGCTGGCGCAATATTGAAGAAGCCCCGACACCCGAGTTAAGCGCACATTTACAGAAAGCAGTACAACGTGGCGCGCATATCACCGCACTATGTTACGGCACTTACGCCCTTGCCTACACAGGACTTTTAGACGGCAGAACCGCCGCCACCCACTGGCTTGCCGAAGACGACTTTGTCCGCCGTTTCCCTAAAATTCATCTGGATACCAACCGCCTATATGCGGAAGACGGCAACTTTTTAACATCGGCAGGTGCGGCGGGCGGGCTGGATTGCTGCCTTTACCTCATCCGTAAAATCCATGGTGCAACCGTTGCCAACGACCTTGCCCGTACCTTGGTTGCGGCACCACACCGCGAAGGCGGGCAGGCACAGTTTATCCACCGACCTGTCGAACGTCGTACAGCCGATGACAAAATCAATCACTTATTGGACGAACTGCGCCAAAACCTTGCCACCCCATACCGCTTGGACGATTTGGCAAAAAAATTAGCTGTTTCCCGCCGAACCTTTATCCGCCATTTTTCTCAAGCCACAGGTATGAATTTCGGTGAGTGGCTCACAACAGAGCGGCTATGGCAGGTGCAGGATTTATTGGAAAATACGGATTTGCCGATAGAACGCATCGCCGAACAAAGCGGCTTCGGCAGCGCGGCAAACCTACGTTTGCAGTTCAAAGCCAAATTTAAAATCAATCCAAATGCCTGGCGGAAAGTATTTGGCAGATAGCTCGCGTTAGTCAATCCAAGATACCTGAGTGCAGGCTACTTTTGAGGTCGTCTGAAAACCCAAAAAGCAGCCTGTACTTTTCAGACGGCCTTTTTCCTTTTTCAAAGAGTAGAGAGATTTCAAAGAGTTTTTATAAATCGTCTTCAAAATCCAAACGCTTGTTCTATCTTAATCATTAGAAGAAAATGTTAGCATTAGGGATACAATAGGAAGGATTTACAAATGAAGAAAGATATTTTTTATTGTGAGCAGTGGTCTTATGGTTATAAGGAACTTCATAAGCCTTTTTCTGAGAAACAAGCTGAGGAAAAACATATTAAAGGGAAGTTATATACTACCGTAATAGGTTCGGTGAAACAACCTGAATATGTAATTACTTTACGAGAGGAAGTAGGTTTTTTTCAGTAAATTTTTTCGATAAATTTGGAAGGGATTATTTAACCCATCAATTTCAAAAATATTCTAATTCGCAATATTATTTTCTTTCTATGGCTGTATGGAGAGATTATATAACTTTGGAATCTCATGACTTAGCAGAAGGATATACTTATTTCTTCAATGAAAATACGGATGACTGCTATATCTTGAAAGAAGATTTTATTAATAATGAGCGATATGAAAAAACAGAATTATATCCCCAAAAAGATAAGGTAATTCTATTTCCAAAGTTTGGCGAATATGATTTGGTGCTAAATCCGAACATTATTTAATTGAGTTTTAAAACCGTCTGATATATTCAAAGATTACAAGCTCAATCTCATCCTCGCCAATAGAGATAGCGGCTCTTATATGGATACAAGATGCCGTCTGAAAGTTGAGTTTCAGACGGCCTTTGTGTAATGTGAGCTTTCCTACCATTTTTCATTGCATCGATGAATCATACTCCCTCTACGATGTAAATTATGTAAACACCGTGTTGATGGTTTATCATAGCTAAGTCTGCACCTAGCAATCATAAATACCGCAATATGTATAAAATCAAAAACCAATAAGAGAAAAAATGAATAAACAACAACTTGCAGCCAAAATTTGGCAATCTGCGAATAAAATGCGTTCCAAAATTGAAGCGAACGAATACAAAGACTACATCTTAGGCTTTATTTTCTACAAATTTTTGTCCGACAAACTGGAGAAATTTGCCCTTGAACAAGGCTTAGAAAAATCAAATTTTGCCGATGAGCTTACCGAATCTAACGGGGTGCTTGTCAACCATATCAAAAGAAACCTCGGTTATTTCATCAGCTACGAACACCTATTCTCAACTTGGTTAGCCCAAGGCTCGGATTTCAATATTGCCCACGTTCGTACGGCAATGAGCGCTTTCAGTCGCAATATTGCCGACAATTACACCACTGTTTTTGACGGTATTTTCAAGACCTTAGAATCCGGTTTGAGCAAATTGGGCGATGGCGCCACCAACCAAACCAATGCAGTGAAAGACCTTTTTGTACTGATTGCCGATATTTCGATGGACGGTAAACAGGGCTATGACGTATTGGGCTTTATTTATGAATACCTGATTAGTATGTTTGCTGCCAACGCAGGCAAAAAAGCGGGCGAATTTTATACGCCGCACGAAGTATCTTTGCTGATGTCTGAAATCATTGCCGACCATCTCAAAGATCGTGAAGAAATCAGCATTTACGACCCGACCAGCGGCTCAGGTTCATTGCTGATCAACATCGGCCATAGCGTTGCCAAACATCTCAAAAGCGCCGACAGCATCAAATATTACGCCCAAGAATTAAAAGAAAACACTTACAACCTCACGCGCATGAATTTGGTCATGCGCGGCATTTTGCCGAGCAATATTTTCACCCGCAATGCCGATACATTAGAAGACGACTGGCCGCTGGAAGGCGAACCGCTGTATCTGGATGCCGTAGTGTCCAATCCACCCTATTCCCAGCCGTGGAATCCCAAAGACAAAGAAGGCGACATCCGCTACAAACGTTTTGGCGTCGCCCCGCAGGCAAAAGCCGATTTTGCCTTTCTATTGCACGACCTCTTCCATTTAAAGCCCGACGGCATCATGACCATCGTCTTGCCGCATGGCGTGCTTTTTAGGGGCGGAGAAGAAGAGAAAATCCGAAAAAATCTGATTGAATACAATCATATTGATGCCATTATCGGTCTGCCTGCCAATATCTTTTTCGGCACTGGCATTCCCACCATCATTATCGTTTTACGCCAAGAGCGCGAACGTAACGACGTATTGATGATTGACGCCTCCAAGCATTTCATCAAAGTAGGAAAAAACAACCATTTGCAAGCAAGCGACATCAAGCGCATTGTCGATTGCGTGACCCATCGTCGGGAATTACCTAAATTCTCCCGCATTGTGCCGAAAGCCGAAATTGTGGCAAACGGCTACAACCTCAATATTCCGCGCTACGTCGATTCTGCGGAGCCGGCGGAGCAATGGGATATCTTCGCCACCATACACGGCGGCATTCCCAAAGCCGAGCTGGCACAATTTGCAGACTATTGGGCAGCCTTTGACGGTTTACAGACGGCCTTGTTTACCGATAACGGCACACCTTATGTGCAGCCGAAAACCGACAATCTCAAAGCCGCCATGCAAAGCCACGCCAGCGTGCTGCATTACCAAGCGCAATTTGCAGAAAACTTTGCCGATTTCACTGCCAGCTTGGGAACCCTGCTGATTGAGCCGATGGAAACGCTCAACATCTCCCAAACCCAGCAGCAACTCGCCGAACTCATTCGGGAAAAAGTGCAGGCAATGCCCTTATTGGATTTTTATACCGCCTATCAAAAACTCGATGACCTATGGCGCGCCGATGTGGCAGGCATTGCCGCCGATTTGGAGATGATTCAAACCGAAGGCAAACAAGCAATTAAGCAGGTTGATCCATTTATGGTGTTGAAAAAAGACAGCAAAACCAAAAAAGAAGCCGAAGTACAAGACGGCTGGGTAGGGCATATTCTGCCATTTGAATTGGTGCAAGCCGTCAAATTACCGCAGGAATTGACAAACCTGAAAGCCAAAGAAAATCGCTTAGAGGAAATCACCGCCGAACTACAGAGTATTTTAGATGATTTGAGCGAAGAAGAAAAAAGTGGACCTTATGTCAATGACGATAATGATGCATTTATTGCTAAAGAAATTGCTGCTTATTTCAAAGTAATTTATGCAAGCGTTACAACAGAAGAAACAATCGCATTGGAAAATTACCTAGAATTATTGTCAAACAAGGCTAAAAAAGCTGAAAAATTAGTGTTTATTCAAGAAAATACGGTTGTAAATTGGGAAAATATTGAAGCTTCAAAAGATGGCACTTATGCAAAAGCGAAAGTGAATGCATATTTAAAATCTTTGCGTAGCGGTTATGAATTTGACGAAGATAGCTTAGAGAACAAACTATTAACAGTTCAAGCATTATTGGAGGAAGAAAAAGAAATAAAAGCCCAGATTAAAACCGACTCAGCGAACCTCCACAGCAAAACCAAAGCCACCATTGAAGCCCTGGATGATGCCGAGGCCCTCGATTTGCTCCGCCAAAAATGGTTTGTTCCGCTTAATGAGGCGATGTGCAGGCTGCCTGAAAACATGCTGGCGCAATTCAGCCAAAAACTGACCGCACTTTGCGACAAATATGCCGACACCTATCAGCACATCAGCGAGCGTAAACAGGAAAGCGCCGCCGCACTGGCGCAAATGATGGACGAACTCACCGGCAGCGAGTTTGATTTGCAGGGCATTGCCGCATGGCAGGAGATTTTGAAAGGCTAAGGGGGAAAAATGAATAAGCAACAAGAGCCACGTTTGCGGTTTCAGGGTTTTGCGGGGGCGTGGGAAGAGAAAAAAATCGGCGAGATATTGAGTGAAGTACGTCGTTCTATTTATTTAGAAGATAGCGAAAAATACCAGCTTGTTACCGTAAAACGCCGCAACGAAGGTGTCGTTTCTCGTGGATATTTATTGGGGAAAGATATTTTAGTTAAAAATTATAGCCAATTAAAAACGAACGATTATTTAATTTCCAAGCGTCAGATTATTCATGGTGCCAATGGCATTGTTCCTTCTGAGTTAGATAATGCCATTGTATCGAATGAATATTTGGTTGTTGTTAGTAATAACGATGTAAGAACAGAATTTCTTACACTTGTTTCTCGAACGCCAAGTATGTACCGCAAGTTTTTATTAAGCTCTTACGGTGTAGATATTGAAAAAATGGTTTTCAATGTTGAAGACTGGAAAAGCCGGGAAATCACTTTACCGTCTCTTCCCGAACAAACCCACCTCAGTTTGTTTTTCCGTCGCTTAGACAGCCAAATCGCCGAGAGCCGTGCGGTATTGGAAAAAAGCCGTCAGCTTAAAAAGGCAATGCTGGCAAAAATGTTCCCCGCAAACGGTGAAAAAATACCGAAAATCCGCTTTAAAGGGTTTGAGGGTGAGTGGGAATGTAGGAAATTCAGTGATATAGCTGAACTACGTAGAGGTTTAACATATTCACCATTAGATATTTCCCCAAATGGTATTCGTGTTTTGCGTTCCTCTAATATTGATGAAGAAAATTATATTGAAAAAAATGATGATGTTTTTGTATGCAAACGTGCGGTAAACATTCCCTTAGTTCAGAATGGAGATATTTTAATTACGGCAGCAAATGGTTCTTCTCGTTTAGTTGGTAAACACGCAATTATTAAAACATCTAGACCAGCCGTTCATGGTGGTTTTATGCTTTTAGCAAAAACAGAAAATCCTTATTTTTTAAATGCCTCAATAAGTTCTGCTTGGTACTTAGATTTCATTCGCATTTTCGTAGCAGGTGGGAATGGAGCAATTGGAAACTTAAGTATTGGCGATTTAAATGAACAAGAAATTCTAATTCCTAAAAATCCGGAAGAACAAACCGCCATCGGTACTTTCTTCCGCCAACTGGACGAAACCATTGCCTTACAGTCGGCAGAAGTCGAAAAATTAAACCAACTCAAAAAAGGGCTGTTGGCGGCGATGTTGGTATAGGGCGGTGTTCCTGCCCATGATTGAGGCCGTCTGAAAAATTGTAGTAGCGCCCTTACGGAGAAAAAGAATGTTTAATAAAGAAGCTGATTTTGAAAACGCACTGATTGCCTTGCTTGGCACCAAAAGCTGGGAAAAGGAAGTGTTGCGCTATCCTACCGAAGAAAAGTTGATTGCCAACTGGCAGGAGCATTTGAATAAAACCAACCAACATATCGACAAGCTCGATGTGCCGTTGATTCGCTCGGAAATGAACCAGATTTTGGAGCAGGTGCAGGCATTAAAAACGCCTTATGCGCTAAACGGCTTTATCAATGGCAAAACGGTGGCCATCAAGCGTGAAAATGAGGAAAGCCGTCATTTCGGCAAGGAAGTGTCGTTGGATATTTTCGACCGTGAGGAAATTTCTGCCGGCAAAAGCCGCTATCAAATTGCCCAACAACCTCGTTTTTCTCACCGCTCGGATTTATACCCTAAGCAGCGCGGCGATTTGATGCTGTTAATCAACGGCATGCCGATGTTCCATATTGAGCTGAAATGCTCTAGCGTGCCCATCAGCCAAGCGACCAAACAAATTGAGCGATACCATGAGACAGGCGCGTTTTCGGGCATTTTTAGTCTGGTGCAGGTGTTTGTGGCGATGACGCCGGAAGAATGCCGCTATTTTGCCAATACCGGCGGTCCACTAAATCCTGCGTTTTACTTCCGTTGGGCGGATTTCAATAATGTGTATATGAACGATTGGGATAAGGTAGCGACGCATTTCCTCTCGATTCCGATGGCGCACCAGTTTATCGGCGATTACACCATTGCCGATGCGAAAGACGAGCAGCTGAAAGTGTTGCGCAGCTATCAGTATTATGCGGTCAACAAGATTGCTGACACGGTGGCAAAGACAGATTGGACTTCGGGCAATCAGCGCGGCGGCTATATTTGGCATACCACAGGATCGGGCAAAACGATGTCGAGTTTTAAATCGGCGCAGTTAATCAGCCGCCGCAAAGATGCGGATAAGGTGATTTTCTTGCTCGACCGTATTGAGTTGGGCAAGCAATCGCTGGAGGAATATCAGAATTTTGCCGATAGTAAAGATGATGTGCAGGCAACGGAAAACACCGCCATTTTGCTCGCCAAGCTGAAAAGCAAACAAGACCGCGACCGCTTAATCGTTACCTCCATTCAAAAAATGAGTAATATCAAGGCGTAAGAAGGGGTAAATGAGGCTGATATCGAGCAAATCAGTGGTAAACGTTTGGTGTTTATCATTGATGAAGCCCACCGCACTACTTTTGGCGATATGTTGCTCACCATTAAGCATACCTTCCCCAATGCACTTTTCTTTGGCTTTACCGGCACGCCGATTGAAGAAGAAAACGCTAAGAAAAATTCAACCACTGCCACGGTTTTCGGTAATGAATTGCACCGCTATTCCATTGCAGACGGCATTCGTGATGAAAATGTGCTGGGCTTTCACCCCTTCCATATCCGTACCTTTAAAGACAGCGATTTACGCAGAACTGTCGCTTTGCAAGAAGCCAAAGCAACAGATGAAAGCGAAGTATTTGCCGATGACCAAAAGAAAAAAATCTACAATCAATTTATGAATGATGTGCCGATGGCGGGAGAATATACTTCAGACGGCAAATATCAAAAAGGCATTGAAGATTATATACCCAATGTGCAATATCAAACGCCGGAACATGTGAATGCAGTGATCGACGACATGCTGGATAATTGGCCACGCCTCAGCCAAGGCAAAAAATATCATGCCATTTTTGCCACCAGCTCTATTCCCGAAGCGGTCAATTATTACCGCCTAATTAAAGCCAGAATTGCTGAGAAAATCAGAATTGCTGAGGAAGTCGGAAATTCTGAGGAAGCTAAAAATTCCTTGCCGAAACTGACCGCCCTTTTCGATCCGAATATACTTAACGATGGGCAAGGCAACGACAAGGAAATATGGATTGCCGAAATTTTGGAAGATTACAACGCCCAGTTCGGCACAAGCTTCGGCTATGCCACTTATTCCCGATTTAAAACGGATTTGTCGGATAGGTTGTCGCATATCAATGCGTATAAGAGAATCAAGCCCGACGAGCAGCTGGATTTGTTGATTGTGGTCGATCAGATGCTGACAGGCTTTGACAGCAAATGGCTCAATACGCTCTATCTAGACAAAATTTTGGATTACGCCAACTTGATTCAGGCGTTTTCCCGCACTAACCGCGTATGCGACAAAACCGATAAGCCTTTTGGTTTAATCCGCTATTACCGCAAGCCGCATACGATGCAACGCAATATTGAGCGAGCCGTAAAACTTTATTCGGGCGACCGTCCTATGGGGCTGTTTGTCGATAATTTAGATAAGGTTATCGACAAAATGAATGTCTGTTTTTCCGATATTGCCGATATTTTCAAATGGGCAGGATTAGAGGATTTTTCAAAAAACCCTGATGATACAACCTCATGCGCAAAGTTTGTCAAACTATTCAATCAGCTCAATGAGCACTTACAAGCTGCTCGGCTCTTGGGTTTTTCTTGGGGAAAATCAAGCTATGACGTGGTACAGGAAGACGACAGCGTGATCACTGCCACACTCAATTTCGATCAAGAGACCTACGATAAACTGCTGGCTCGTTATAAAGATTTGTTTAAAGAAAGTTCAGGCAATGGTGGCGGTAGCGATGATGTGCCGTTTGATTTGCGTTCGCACATCAACGAAATCGAAACCGATAAAATTGATCAAAATTATATGAATGCCCGTTTTGAAAAATGGCTTAAAACCATCGGCGGCATAGAAGAAGCTGCTGCACTTGAGGAGCTACACCACTCTTTTGCTACGCTTTCTAAAGAAGATCAAAAATTTGCTGAGTTGTTTTTACACGATGTGCAATCCGGCGATATCAAGCTTGATCCAAATTTAGCATTAAGTGATTACATCACCACGTATAAACAAAACGATGCCAATGATAAGGTGCTAAAGATAATTAAAGATTTAGGGCTAGATGGAGATTTACTACGTACACTGTTGACAAGAAAATATACCAGCGAAAATTTGGACTTAGGCAGACTAAATGACCTAAAAGAAACAGTCGATAGGGAAAAAGCCAAAGTTTATTTTAACGAAGAACGTATATTTTATTTAAATATACGGATTGATGAATTTCTAAGGGAACTAATTACAAGATAGTTATTACCTATTGAAAGATATTAAATAATCATCAAGTTAGCATATCTCTACCTAAACATTAGTCCCCTTACTGACCCAACTACAAAGGCTGGGCCAAATCGTTTTCCGTGTTGTAGCTGATAAAATCCTGCTCATAAGGGAAATGGACAACCCGCGCGCGCTGTTGTTGCAGCCAGCCGCGGATGCTGCGCATTCCTGAATAAAGGTATGGCACGGTGCTTTGCAGAATTTGCGGACGGATGAACATCACACTGTAATGCGGTCTGGCAGAGGTCTCCACATAGAATGCATTACACAATGGCGTGCGCCGCGCGATGGTTTCAAATTGGGACACCAAATTTTCCGGCATCCGCGGCATATCGCAAGATACGATGAGCAGCCAATCGGCAGTAGCAATTTGTAAATCGTTGGCGGCGGTACACAAGGCGGCCAAAGGGCCGTAATGTTGCCATTGGCGCGCATCGGAGAAAACGTGCGCGCTGCGTTGGGCGTAGGATTCGAGATTGCGGTTGGCACTGATGGCGATATGGCTGACTTGCGGGCGGATTTTTTCGATAACGTGATCTATCAAGGCTTTGTTGTGCCACTGCACCAACCCTTTATCGACACCTCCCATCCGGCTTCCCTGCCCGCCGGCCAATATCAGTGCAAAAATTTTCATTTTGGTAGTCCTTTGCAAAGCAGAGTGCGTAAGTGTTATTCGAGATGTTGTATTTATGGAATAAGTTTTAAGGCTTCAGGCCGTCTAAAACCTGATTTTGTGATTTAATTCACTTAAGATGAATTTTATCATAACATGATTTTACATTAAACCCCTGTTTTTTCTTATCATAACCATACAATTATTTTAGACAGGTTGTTTATAGGCCGAAAGAATGATATTTTTATAAGATTATCGGATTAGTCTTCCTGCGTGCTTTATGCGTTTATTCTCCGGATCTTCAGACGGCCTGAGCCTGTCCTCGCGTTTAAAACTGCTGACTGTGTTATGGGTCGGCTCGGCTTTTTTGTCGATTGCCTTTACCCTGCTGCTTTCTTGGCGTTTGGAAAGCGCGGCCAAAACGATTGAAGATGCGGGCAGCTTGAAAATGCAGGTGTATCGCTTGGCTTATATGGCAAGCGTCCGTACGCCCAATGCTCAAATTGACAACCAAATCAAAGAATTTGAACGTACGCTGGCCAATGTAACGCAAAGCGATGCCATTCATCCGCTGATTCCGTCACAAATGCCGCTGGCTTACGATTTGATCCAATCGATGCTGTTAATTGATTGGGAATCCAACATCAAGCCTTCTTTGCAACATTACGAGCGGCCGACCCAAATCGGCTTATACCGTTTTGCCGGCAATATCGAGCTGTTTTTACAGGCGATGGAAAACGCCAACGAGCAAAATACTTTGTGGCTGCGCCGTTTTCAAATGGCGATGATGTTGATGATTTTAGTGGCTGCCGGCTTGATGATTGTTTGGCATTATTCGTGGATCATCCGGCCGCTGGAAAAATTGCGCGACGGGGTAGAAACCATCAGCGAAGGTCGTTTCGGGGTACAAATCGATACAGACCAAATTCGTGAATTCTCCCAAGTCAGCAAGGGCTTCAACCAAATGAGCCGCCGTCTGAAAACGCTTTATACGGATTTAGAAGGACAGGTTGCCCAACAAACCCAAGACTTGGCCCGGCAAAACCGTGACTTGACCCTGCTCTACCAGACTACGCGCAACCTGCACCAAACCTTTACGCCGCAACAGGCCGCAGAAGAATTTTTGGCTCAGATTCTGCCGGCGTTTTCCGCTTTGGGCGGTACGGTATATCTTTCCGATGAGGAACGGAAACGTTCTGATTTGGCGGCAAGCGTCGGTGAAACCGAAGAAGGAAATCGTGTAGAATTTCCGATCGTTTATCAAGACGAACAACTCGGCGTACTGACCCTATATTTTTCAGACGGCCATATGCCTGATGAGCAAGACGAAAAACTGCTGCATACCTTAAGCGGACAGCTGGGCATTTCCATCGCCAGCAACCGCATGGAACAAGAGCGCCGCCTGCTTGCAGTTTTACAGGAGCGTAACTTGATTGCGCAAGGTTTGCATGACAGCATCGCGCAAGCTTTGACCTTTTTGAATTTGCAGGTACAAATGCTGGAAAGCGCGTTTGCTTCAGACCAACGCGAGCAGGCCGAAGAAAATATCGGCTTCATCAAAGACGGCGTGCAGGAATGCTACGAAGACGTCCGCGAACTTTTGATGAATTTCCGCACCAAAATCAGTAATAAAGATTTTCCCGAAGCGGTAGAATCGCTGCTGGCGCGTTTTGAACGGCAAACTGGTATCCCGGTTGATTTAAAATGGCAGGACGACGGACAGGCATTAAATTATGATGAACACTTGCAAATCATCTTCATCTTGCAGGAAAGCCTGTCCAATATCCGGAAACACGCGCGTGCGCAACATGTCAGCGTCGAAATTGCCAACCACGGCGATTTTGTCATGACGATTCGGGACGACGGCGCAGGCTTTAATAAAGAACATCTATCAAACCGGCCTTCAGGCGAACATGTCGGCTTGGGCATTATGCAGGAACGGGCCCAACGGATTAACGCAGAATTGGCCATTACATCGCAGATTGGGCAAGGTACGGCGGTTATGCTGACTTTGCCGCAACAAATGAGAACAGCATCATGACGATTAAAATTACCCTTATTGACGACCACACCCTATTTCGCAGCGGCATCAAAGCCCTGCTCTCCCGCCAGCCCGATTTTGAAGTCGTCGGCGAAGCTTCAGACGGCCTGGCCGGCGTAAAAATGGTCGAACAGCTTAAGCCTGACGTAGTTTTGTTGGACTTGGATATGCCGGTCATGAACGGCCGCGAAGCACTGGCTCAAATTTTGAGCATCAATCCTCAACTGACCGTCATCATGCTGACCGTTTCCGAAGACAGCGACGACTTGACCGAATGTATGCGTATGGGTGCAAAAGGCTTTTTGCTGAAAAACATCAACGCCGACTTCCTCTTGGAAAGCATTCGCAAAGCCGTCGATGGCGACAATGTCTTCTCTCCAGAAATGACCAGCCGCTTGGTGCAATCGCTGATTTCCCCTTCTCCTTCACGCTCCGACCACCTGCTGGCGCAGCTGACCCCGCGCGAAATGGAAATCTTGGGCTACCTTGCCGCCGGACACAGCAATAAAATCATTGCCCGCCATTTAAACTTGGCTGAGTCAACCGTCAAAGTGCATGTGCAGAACCTATTGCGCAAGCTGAATCTAAGCAGCCGCGTCCAAGCTGCGGTTTATGCGGTGCAACACAAAGTACCGCAACCGGTATTGTCTTAAAAAGGCCGTCTGAAACCTTCTTTTTAAAAGGTTTCAGGAAAAGCGTTTATTCGCTATAATCACGCCGATTTATATGCAGGGTTGTCTGATTTTTTCAGACGGCCTTTTTATTTGATTTCTCACTGATTTAAAACAACATGTCCGAAAACATTCCAGAAAATACACCCGAAAATACCGTTCCTGAAGAACACAAACGCAGCATCCGCAGTTTCGTCTTGCGTCAAGGCCATATGACCGCTGCCCAACAGCGCGCCATCGATACAATGTGGCCGCAATTTGGTGTGGACTTCCAAGAAGCTCCTTTGGATTTGAACCGCGCATTCGGCCGGGATAATCCTAAAGTTTTGGAAATCGGTTTCGGTATGGGCGTCGCGACAGTGGAAATCGCCAAACGTCTGCCCGATACCGACTTTTTAGCAATTGATGTTCACGGCCCGGGCGTCGGCAATATCTTGAAGCTGATTGAGGAAGAACACATTTCCAATATCCGCGTAATGCGTCATGATGCGGTGGAAGTAGTGGAAAAGATGCTGGAAGACGGTTCTTTAGACGGCATTCATATTTTCTTCCCTGACCCTTGGCACAAAAAACGTCACAATAAACGCCGCTTGGTACAAGTGCCGTTTGTTGAAAAGCTGCTGCCCAAACTCAAAAGCGGCGGCTATGTCCATATGGCGACCGACTGGGAAGAATACGCCGTGCAAATGCTGGAGGTTTTGAGCAGTTTCGACGCTTTGCAAAACACGGCTGCCGATTACGCCCCTACGCCCGATTATCGTCCTGAAACCAAATTTGAAGCCCGAGGCAAACGATTGGGTCATGGCGTTTGGGACTTGGTGTTCCGTAAAAAATAAAGCCGAACATAAAACACAAGGCCGTCTGAAATTTTTCAGACGGCCTTTTATCTTACTGATTAAGCCAAGAAAAGTTTATAAGCCGGATTATCGGTTTCTTCTTTATAAACATAACCCAAGCTCTCCAAGAAGTCGGCAAAGGCTTCATTGTCGCTTTCAGGTACATCGATACCGACCAAAATACGGCCGTAGTCCGCACCATGATTGCGATAATGGAACAAAGTAATATTCCATTCGGCGCGCATATGGTTCAAGAAGCGGGACAATGCGCCGGGACGCTCCGGAAATTCAAAGCTGACCAAGCGTTCGCTGGATACTTTTTCCGTACGTCCGCCGACCATGTAACGGATATGGATTTTGGCGATTTCGTCATTGGTCAGATCGACATTGGGCAAACCTGCGTCAGCCAGTTGTTTGCTGATGACGGCCAAGTCTTGCGCACCGGCGGTTTGCAAGCCGACAAAAATATGCGCATTTTTATCGCTGCCGTAGCGATAGTTGAACTCAGTAATGTTCCGGCTTCCCAGCAAATTGATAAACTTCAGGAAGCTGCCCTTTTCTTCGGGAATGGTAACGGCGAAAATACCTTCGTTGCCCTCGCCCAGCTCACTGCGCTCCGAAACGTGGCGTAAGCGGTGGAAGTTCATATTGGCGCCACTGGTGACGGCAACCAAATTTTGACCTTGGATATTGTTTTTCGCAACGTAAGCCTTCAGGCCGGCAAGAGCCAATGCGCCCGCAGGCTCAGTAATGCTACGCGTATCGTCAAAAATATCTTTAATCGCGCCGCACAACATATCCGTATTGACCGTAATAATTTCGTCCAACAGCTCTTTACACAGGCGGAAGGTTTCCTCGCCCACCACTTTAACCGCCGTGCCGTCTGAAAACAGGCCGACATCTTTCAAATGTACGATTTTCCCTGCCTCAACCGATTGCTTCATACAGCAAGAATCATCAGTTTGCACGCCAATCACTTTAATTTCAGGACAAACTTGTTTGATAAACGCCGCTACGCCTGCTGCCAAGCCGCCTCCACCAATCGGAACAAAAATCGCATTGATATTGCGGTGTTGACGGAGGATTTCCATGCCGATGGTTCCCTGGCCGGCAATCACATCCGGATCATCAAAAGGCGCAATATAAGTCAGCTTTTCCTTTTCGGCCAACTCCATCGCATAATCATAGGCATCATTGTAAGACACGCCTTTCAATACCACTTCGCCGCCACGGCTCTTTACCGCGTCAATTTTGATTTTAGGCGTTGTTTCCGGCATCACGATGACGGCGCGGCAACCCAAATACTGCGCCGATAAAGCCACACCCTGCGCATGGTTGCCCGCGCTGGCAGCAATCACGCCGCAATCCAAAGCTTCTTTCGGCAGCTTCGCCATTTTGTTGTACGCACCGCGGATTTTGAACGAAAACACCGGCTGCAAATCTTCACGTTTGAGCAAAACCTGATTGTTCAGACGGCCTGACAGACTGCGTGCCAAATCCAAAGGCGTTTCTACGGCTACATCATAAACGGAAGCGGTCAAAATACGGGTCAGATAATCGGAAAGAGGAAGAGGATGGTTCATGGTATTCAGTGTTCGAAAATAAATTGTCATTCGGCCGAATCGGCCTGAGGAAAAAGTTAAAACCATACCCCTGAGGCCGTCTGAAGGCAAGAAAAATCTTAGCAAAGCCTGAATGAAACGGTATAATGTCCGCTTACTATCTATTTAGTATGCCAAACTGTTTACTCGATAACAGTATCCACCCATATTCAAATTTACAAACAATGATGAAAAAAACGCTACTTAGCTTAATTTTTGCTGCCCTCCTGAATACCCACGCCCTTGCCGCCGACCCGGTTGCCTCCGCACCTGCCGTACAAGGCGAGGCACAGCCGCAGCCATTGTTGCACAGCATCAACAGTCCGACAACGCCTCCGGAAATCGCGGCAACCGCCTACATCGTTACCGACCTGCACAGCAAGCAAACCTTGGCATCCAACAATGCCGACGCGCCTATCGAACCTGCCGCGTTGACGCAAATGATGACTGCCTACCTTGCCTTTAAAGCATTAGAAAACGGTACACTTGAAGCAAGCCAAATGCTGACCGTTTCCAATGCCGCATGGAAAGTCGAAGGTTCGCGTATGTTCCTCGACCCAAAAGTGCCTGTCAGCGTCAGCTCCTTAATTAAGGGGACAACCATCCAATCGGCCAACGATGCCGCCATCACCCTTGCAGAAGCCATCGGTAACGGCTCTATCGATGAATTCGTCAAACAAATGAATGAAGAAGCCAAACGCTTGGGCATGAAGCACACCCACTTCAACAACCCGACCGGCATTTCTTCTAACGGCCATGTTTCAACCGTTGGCGACTTGGCCATTTTGGCAGCCGCGCTGATCAACGACTATCCGAAATACTATCCTTTGTTTGCAAATAAATCTTTCAAATACAATAATATCGAGCAGCCCAACCGCAATCTTCTGCTCTATCGCGACAGCAGTATCGACGGTTTGAAAACCGGCTATTCTGAAGGCGCAGGCTATCATCTTGCTGCTTCCAGCAAACGTAACAACCGCCGTATTGTTTCCATCCTTGCCGGTGCCGAATCCACCGAAGCGCGCGCAAGCGAAAGCAGCAAACTGCTCAACTGGTCATTGCAGGCATTTGATACGCCTAAACTTTACAACGGCGGAGAAGTGATTTCCCAAGTCAAAGTTTACAAAGGCAGCACCAAAGCCGTAGACATCGGTTTCTTGGACGATGTTTACATTACCATTCCCCACGATACCGGCAAAAACGTCAAACCAATCTTAGAAACGCTTCAGCCCGTCCTCGCCCCGATTGAAAAAGGTCAAGTATTGGGCAAACTGAAAGTCATGAAAGACGGCAAAATCATTGCCGAAAAAGACGTCGTCGCCCTAACCGGCGTGGAAGAAGGCAGCTGGTTGCGCCGTATGTGGGACGCGATTGTGTTGTGGTTTAAAGGTTTATTCAGTTAAACAATCAACCATAACAAAATAAGCCACAAAAAGGCCGTCTGAAACCTGTTTGCCAGATTTCAGACGGCCTTTATTCAGCCTAAAAGACAGCTAATTAGATAATTCCAGCGTTGGCGGTAGATGCTGTGTCATCGTGAACATCAACCGTATCGACAGACGAGTAGCTCATGCGGTCAGTATGCGTATTGACGTCTGACAAATTACTGATATTGTCATTACCTGACAACCTACCCATCAACTCTTGCAGGCTCAATGTGCCTTCATCGAAACGGAAGGTATCAATCACGGCATTGTTAGTGTTACCGGAAACGAATTGGTCATTGATGGTAATGCTGTCCCCTTCTGATCCCTTAACGGTAATTTTCCAATCGATATTGCCTCGAACATCAGTGATGGCATCAATATGCAGGTCATTAACAGAGATATTTTGGCCAAATTGCAGTGCATTATGTTCGCCCACATTATCGGTAATCGTATCCTTACCTTCTCCAAGGCTGAAAACATAAGTATCGGCACCCTTACCGCCTACCAAGTAATCGGTTCCTTGTCCGCCAAATAAAACATCGTTGCCATCGCCGCCATTCAAACGGTCATTGCCACTTTCACCCCATAAAGTATCGTTGCCGTTACCTCCATGTATAGAATCATTACCCATACCGCCATTGAGACGATCGTTTCCATCATAGCCAAAAATAATGTCATTACCTGAATCACCGTTAATCGTATCATTGCCCAAACCGCCTCTGATACGGTCATTGCCATCGCCGCCGCTGACAAGAGCATGGCTGCTGTCTGTAATTGTGATGATATTATCAGCACCTAAATGATTCGCAGCTTGGGTAAGACTGTGATCATCTATTTCCGCTACATTTTTTGCAGAAGTATTTTCTGCTACCGAAAGGCTATGATTATTTTCGATGGTTAATGTAGTCTCGTTTACAGGCTCCGGAATATTGCCTTCTTTAGGATTACGGGTTTTGGTAATCTCTTGGTCGGAAAGATTATTCACAATAGTGTTATTTTCAATTTTGATATTGTTGAGTTCTCCCAAAATATCTTTTTCGGGAGTAGCATAATCCCTGCCTTCTTCCAAATCGATAGAACCTTTAACACGACCATATGTGTCGGCATTAGTCCCGTTGTTTACCAGTAAGTTATCGTGAACGGAAATACCCGTATCATTGAAATCAAAATTATGGCTGTTTTTGAATACAGTGTTTAAGCGTACGCCACCCCAATTGGCATTATCTTTGATAAGGTTATTGGCTACTTCATGACCTTTGCCGCCAAAGATACCAATACCTGCCGCACGCCAGCCTAATTCAACGGTATTGTTTAAAAAGTGGTTATTTTCAGCAACATGGGCATTGGTATTCTCATGATGACTTGACCATGTTGCTAAGCCATCATCACCATTGCCGCGGATATTGGAATTGATAACGGTAGAATTACTGGTACCTTGCGCAAAGTTAACGCCGTCTGCAAAGTTGTTGCGAATAATGGCATTGGAGATAGTCAAACCATCAGTGTAATTTAAAGGTTTGTTTTTAGAATAATCCCCAATCCATACACCTACTTCAAAATGTTCAATTTTGATATCGTGAATAGAAGAGCCAGTACCTAAAGTGCCGGATATCCCTTTATAATTGGCTTTCTCATCATGTCTTGAATTTAGATTTGAATCCATAGAGAGATTGCCCAAATCTATATCTTTACTACCGGGTTCAAAAGTAATACCACCGCCACCGCTCGCATAACCCTTATCATCGTATTTAGCAGCTTCTGTATTCAAAAAATGTAACTTAGTGTGCCATTGCCCTGCACCGGTAATCTTAATACCATCAGGAACATAAAGAGAAATCGGTCGTGAAAAATCAAATTGACCTTCAGGAATGTAAACAGATTTTTTAGACGCTTTGGCAGATTCAATCGCAGCCATAAATGCTTGGTAATCATCCGAGCCGTCATTGGCAATTGCGCCGAAATCAGTAATGCTGACACTGTTTTCAGGCTGTCTAATGGCATCCGATGCCTTTTCCAAATCAATCAAGTCAATGCCTACGGGCGTGCTGTCGAGATTAGTGATGGTAACTGTATCTCCTTTATTGATATGGGCATCTTTAAATAATTGGCTGACTTCGTCAAATTGGAAGCGGGCAAGCCTATCTGCCGCAGGCGTATCATGAACTTTAATATCGTCATTCGGATGATATGTATAGTTATCCAAATATTGCCAGTTAGATTTGGAAGACAAATCCAAAGTACCGATCACTGTATTATTGACTTTGACTTCAACTTTACCGCTTTCACCGTCAGGAACGGTATAACGGATGGTTACGGCATTGGCATCTGCTTGTGCAATAAATGACACAGATGCATTAGTAGGCAAATCAACATATGCCTGACCGCTTGCTTCACGGGCAGTTGCGCGTTCTGCCTCTGAAGAAGAGGCATTTTTAACAACGCCGTTTTTCAGTTCACTTTGTTCTGCCTCATAAGTCGTATAGCCAAGTTTGGCACCATATTGAGAGGCATTGGGTACTGCTGTTTTAATGTTTACCATTTAATATATTCCTTCAAAAATATCGTAATATTGAATTATTCTTTTGTAAAAGGCTTTTATTAGTCATAATTTTGGCATAAAAGTTCAATATACTATTGTTTAATTTTGAAAAGAAAATGCCGTCTGAAAATATAGAAATTTTCAGACGGCATCTCAATGCCTTATTAGATTGTTGGTAAAGATTTAAACAAAACCTTTTTTCTCCAGATAGCTTTCGTAATCGCCCAAGTAGTGTTCATATCCGCCTTTGCCATCCAATTCGATGATTTGGGTAGCCAATGAAGATACAAACTGACGGTCGTGCGAGACAAAAATCAGCGTGCCGTTGTATTTTTCCAGCGCCATGTTCAAGGATTCGATGCTTTCCATATCCATGTGGTTGGTCGGTTCGTCCATAACCAAGACATTGGGTTTCAACAGCAACAGTTTGCCGTAAAGCATACGGCCTTTTTCACCACCGGAGAGAACCTTCACTTTTTTCACGACATCGTTGCTGCCGAAAAGCAAGCGGCCCAAAGTTCCGCGGATGATTTGTTCGTCATCGCCTTCCTGGCCCCATTGGCGCATCCATTCAGTCAAATCCATATCAACGTCGAAGTCGTTTTCATGGTCTTGCGGATAGTAACCGACACTGGCTTTTTCCGCCCATTTGATGGTGCCTTCGTCCGGCAACAGGTCGTCTGAATATTCGGGGTTGTATGCACCTGCCAAGAGTTTCAGCAAGGTAGATTTACCCGCGCCGTTCGGGCCGATGATGGCAAGGCGTTGGCCTGCTTCAAGGATGAAGTTCAGGTTTTTAAACAACTGGGTTTCAAAGCGTTTGGCCAGTTTTTCAACTTCCACAGCCTGACGGTGCAACTTGGCTTTTTCGTCGGCTTCAAAACGGATATATGGGTTTTGACGGGTAGAAGGTTTGACTTCGACCATTTCCGATTTGATTTTGTCTGCCTGTTTCAGACGGCTGGTTGCCTGACGGGCTTTGGATTTGTTGGCAGAGAAGCGTGCGACAAACTCTTGCAGCTCTTGCAGCTTCTCTTTGGCTTTGGCGTTGTCTTTCAGGGCGCGCTCACGCGACTGGGCAGAAGCGAGCATATAGTCGTCGTAGTTGCCCGGATAGATGGTGATGGTGTTGTAGTCCAAATCCGCCATGTGTGTGCAGACTTCGTTCAAAAAGTGACGGTCGTGCGAGATGATGATCATGGTGGAGTCGTATTGGTTCAACACGCCTTCCAACCAGCGGATGGTATTAATGTCCAAGTTATTGGTCGGTTCGTCCAAAAGCAATACATCTGGCTTGGAGAACAGGGCTTGCGCCAGCAATACGCGCAGCTTGAAGCCCGGGGCGACTTCTGCCATGGTCGCATTGTGCAAATCTTCGGAAATGCCCACGCCGCTCAACAATTCGGCAGCGCGTGCTTCGGCAGTGTAGCCGTCGTATTCGGCAAACTTAGCTTCCAGTTCGGCGGCTTTCATGTAGTCGTCTTCGGTAGCTTCGGGGTTGGCGTAAATCGCATCACGCTCGGTCATCGCCGCCCACATTTCGGTATGGCCCATCATCACTACGTCCAGCACGCGCATGTCTTCGTAGGCAAACTGGTCTTGGCGCAATTTACCCAAACGCACGCCGTTTTCAATCGCTACTTCGCCGGCAGTCTGTTCCAAATCGCCGCCGAGGATTTTCATGAAGGTGGACTTGCCTGAGCCGTTGGCGCCGATCAAGCCGTAACGGTTGCCTTCGCCAAATTTGACGGATACGTTTTCAAACAGCGGCTTTGCGCCGAACTGCATGGTGATGCCGTTGGTAGAAATCATTATTCGTAAAACCTTTATAAATAGAATGTTATAATCGGACGCGATTGTAGCATATTTTTGCAAAGACCTCAGGATTGAGGCCATAGCAAGTGTGCCCAATGCCTATGCAAGATAAAAACAGACAGCGCTTCACGCAAAAATGCGTTGTAGGCAGCATTTCAGGCCGTCTGAAACGGAGAAACAATATGGAAACGCACAAAATCTATTACGCCGTGATTATTTTGGTATGCGCCGCTTCCATGCTGCTCAGCCCGTTTTTCTATATCCGCCGCACACGATCTGGCGCTGAATTACGACGTGCGCCCAGACAGTGGAAGCCCATCCTCTTCGCCAACATCATCATGATTGCGGCTTTGCTTGTTTGGTGGAAATGGTTTTAAGGAAAAATAAAAATGAACAAAATTTGGATCAGTACATTACTACTCACTTTGACAACTGCAATTTCCGCCGCGCCTATTTTTGAATGTACCGATTCTGCCGGCCGCAAAGTCTATACCCAAGCCGGCGGCAAAAACTGCAAAGCCAGCAATATCGGCAAACCGTCCGTCTATACTTCTGCGCCTGTTTCAACACCGGCAACGCCAATTTCCCCAAGCAAAACCGAGCAAGCGGAAGAAGCTGTCGCCCCGGTCAATCCGGCTGACGTCGGCGCAGCCAAGCGTGCTTTGGATACCGCCAAGAAAAACTTGGAAGAAGGCAAAAAAGTGCGTTATGGCAATGAACGCAACTATGCCCGCTATCTCGAACGGATCAAGGGTTTGGAAAAAGCCGTCCGCTCGGCTCAGGAAAACTATGACGCGGCGCAACACCAGCCTGCATCTCAAGATCCTGTTGCCTATTGATCCTTACCACACCAGCAAGGCCGTCTGAAATTTGGTTTTCAGACGGCCTTTTCATGTCTTCAATATAACAAAATCGTCTTTATACCAAACAAAGCATTCTTTCCAGTTTTCAGACTGCCTTGTTAAAGTAAGCGTGTATTAAATTCTGACGGTTGCCATTATGTTGTTACTCAAAACGCCTTCTGTATTGCCGGGTTTCAAGCTCAGTTTGGGTTTGACGGTTTTATGCCTGTCGCTTTTGGTGGTTTTGCCGTTTGCGATGATGGCGGCCAAAGCAGCAGAAATCGGCTGGAGCGGATTTTGGAACACGATTACCGAACCCAATGTCTTGGCGGCCGTCTGGCTGAGCTTGCGGATGTCGTTTTATGCGATGTTAACCAATATCGTGTTCGGCACGTTGGTCGCCTGGGTATTGGTGCGCTATGAATTTCCGGGCAAAGGGTTGGTAAACGCTTTGGTCGATTTGCCGTTTGCGCTGCCGACAGCGGTAACAGGCATTGCGTTGGCAACCCTGTATGCGCCCAATGGCTGGATAGGCCGTTTTTTCGAGCCTTTGGGTATCAAAATCGCCTTTACGCCCATCGGTATTTGGATTGCGCTGATTGTCGTCAGCCTGCCCTTTATCGTCCGCGCCGTACAACCGGTATTGGAAGAATTGTCGGGCGAGTATGAAGAAGCAGCGGCAACTTTGGGCGCAAGCCGTTGGACTACGTTCCGCCGTGTTCTCTTGCCTGAAATCACACCGGCCTTGTTGACCGGTGCAGGCATGATGTTTGCCCGCTCTACCGGCGAATACGGCTCGGTCATTTTCATCGCGGGCAATATTCCGATGGTGTCTGAAATCCTGCCCTTGATTATTACCGGCAAACTGGAGCAATACGATGCTCAGGGCGCGTCTGCCGTTGCTCTGTTTATGCTGATGATTTCGTTTGTCATCCTGCTGATTTTAAACATTATGCAATGGACTTTGAGCCGCCGTGCCGGAGCGAAGGTTTAACAAACAATAGGCCGTCTGAAACATCAAGCAAACATTTTTTAGACGGCCTAAACGGATACAAGAATAAATAGAGACTTCACTAACATGAAAACCCATTCTACCAATCCAAACCTGAGCGAACCGCGTTGGCTGCGCGTATTGCTGACTGCTACCGCCTTGGGCTTTCTGCTGCTGATGCTGGTCGTGCCTTTGGTTGCCGTATTCTACGAGGCCTTAAAAGGCGGTTGGGATTTATACCTGCAATCCTTGACCGATCCCGAAGCATGGTCTGCCATCAAATTAACCCTGATTACCGCTCTGATTGTTGTTCCTATCAATGCCGTATTGGGTGTGGCGATGGCGTGGCTGTTGACCCGTTTCGACTTTCGCGGCAAGCAGTTGCTGACCACCCTGCTCGATTTGCCGTTTTCCGTATCGCCCGTGGTGGCCGGTTTGATGTTCGTCTTATTGTTCGGCACGCATACGGCATTGGGCGGCTGGCTTGAAGCGCAAGGCATACAGATTATCTTCGCCATCCCCGGCATTATTTTGGCGACGCTGTTCGTTACCTTCCCCTTTGTCGCGCGCGAAATCATTCCTTTAATGCAGGCGCAGGGCGACAGCGAAGAACAGGCCGCGCTAATACTCGGCGCAAGCGGCTGGCAGATGTTTTGGCGCGTTACCCTACCCAACATCAAATGGGCGCTGCTCTACGGCATCATCCTCACCAACGCCCGCGCGATGGGCGAATTCGGCGCGGTCAGCGTGGTATCGGGACACATCCGCGGCGAAACCAACACCATCCCGCTTTTGGTTGAAATCTTCTACAACGAATACAACTTCACCGGCGCATTCGCCCTCTCCGGCGTATTGGCACTTTTAGCCTTGGCCACATTGCTGGTGCAAAACATCATCACAAAATTACAAGACAAAAAACTCGCCGCCGCTGAAAGGAACGCAGCATGAGCATTACTATTCAAAATCTAAACAAACACTTCGGAGCGTTCCACGCGCTGAAAAACATCAACCTCAACGTCCCCACCGGCAAACTCGTTTCCCTGCTCGGCCCATCCGGCTGCGGCAAAACCACGCTCCTGCGCATTATCGCCGGACTGGAAAACGCCGATGGCGGCCAAATTCTCTTTGACGGCCAAGACGTAACCGCCAAGCATGTGCGCGAGCGCAAAGTCGGCTTCGTATTCCAACACTACGCCCTCTTCCGCCACATGAACGTGTTTGACAACGTCGCCTTCGGTTTGACCGTATTGCCCAAGTCCGAACGCCCGTCCAAAGAACAAATCCGCGCCAAAGTCGAAGAATTGCTCAAACTCGTGCAGCTTTCCCAACTCGCCAAATCCTATCCGCACCAGCTCTCCGGCGGCCAACGCCAACGCATCGCCCTCGCCCGCGCCCTCGCCGTCGAACCCAAACTTCTGCTCTTGGACGAACCCTTCGGCGCGCTGGATGCCAAAGTGCGCAAAGAATTGCGCACCTGGCTGCGCGACATCCATCACAACCTAGGCGTAACCAGCATTCTGGTGACGCACGACCAAGAAGAAGCCCTTGAAGTTTCCGACGAAATCGTCGTCATGAACCACGGCAAAATCGAGCAAACCGGCAGTGCCGAAGCCATTTACCGCAAACCTGAAAACGCCTTCGTTACCGAATTTCTCGGCGAAACCGACGCCTTCGAAGGCAGAATCGAAAAAGGCATCTGGCATTACAACGGCTTCGCGTGGAAATTGGACACGCACTACAAATGGCAGGAACAAACCGCTATCGGCTACATCCGTCCGCACGAATGGCAGCTTGCCGCCGAAAACGAAACCCCGATGATCCGCGCCAAAATCGAAAAAATCCACGCCGTCGGCGCATTGACGCATATTGTGGTAAAACACGACAAACAAGACGTGCATATCACGCTGGCAGGCAGCGATGCCGCGCGTTACCAAATCGCCGAAGGCAAAGAATTGAGGCTGATTCCGAAACAGGTTTATGTCTTTTCTCAAAACGAGCTGATTGAATATTCGATTTGAGACTAAAGCATAAGGCCGTCTGAAAATCTGCTTTCAGACGGCCTTTCATCTTATTTAAACCTGCCAATCAATCGGCTCTAAACCATGTGCCTGCAAATAAGCGTTTGCCTGCGAAAAATGTTTGCAGCCAAAAAAGCCGCGATATGCCGATAAAGGCGAAGGGTGCGGCGCGGTCAGCACCAAATGGCGATTGCGGTCGATAAACGCGCCTTTCTTCTGCGCATGGCTGCCCCACAGCATAAAGACTAAATGCTCGCGTTCCTTATCCAATTGTCGGATGACTTCATCGGTAAACGCCTCCCAGCCAAAAGTCGCATGGGAATGCGCTGAACCGGCACGGACAGTCAATACCGTGTTCAACAGCAACACGCCCTGTTCCGCCCAATGCTGCAAATAGCCGTGTTGCGGAATCTGAAAACCCTCAATATCCGTCGCCAACTCTTTATAAATATTGACCAGCGACGGCGGCACCGCAATTTCAGGCTGGACGGAAAACGCCAAACCATGCGCCTGACCCGCACCGTGATACGGGTCTTGCCCTAAAATCACTACCTTTACATTTCCGAATTCAGTCGTCCGAAAGGCATTGAATACATCGCGCTCGGGCGGATAAACGGTTATCCCCGCCTGCCTTTCATGGCGCACCTTCTCCAAAATCGTTTGAAAATACGCCTTTTCTTTTTCCGCACCAATTGCCTCGTGCCAAGTCTGCATTATTTGCCGCTCCGTATTTGAATGGGCTTATTATAAAGGATATGCCGCATAACGATATGGTTTGTTGTCGCCGCAGGACTGAAGATTATCGACAGCAACAAACCTAAAGCGTCATAATAGCGTTCTGACTCAGGCCGTCTGAAAACCCAATACGGCTTTTCAGACGGCCTTTTTATATCGTTCGATTTTTATATGAATACACAAACCATCAAAACCTATCTTGTCGGCGGCGCTGTCCGCGACCATCTTTTAGGCCTGCCCGTCAAAGACCGCGACTGGGTAGTCGTCGGTGCAGATGCGCAAACCATGTTGGCTCAAGGCTATCAACCTGTTGGCAAGGATTTTCCCGTCTTTCTCCACCCGGACAGCCACGAAGAATACGCCCTCGCCCGTACCGAGCGTAAAACTGCCAAAGGCTATGCCGGATTCAGTTTTCATGCCGATAAAGACGTTACGCTGGAACAAGACCTAATGCGCCGCGACCTGACCATCAATTCCATGGCTCAGGATTCAGACGGCACGATCATCGATCCTTTTGGCGGACAACAAGATTTGGCGGCCGGCATCCTGCGCCACGTTTCGCCTGCCTTTGCCGAAGACCCTGTGCGGATTTTGCGTATCGCCCGTTTTGCCGCGCGTTATGGTTTTCAAATTGCCGATGAAACCATGTCGCTGATGCGGCAAATGGTAGAAAACGGCGAAGCGGATGCCTTGGTTGCCGAACGTGTCTGGCAGGAATTGGCCAAAGGCTTGATGGAGAAAAATCCGCGCCGAATGATTGAAGTTTTGCGCGAATGCGGCGCACTCAAAGTTTTACTGCCAGAAGTCGATGCCCTTTTCGGCGTACCGCAACGCGCCGACTATCATCCCGAAATCGACAGCGGTATTCATACGCTGATGGTTGTACAACGAGCCGCCGAGATGAACCTGTCCCTCGCTGAACGCTATGCTGCCTTATTGCACGACTTGGGCAAGGCAAAAACACCGGCCGATATACTGCCGAAACACTACGGACACGACCTTAACGGCGTCGAACCCGTCCGCGAAGTCAATCAACGCCTGCGCGCGCCCAAACACTGCGCCGAGCTTGCCGAACTCGTCTGCCGTTGGCACATCATGCTCCATCAAGTCGGGCAGTTCAAAAGTAAAACTATTTTGAATGTTTTGAAAAAAACCGACGCATTCCGCCGCCCCGAACGTTTTCAGACGGCCTTAAACGTCTGCGTGGCCGACAAACAAGGCCGTCTGAATCTTGAAAACACGCCTTATCCGCAACGTGAACACTGGCTGGCCTTACTTGAGGCCGCCAATCAAGTAGATGCAGGCAAAATTGCCGCCGAGTGCCGCGCACAAGGCAAAGCCCATTTAATTGCCGAACAAATCGATCATGCCCGCTTGGCGCAAATTAGGCCGCTGCAAAAAGCGTATCAGGCTGAAAAAATAGGAGGCTATTGATGGCATCTTCGCGTTATAAAATCGAACGCATGCCCGACGGCATTGCCGTATCTGCTCGTGTTGTACATGACTCGCAGGAAATCGGTTTTACCGCGGTATTTCTTATGTTTTCCTTTGTTCTTACATGCATCGCGCCGTTTTACCTTGAAGAGCACTATTTCACTAATTTAGAAGCCATTCTCATCCCTTTACTTTTTACTTTCTACTTAGTCGGTTCACTTGTTTACGGCCTTCTTTGGCAACTTTTCGGACGTGAAAACATCAAGATCCGTAACCATACGCTGTCTCATGGTTATACCTTGTTTTCCATTGGGCGTTGGCGTAGTTTCCCGTTGTCAGAAATCTCCGAATGGCATTCTCGTGACCATATTCCCCAAGCTCCTGTTGCACAAGGAAGGAAACAGAGGTTGCCAAACGAAAACCTCTACCAAAATGGTATGAAACGAAAAATTCACAATGTCCCCAATATTTTACGTATCCAAAAATGTGTACAAGGTGCATGGTCTTTCGATTATCAGGGAAAAACCATACGTATCGGCGATTTTTTTGATAGCCGCGATTTTCAGGCAGTCAATATTGAATTGAACAGATTTATCCCCACATTCGCCAAAGCCCGTCAACTTAAAGACGCCCTTTGAAACAGCCGACACGATATCCGCTATAATCCGCACCTTAACCATCTTATTTCAACAATAAAATCATGACTATCCAGACCAATTTACTTCACGAAAAAATCAGCAATAAAGATTATCAACGCCTCATTGTCAAACACAGCGAATCTTTCAGCGACGGCGAAATCTGCCTATTGAATGAGATTTTGGAAAAATTTGAATTTGATGTCGTACAGGAACAAGCATTGGCGCAAGCTGTGATGCAGCAGGTGCGCTTCGATCCAAACGACTACCATATCGACAGCGACGATGAAGACACAACCGGCATCTGTCCGCACTGCATCAATCCGCCCATGCCACCCCTGCGCGATTATTTGGTTTGGCGCGAAACACGCGGCTGAAAATTTTCCTAATCGATTTTGATAAGTTATTAACAATTCGCTATCGAATAAGGCCGTCTGAACAGGTGTCATCGTTACATATGTTCAGACGGCCTTTTGTAAATAAATGTTCACAATTAGGATAAATCAGTATAATCTGCGCCATTTGAATTTTCTTCGGAGCTTTTATGAATCAGCTTAAAACGGCGGTAGCCGGTGCGCAGATTTTGTTTGTCGCATTCGGTGCCATGGTGCTTGTGCCGCTTCTGACGGGACTGAACCCGGCTTTGGCATTATTGGGCGCAGGCTTGGGCACTTTGTTGTTCCAATTGGTTACCAAACGTAAAGTGCCGATTTTCCTCGGCTCTTCTTTTGCCTTTATTGCACCGATTATCTACTCCATCGGCGAATGGGGCCTGCCTTCTACCATGTTCGGCCTGTTTGCGGCAGGTTTCATGTACTTTGTCTTTGCCGCGCTAATTAGATGGCGCGGTCTAGATGCGGTACACAAGCTGTTGCCGCCCGTGGTTATCGGTCCGGTGATTATGGTAATCGGTTTGTCCGTGGCCGCTGCAGCCAGCAGCATGGCCATGGGTCAGGCGGATGGAAAACAGGTCATCGACTATATCGACTCGCTGATTCTGTCCGGCTTTACCTTTGCGGTAACCGTCATTGTTTCTGTCTTCGGCAGCAAAATGATGAAGCTGATTCCGATTCTGATCGGCGTGGCTTCAGGCTATGTGTTGGCTTTGATCATGGGCTTGGTCGATACCAGCGCCATCATCAACGCTCCTTGGTTTGCCGTCCCTCATTTTGAAACGCCTCAAGTCAACTGGCAGGCTGCCTTGTTTATGTTGCCCGTTGCCATCGCCCCGGCCATCGAACACATCGGCGGCATTATGGCCATCGGTAATGTAACCGGCAAAAACTACACTAAAGACCCGGGCTTGGACAAAACCCTCGCCGGCGACGGCTTGGGCGTGTGCGTGGCCGGTTTGATCGGCGGCCCGCCTGTGACCACTTACGGTGAAGTGACCGGCGCGGTGATGATTACCAAAAACAGCAACCCCGTTATCATGACTTGGGCGGCAATTTTTGCGATTTTCATGGCATTTTTCGGTAAGTTCAACGCGTTTTTGGCTTCGATTCCTATGCCGGTTATGGGCGGCATTATGTTGCTGCTGTTCGGTACAATCGCCTCTTTGGGCATCAAAACATTGATTGATGCGAAAGTCGATTTGATGCAGCCGAAAAATCTGGTTATCGTCAGTTCCGTATTGACGACAGGTATCGGCGGCATGATTATCAAAGTAGGTACTTTGAGCTTCGCCGGTGTAGGTTTATGCGCCGTATTGGCCATTATCCTGAACTGCGTTTTGCCCAATACAAAATCAGAAGAAGCATAAATAGCTGGCTCATAAACTCAAAGGCCGTCTGAAAATGAGATTTCAGACGGCCTTTTTATTACGCTTTATACAATGAAAAATGCCGGAGACTTAACCATCTCCGGCATTTTTGAATAAGGTGGCGAGCCGAACCCCCGGCACTGGCTCATCAGAGTGGGCTGCTGGCTTCCGCCCCTGACCCGGTGTTCCGAATTACCATGCGGGGAGACCCGCCATAGAAGAAACGCATTATAGCGGTTTTACAGAAAAACTCAAGCGATAAAATCTGTCAGGCCGTCTGAAAATCATTTACATGACAAGATTGTAAACAATATTACCTAGTTGAAAATCATTCCCATTGAAATGTTTATTGTCTTTTCCGTTGAAAAATATCGAAAATTACACTACATTAACACTTTACGCCATCAAGAAGAAATTGCATTTTTCAGACGGCCTTTAATATAAAAACATTACATCCATCAACGGAACACGACCATGACCACGACTACTGCCCCTCAGCGTATTCGAGAAATTCCCTATAACTATACTTCTTATACCGACCGCGAAATCGTCATCCGACTGTTGGGCAACGAAGCGTGGCAAATCCTGCAAGACCTGCGCGGTCAACGCAAAACAGGACGTTCGGCACGAATGCTGTTTGAAGTATTGGGCGATATTTGGGTGGTCGTGCGTAATCCGTATCTGGTCGATGATTTGCTGGAGCATCCGAAACGCCGCGCCGCGCTGGTGCGGGAAATGCGCCACCGCTTAAATGAAATCCGCAAACGCCGCGACGATAATCGGCAAGTGGATGTCTTGGTTGCAGCAGCAGAAAAAGCAGTCGAGCGTTTTGATAGCAGTTTTGATGAAACCAGCCAAAAACGCCATCAAATTTTGGATCGCTTAAGCAAAATTACCAAGCCGCACAATATTATGTTTGACGGATTGGCTCGAGTAACGCACGTTACCGATGCGACTGACTGGCGCGTGGAGTATCCGTTTGTTGTCGTTAATCCTGATACCGAGGCAGAGATCGCGCCTTTGGTGCGCGCTTTAATTGAGTTGGACTTGGTCATTATCCCACGCGGTGGCGGTACCGGCTACACTGGTGGCGCAGTACCTTTAGACGCAAACAGCGCAGTCATCAATACCGAAAAACTCGACAAGCATCGCGGCGTCGAATATGTTGAGCTGGCAGGCTTGGACGGCAGACATCCGATTATCCATTGTGGCGCAGGCGTAGTAACCCGCCGGGTGGAAGAAACCGCGCATCAGGCGGGTTTGGTGTTTGCCGTTGATCCGACTTCCGCCGATGCGTCTTGCGTGGGCGGTAATGTGGCGATGAATGCAGGTGGCAAAAAAGCTGTGCTGTGGGGTACTGCCTTGGACAACCTCGCCTACTGGAACATGATCAACCCTCAAGGCGAATGGTTGCGTATCGAACGCGTTCGCCACAATTTTGGCAAAATCCACGATGAAGAAATCGCCTTGTTTGATGTACATACGTTGGATTCAGACGGCCGCAATATCGTCAATACCAAACGCTTGGAAATCCCCGGCCACAAATTCCGCAAAGTCGGTTTGGGCAAAGACGTTACCGACAAATTCTTGAGCGGTCTGCCCGGCGTGCAGAAAGAAGGCACAGACGGCATCATCACCAGCGTCGCCTTCGTATTGCACAAAATGCCGAAATACACGCGTACTGTATGTATGGAATTTTTCGGTACAGTCGCCACCGCAACGCCTTCCATCGTCGAAATCCGCGATTTCCTGCTTACCCATGAAAGCGTTCGGCTGGCGGGTTTGGAGCATTTAGACTGGCGTTACGTCCGCGCCGTCGGTTATGCCACCAAAGCGGCAGGTAAAGGCCGACCTAAAATGGTCTTGCTGGCAGACGTGGTTTCCGATGACGAAGCCGCCGTACAGGCAGCCGCCGAACACATCTGCAAACTTGCCCGCGCCCGCGACGGCGAAGGCTTTATCGCCATATCTCCAGAAGCGCGCAAAACCTTCTGGCTTGACCGCAGCCGCACCGCCGCCATCGCCAAACATACCAACGCCTTTAAAATCAACGAAGACGTAGTGATTCCGCTGGAGCGGCTCGGTGAGTATTCAGACGGCATCGAGCGCATCAACATTGAGCTTTCCATTCAAAACAAACTCAAACTCTGTGCCGCCTTAGAGCAATATCTGTCCGGCAAACTCCCCATCGACAAAATGGGAACAGACCTGCCAACCGCCGAACTATTGGGCGAACGCGGCAAACACGCCCTAGCCCACGTTTCCGCTGTCAAAGCGCGTTGGGAATGGCTGCTTGCTAACTTAGACGCGCCGCTTGCCGACTATAAAGCACGCTATGGCGCAGCCGTCCACGCTGCGCCCGAAGCCAAAAACAATGAAAGCTGCTTTATTGCCTTCCGCGATTTCCGCCTGCGCGTGTCTGTCAAAGCGGACGTAATGAAGCCGCTTTCTGAAATCTTCAGCGGCAAAACAGATACCAAAATTATCCAAGGCTTGGGCAAAATCCACGCCAAAACCGTACGCAGCCGCGTCTTCGTCGCCCTGCATATGCACGCCGGCGACGGTAACGTTCACACCAATATTCCGGTTAACTCAGACGATGCCGAAATGCTTCAGACGGCCTACCGTTCTGTGGAACGCATCATGAAAATCGCCCGTTCGCTCGGCGGCGTAATTTCCGGCGAACACGGCATCGGCATTACCAAGCTCGAATTCCTGACAGATGAAGATTTGCAACCGTTTTGGAATTACAAAAACCAAGTCGATCCCAAACACACCTTCAACCGTCACAAACTGATGAAAGGCTCGGACCTGCGCAACGCCTATACGCCGTCTTTCGAGCTTTTGGGTGCGGAATCGCTGATTATGGAAAAATCAGACCTCGGCACCATCGCCGATTCCGTCAAAGACTGCCTGCGCTGCGGCAAATGCAAACCTGTTTGCTCTACTCATGTTCCGCGTGCCAACCTACTGTATAGCCCCCGCAACAAAATCCTCGGTGTGGGCTTACTGACCGAAGCCTTCTTATACGAAGAACAAACCCGTCGCGGCGTTTCCGTCAAGCATTTTGAAGAACTGATGGACATCGGCGACCACTGCACCGTGTGCCACCGCTGCGTTAAGCCCTGCCCTGTCAACATCGACTTTGGCGACGTTACCGTAGCCGTCCGCAACTACCTTGCCGATTCCGGCCACAAACGCTTTGCGCCTGCAGCTTCAATGGGTATGGCATTTTTGAACGCCACAGGCCCGAAAACCATTAAAGCCCTTCGCGCCGCCATGATACAGACCGGCTTCCCAGCGCAAAACTTTGCCTACAAAATCGGCAAGCTTCTTCCGATTGGCACTAAAAAGCAAAAAGCCGAACCGAAAGCCACCGTCGGTACCGCCTCAATCAAAGAACAGGTTATCCACTTCATCAACCGTCCTTTGCCGAAAAGCGTGCCTGCTAAAACTCCACGCTCCATGCTGGGTATAGAAGACGACAAGAGTATTCCTATCATCCGCAATCCGGCTTCTCCGGAAGATGCCGAAGCCGTGTTCTACTTCCCCGGCTGCGGCTCTGAGCGCCTGTTCAGCCAAATCGGACTAGCCGTTCAAGCCATGCTCTGGCATGTCGGCGTACAAACCGTCCTGCCGCCGGGCTATATGTGTTGCGGCTATCCGCAAGACGCAGGCGGAAATAAGGCTAAAGCCGAAGAAATGAGCACCAACAACCGCGTGGCTTTCCACCGTATGGCGAACACCCTCAACTACCTCGACATTAAAACCGTCGTCGTCAGTTGCGGTACCTGCTACGACCAACTGGAAAAATACCGTTTTGAAGAAATCTTCCCAGGCTGCCGTATCATCGACATCCATGAATATCTGCTTGAAAAAGGTGTGCAGCTAAACGGCGTACAAGGTCAGCAATACCTCTACCACGACCCTTGCCATACCCCGATCAAAACCATGAATGCCACCCAAATGGCCAGCAGCCTGATGGGACAGAAAGTCGTCTTAAGCGACCGCTGCTGCGGCGAGTCCGGTATGTTTGCCGTCAAACGACCCGACATTGCCACTCAGGTCAAGTTCCGCAAACAAGAGGAAATTGAGAAAAACCTCAAAGAGCTGCCTCAGGGCGAACCCGTCAAAATGCTTACCTCCTGCCCAGCCTGCCTGCAAGGCCTGAGCCGCTACGCCGACGACAACAATATGCCTGCCGACTACATTGTCATCGAAATGGCGAAACACATCCTCGGCGAAAACTGGCTGGATGAGTTTGTAAAAAAAGCCAATAACGGCGGTGTAGAAAAAGTATTGCTCTAAGGACTTAGACAAAAACTTTTGGATGTAATAAAGGCCGTCTGAAAATCTTTCAGACGGCCTTTTTATTCAAAAGAATCAAAATACAATAATCAAATCAAATGCCTTTACAAATAGCGATGCTACACCAGCAGTATTCAATAAAAAATAAAACTTGAGGCTTTTATCCCCCAGGTTTTATTTTCAAGTCTTATGCTTTTTCTTGCTGACGTTTTCTTTCTGCCATCATCTCATGCAATGTTTGCTTGGCAGGTTTCATCGGAACATGGTTATTGGTCCAGCTTAACTGCTTGCTTGGCGTCAATGCACGGAATTTGGTAGCAGCCCAGCCGAATGCTCGATAAGCCTTACTGCCGCTGAAAATGCCGTTAAACGTACGCCACGCCATTTGCTCGCCGAAGGTATGCGATGCGCCTTGACCACGGATAGGATGAGGAACGGTTTCTGTTGGCGAACGTTGCGCTTCAACACGCAGACGTTGCATTTGTTCGGTAATCGGAATGCGTACCGGACAAACCTCAACACAGGCGCCACACATGGTACATGCAGTCGGCAGATCGCGTGTCGCATCCAAGCCTAACAAATGCGGAGAGATAATCTCGCCAATCGGGCCGGGATAAGTCGTACCGTAGGCCGCGCCACCGATACGGGTATAAACCGGACAGTGGTTCATACACGCACCGCAACGGATACATTGCAAGGTACGGCGCATTTGATCTTCTGCATACGCTTGACTACGGCCGTTATCAAGCAGTACCAAGTGCATTTCTTGAGGGCCGTCCAGCTCTTCGCTACGGCGAGGACCGGTAATCATATTAAAATAAGTGGTAATGTTCTGACCGATGGCGGAGCGTGGCAGCAGGCTGTACAAAGGCGGAACATCCGACAGCTTCGCAACCACTTTTTCAATACCGGTAATGGCGATGTGCACAGGCGGTACAGTGGTACTCAAGCGGCCGTTGCCTTCATTTTCGACCAGACACAAAGTGCCCGTTTCAGCAACGGCAAAGTTCACACCGCTCAAACCGACATCGGCAGTGCTGTAAATATCGCGCAATGCTTTACGCGCAAATCCAGTCAACTGGTCTACATCATCTGTTAATGGAGTGCCGAGGTTTTGATGGAAAAGCTCGCTAACCTGCTCTTTGGTTTTATGAATGGCAGGCATCACGATATGGGTTGGTTTCTCGCCGGCCATTTGAACGATAAACTCGCCCAAGTCGCTCTCAATCGCTTTGATGCCTTGATCTTGCAGATAATGGTTCAGCTCAATCTCTTCGCTGACCATAGATTTGCCTTTCACCATCAGCTTACCGTTTTTATCGGTAATGATGTTGTGAATGATTTGGCAGGCTTCGGCAGGTGTTTCTGCCCAGTGGACTTTAACGCCCAACTTGGTCAGGTTTTCTTCCAGCTGTTCCAATAATGCAGGCAATTTGGACAACGAACGTTGACGGACATGCTCACACAAGTCACGCAGGCTTTGCAGCTCTTCTTCATCTGTCAAAACGGCTTTGCGCTTGGTCATCAGCATGTCCATCGCTGTGCGCAAGCTTTTACGCAAAGGTTTGTCTTGCAAAGAAATCGCGGCGTTTTGCTTGAACGTTTCCGGCTTCATATGGAATTTAATGGTTTGGGAACTCATGCTTTTTCCTCCAAATCGGCAGGGGAAATGTGATCAGGCAGAACGGCCAAAACCACCAAATCGCGCGGGCCGTGTGCACCATAGGCCAAAGTCAATTGAATATCAGCAGTCTTAGACGGGCCGGAAATCAAAATAACGTTGGTAGGCATGCCTTTTTCTACCAGTTTTTCGCCTTCAACAGCATTATGTAATTCGTTGTACATTTTGCTGGTGTCAAACAAGCAGAAATGCACAGGCGGAACCAAACTCAGGCTGCGTGGCTCGACAGGACTGGACTCCAGCATAATCGTACCGGTACGGGCAATACCGCATTTAGAGCCGCTAAAACCAGCCTCAATATCGGTAAAGAATTCGTTTTTCCAGTCGTCGATTTTTCGCTCAAAACCACGCGGTTCAATATCGGTATCGGCCAAAGCTGCACGGGCCAGCTGACCATGTTCTGTTTCCAATGGAAGCAGAATGTTTTTCAAGCCCTTGCCTTCGGCGGCTTGACGGAATACTTGCGGCCAGTTGGATTTGGTAACCCAATAGATTTCAGTTTTGACGGCACGCATGGCAGCCGCCCAATGTTTCAAGCGTTCGACATCGTTTGCCCAAGAAACACCCATTTCACGGTAATAATCGAAAACCGGCGGTTCTTCCATCGGCAAGGCATCGGCTTTTTTCAATTTCGCTAAAATATTTTCGCGCGCGCTCATGCTTTACCTCCGGTGCGTTCCAACAGGAAAGATGCAATATGTTTCGGACGTGGCATATTGGGTTCGTCTTTAGCGATTTTGCCGCCAATATTCATCATGCAACCGCAGTCCGCGCTGATGATTTCAGTTGCGCCGGTTTCTTTCAGCGCGGCAACTTTGTCGGTTACCATCGCTCCGGAAATATCGGCTTGTTTCACAGAGAATGTACCGCCAAAACCGCAGCACTCGCTTTCATGGTCGTGAACGATACGTTCAACATTTTCCATGCCGTCGATCAACTGCCAGCCTGACAAATGTACATTCATCTCGCGACGCGCCGCGCAGGAAGTATGAACAGCCACTTTAACCGGCTCGCCTTTATCTTCAGGTTTGTAACCAATCGCCAGCAGGAAGTGGGTAAATTCAATGATACGATTGGCGCAATCAATGGCTTTTTGCTCGTACTCGGTACCTTTGAACAAAGTCGGCCAGTGGTGTTTCATCATGCCGCCGCAAGAACCGGAAGGCACGACAATCGGCCAATTTTCAGGGAATAAATCCAGTTGCGCTTTGGCAACATCAAAGGCTTCTTTAGGATGACCTGACGAATAGGCCGGTTGACCGCAGCAGCTTTGCTCCATTGGATAATGGACACGGATACCCTGTTGTTCGATTAAAGTGATGGCATCCATACCGGCTTCAGGCATAAAAAGGTCGAGAACGCAAGTACCGAAGAAATAAGCATCGGTTGGCTTGCTGTCGAATACAGTGATTTGTGGTGGTTTGATTGCGCTCATTTTTTTGGAACGGGACAACCCGTTTTCTTGTGTAAAAATCAGATGGATACTTTAAGTAATTGCTTGTAATGGGTCAAGTCTAATTTTAAAAAATAATATTAAAAAAGCATGACAAACCAGACAAACACCTTTTCCTTATTAACTTGATAATCTACATAATAACCACTATCAATAAGAAAACTGATGGATTCATTTTTTAATGAATGAAGCTCGTACATTCTCTCTTTATTTAAAACACAATAACTGCCTCTTTATAGAATCTTGATTTACATCAGAAGTCATGAACTTAATCTCTATGACTCATTTTTAAACAAAATAAGCGACCCATTATGCTGTACATATGTTTCAGACGGCCATATCTGAATAAAAAGATGTCTAAGATAATAAAAATAAAAGTTTTTCTCACAAGACTCAGGCCGTCTGAAAGATAAGTTCGTCAAAAGGCCGCTTTCCATATGCTCAACCTTACTTTTAATCAAAATCAAACACTTGAAAAATCATCCTTCTTAACCTTGAAAACTCTATGCACACTCAAGCACTTCCAGTATCATTGAGGCAGTTTCTTGACGCAAAATTACAGTCTTGGCCGCCCACGATCGGCATGGATTTGCAAAAGAAGTGAAACCAAGCTTCAAAACAATTTCACCTTAACTTCGGAGTAGGCATTATGTTGACCCAGACTCAACAGGTTGATTTGACCTTGCATCACCTTAAAGAACGCACCCTATCGATTTATACCCCCGAACAGCGTGCAAGTATCGAGACATCTGAAGACTGGAAACAGTTTGACAGACGACTTGAGGAACACTTCCCAAAACTGATGCACGAGCTGGACAATGTTTACAACAACAACGAAGCCGTCCTCCCCATGCTGGAGCAACTGATTGCCCAAGCATGGCAAAGCTATTCCCAACGCAACTCATCCTTAAAAGATATCGATATCGCGCGCGAAAACGATCCTGACTGGATTTTGTCCAACAAACAGGTTGGCGGCGGGTGCTACGTCGATTTGTTCGCAGGCGATCTGCAAGGCTTGAAAGCCAAAATTCCTTATTTCCAAGAATTGGGCCTGACCTATCTGCACCTGATGCCCCTGTTTAAATGTCCTGAAGGCAAAAGCGACGGCGGCTATGCAGTCAGCAGCTACCGCGATGTCAATCCGGCTTTGGGCACAATAGACGACTTGCGCGATGTCATTGCCGCACTGCACGAAGCAGGTATTTCCGCCGTTGTCGATTTCATCTTTAACCACACTTCCAATGAACACGAATGGGCAAAAGGCTGCGCCGCCGGTGATCCACTCTACGACAACTTCTACTACATCTTCCCCGACCGCTGGATGCCCGACCAATACGACCGCACCCTGCGTGAAATCTTCCCCGACCAACATCCGGGCGGCTTCTCCCAACTGGAAGACGGACGCTGGGTATGGACAACGTTCAACTCCTTCCAATGGGACTTGAATTACAGCAACCCATGGGTATTCCGTGCCATGGCAGGCGAAATGATGTTCCTTGCCAACTTGGGCGTTGATATTCTGCGCATGGACGCCGTTGCCTTTATTTGGAAGCAAATGGGCACAAGCTGCGAAAACCTGCCTCAGGCACACGCTCTGATTCGCGCGTTTAACTCTGTAATGCGTATCGCAGCACCAGCTGTGTTCTTCAAATCCGAAGCCATTGTCCATCCTGACCAAGTTGTCCAATACATCAGCCAAGACGAATGCCAAATCGGCTACAACCCTCTGCAAATGGCATTGTTGTGGAACACCCTCGCCACACGCGAAGTCAACCTGCTCCATCAAGCACTGACCTACCGCCACAACCTGCCCGACCACACTGCATGGGTCAACTACGTCCGCAGCCATGACGACATCGGCTGGACATTTGCCGATGAAGACGCATGGCAGTTCGGTATTCACGGCTACGACCACCGACAATTCCTCAACCGTTTCTTCGTCAACCATTTTGACGGCAGCTTCGCGCGCGGCGTCCCCTTCCAATACAACCCAAACACAGGTGACTGCCGTGTCAGCGGTACAGCCGCAGCATTGGTCGGTTTGGCTCAAAATGACCCATATGCCGTTGACCGCATCAAACTTTTGTACAGCATCGCCCTGAGTACCGGCGGTCTGCCGCTGATTTACTTGGGTGACGAAGTGGGTACACTCAATGATGACGACTGGTCGCAAGACAGCAATAAGAGCGACGACAGCCGCTGGGCACACCGTCCTCGTTATAATGAGGAGTTGTACAACCAACGCCATGACAGCTCTACCACTGCCGGTCAAATCTTCCAAGGTTTGCGCCATATGATTGCCATCCGCCAAAGCAATCCGCGCTTTGACGGCGGCAAGTTGGTTACCTTCAATACCAACAATAAACACATCATCGGCTATATGCGCAACAACGCACTATTGGCATTCGGCAACTTCAGCGAACATCCGCAAACCATCAGTGCGCATACGCTGCAGGCCATGCCGTTTAAAGCACACGATTTGATCAGCGGTCAAACCGTTTCCCTGAATCAGGATTTGGTACTGCAACCCTATCAAGTCATGTGGCTTGAAATTGCATAAGCTGAATTTTTTATACATCATTCAAGGCCGTCTGAACAAATCAGCGTTCAGACGGCCTTTTAAGGCATAAGATGTATTTTGTATTTTGGGCAGTTTCGCTTAGAATGCACGCTTTAATACTAAATGGCACACTTAAAGTCAGGAGTAAAAATCCATGTTGAAAAAATTCGTACTCGGTACCATCGCTGCAGTAGTTTTGGCTGCTTGCGGCGGCGAAGGCAGCAACTCAGCTTCTTCTGCTCCGGCACAATCCGGTGCGGCCTCAGGCTCACTGATTGAGCGTATCAACAACAAAGGCACCATCACTGTCGGTACGGAAGGTACTTACGCACCATTCACCTACCACGATAAAGACGGCAAATTGACCGGCTACGATGTTGAAGTTACCCGCGCCGTTGCCGACAAACTGGGTGTAAAAGTCGAATTTAAAGAAACACAATGGGACTCTATGATGGCAGGTTTGAAAGCCGGCCGTTTCGACGTGGTTGCCAACCAAGTCGGCCTGACCAGCCCTGAACGTCAAGCAACTTTTGACAAATCCGAGCCTTACAGCTGGAGCGGTGCTGTATTAGTTGCGCGCAAAGACAGCAACATCAAATCCATCGACGACATCAAAGGCGTCAAAACCGCACAATCCCTGACCAGCAACTATGGCGAAAAAGCCAAAGCGGCAGGAGCTGAACTCGTACCGGTAGACGGCTTGGCGCAATCCCTGACCCTGATTGAACAAAAACGTGCCGATGCAACCCTGAACGACGAATTGGCGGTATTGGACTATCTGAAGAAAAATCCGAATGCCGGCGTACAAATCGTTTGGTCTGCCCCGGCTGACGAAAAAGTCGGCTCCGGCTTGATTGTCAATAAAGGCAATGATGAGGCATTGGCCAAATTCAGCACAGCCATAACTGAGCTGAAAGCAGACGGCACGCTGAAAAAACTGGGCGAACAATTCTTCGGAAAAGACATCAGTGTTAAATAATTTCCTTGCCTCTCTGCCGTTTATGACGGAAACACGCGCTGATATGCTCATTAGCGCGTTTTGGCCTATGGTTAAAGCCGGCTTCGCAGTGTCTTTGCCTTTAGCGATCGCTTCTTTCGTTATCGGCATGATTATTGCCGTAGCCGTTGCTTTGGTAAGAATCATGCCCTCCGGCGGTATTTTCCAAAAATGCTTGCTGAAGCTGGTGGAATTTTATATTTCCGTCATTCGCGGTACACCGCTTTTGGTGCAGTTGGTCATCGTATTCTATGGTTTGCCTTCCGTCGGCATCTATATCGATCCGATTCCTGCCGCCATCATCGGCTTTTCGCTCAATGTCGGCGCATACGCTTCCGAAACCATACGCGCGGCAATTTTGTCCGTACCTAAAGGCCAATGGGAAGCCGGTTTCTCCATCGGCATGACCTATATGCAGACTTTCCGCCGCATTGTCGCACCACAAGCATTCCGCGTTGCCGTACCGCCTTTGAGCAACGAGTTTATCGGCTTGTTCAAAAACACCTCGCTTGCCGCAGTGGTAACGGTAACGGAGCTTTTCCGTGTTGCCCAAGAGACAGCAAACCGTACTTATGACTTTTTACCCGTTTATATCGAAGCCGCATTGATTTATTGGTGTTTCTGCAAAGTGCTGTTTTTGATTCAGGCGCGTTTGGAAAAACGTTTTGACCGTTATGTCGCCAAATAAGGAGTTGTCATGATTAAAATCCGCAATATCCATAAGACCTTTGGCGAAAATACCATTTTGCGCGGCATCGATTTGGATGTTGGCAAAGGACAAGTGGTCGTTATCCTAGGCCCTTCCGGCTCAGGCAAAACCACGTTTTTACGCTGTTTAAACGCTTTGGAAATGCCAGAACAAGGTCAAATCGAGTTTGACAATGCGCAGCCGTTAAGCATCGATTTTTCCAAAAAACCAAGCAAACACGATATTTTGGCACTGCGCCGCAAGTCCGGCATGGTATTCCAACAATACAACCTCTTTCCGCACAAAACTGCGTTGGAAAACGTCATGGAAGGGCCGGTTGCCGTACAAGGCAAGCCTGTCGCCAAAGCGCGAGAAGAGGCTGTCAAATTGCTTAAAAAAGTCGGTTTGGGCGATAAGATTGACCTCTACCCCTACCAGCTTTCCGGCGGTCAACAGCAGCGTGTCGGCATTGCCCGAGCATTGGCGATTCAGCCTGAATTGATGCTGTTTGACGAACCGACTTCCGCGCTTGACCCTGAATTGGTGCAAGATGTTTTGGATACCATGAAGGAATTGGCACAAGAAGGCTGGACCATGGTTGTCGTTACGCATGAAATCAAATTCGCCTTAGAAGTGGCAACCACGGTCGTCGTGATGGACGGCGGCGTTATTGTCGAACAAGGCAGCCCGCAAGATTTGTTCAATCATCCCAAACATGAACGAACACAAAAATTCCTGCGCCAAATCCGTGCGGACAATACCGAGCTTCAAATTTAATTGAAACAACAGACAATTTGAAAGCATTTCCGACTGTCATTTCATAAAGGCCGTCTGAATAAGTGAAATAGAAATCGTTGATTTCGTTTTCATACTTGTTCAGACGGCCTTTTATATATCTTTTCAGGTAAAATAACGCCTTTCGTTTTACTCATCCCCTTGCCTGCCATCATGATAGAAATCAAAAAACTCACCCTGCAACGCGGTTTGAAAGTCCTGCTCGATAAAGCCGATGCCGTAATCACCCCCGGCCAACGCGTTGGTTTAATCGGTAAAAACGGTACAGGAAAATCCAGCCTGTTTGCGCTGATAAAAGGTGAAATCACTCAAGATGGCGGCGAAATCCTGATTCCCAAAACATGGCGCCTGGCTTCCGTCTCTCAAGAAACGCCTGATTTAGATATTTCCGCTTTAGACTACGTTTTGCAAGGCGATGCCGAATTGCAGGCTTTTCAGACGGCCTTGGCCCAAGCAGAAGCGCAAAACGACGGCATGAAGCAAGCCGAATATCACGCCAAACTTGAAGAAATCGATGCCTATACCGCTCCGGCTCGCGCCGCCAAACTGCTTAACGGCTTAGGTTTCGCACAAGAAGAACATACCCACCCCGTCAAATCCTTCTCCGGCGGCTGGCGTATGCGCCTCAACCTTGCCCAAGCGCTGATTTGCCGTGCCGATTTGCTGCTTTTGGACGAACCAACCAACCACTTGGATTTAGAAACCGTGTTGTGGCTGGAAAACCATCTCGCTTCCCTGCCCTGTACGCAAATCATCATCTCCCATGACCGCGACTTCTTGAATGCCACCACAACGCACACCATCGAACTGTCGCAACAAAAACTGACCCAATACGGCGGCAATTACGATTTCTACCAAGCGGAACGCGCCCAACGTCTGGCGCAACAACAAGCCGCCTACGTGAAACAGCAGGCGCAAATCAAACATCTGCAATCCTTTATCGACCGTTTCAAAGCTAAAGCCACAAAAGCCGTACAAGCTCAAAGCCGCATGAAGGCATTAGCCAAACTCGAGCGCATCGCCCCTGCGCATTTGGATAGTGAGTTTTCCTTTGAGTTTGCCAATCCGACCCACCTGCCCAATCCATTGTTGAAACTCGACCATGCCGACTTGGGTTATGGCGATAATACCGTTTTGCACGATATCACCCTGTCTCTGGAAAGCGGCGCACGTTACGGCCTGTTGGGTGTTAACGGCAGCGGTAAATCTACATTTATCAAAGCATTGGCAGGAAAAATCGATTTACTTTCCGGCAATATCGTCCGCTCCGAAAAGCTCAATATCGGCTATTTTGCCCAACATCAACTGGATACTTTACGCGCCGACCAAAGTCCGGTTTGGCATATCCAGCAGCTTTCACCTGAAGTCCGCGAACAGGAAATCCGCAACTTTTTAGGCGGTTTCAACTTTGTCGGCGATATGGCGGTTCAAAAGACCGAGCCCTTTTCCGGTGGGGAAAAAGCGCGGCTCGCCCTTGCCATGATTATCTGGCAAAAACCTAATCTGCTGCTGCTTGACGAACCGACCAACCACCTAGACTTGGATATGCGCCACGCCCTGACACTTGCCCTGCAAAGTTTCCAAGGCGCATTGATTGTCGTTTCGCATGACCGCAGCCTGCTTGAAGCGACTACCGACAGCTTCCTCCTTATCGACAAAGGCCGTCTGAACAACTTCGACGGCGATTTGAACGACTACCGTCAATGGCGATTGGCACAAGAAAACGCCGCAGCAGCCCCCGCCGCTTCTGCACAAAGCCAAAGCCGTAAGGATACCAAGCGTATCGAGGCACAAATCCGTCAGGAAAAAGCCAAACGCAGCAAACCGATTCAGCAGAAAATTGACAAAGCCGAAAAAGAAATCGCACGATTGACTGATATTCAGACGGCCTGTGAAGCATTTTTGGCACAAGAATCTGCTTATTCAGAAGAAAATAAACCCAAATTGCAAGAGACACTCGCACAATTAACAGAAACTAAAGTAAAATTAACGCAACTGGAAGAAAACTGGCTGCAATGGCAGGAAGAGCTTGAGCAAATCCAAGTGGATGTCGAAGCCGAGTTTTCCCAATAAAAATAGAGCCATCAGGCCGTCTGAAATAAAACACAATACGGAAAAACATGACTTCAACCATCAAACAAGCCGGATACTTCCTCGTATTCTCTTTCGTCTTGGGCATTTCTCTTCACGCAGCCGCCGCAGTTTATTCCTGCGGCAACGGCAGCTATACTTCCGAACCCAAATCCTCCTGCGCACAGGCCGAATTGCCTAAAATCAGCGGCCATCAAGGCAGCGGTTACCACCTCAACATCCGTAGCCTCAATGCCTCTGATGAACGCGCAAGTGCAAAGCCTAAGAAAAAGGCACGCGCGGAAAAATCCGATAAACAAGAGAAAAAAGCCGACAAACCGAGCAAAAATAAGAACGGTAAAAAAGCTAAAAAACAGCAGCCCATGCCGTCTGAACAAGAATAAAATGCTCAACTGCAACGAATCAGCCCTACCTGAATCATGAAAAAATATCTGCTTACCCTATCCCTGCTGCCGCTTGCTGTTTTCAACAGCCAAGCCCACGCCGCAAAAATTTACACCTGTGAAGTCAACGGCTCGATTGTCTATACCTCGCGCCCAAGCGGCAACTGCCAAGCCGTCAACGATTTGCCGATTGTCGGCAAATACAGCAGCAGCCGATACGACGCCCCGGTCAGTGATGCGCCTACACTCAACGCGCCGACATCACAAACGGCTCCGGCAAAAAGCAAAAACACGGCGGCAAAATCCAACCATAAGGCAACACCCAAACCTGCTCCTGTCCGTACCGCTTCTGAAACAGCTCCTCCTCCGGTTCCCAAATCTTCCGGCGTCAACAGCCGCCGCTCTATTTTGGAAACCGAGTTATCCAATGAACGCGCGGCTTTGGCCGATGCCAAAAAGCAACTGAGCCAAGCCCGGACAGCCAAAGGCGGCAGTGTCAATCAACAGGCCATCAGCACATTGCAAGGCGCGGTTTTGGATAGGGAGAAAAATATTCAAGCCCTCCAGCGCGAACTGGGCAGAATGTAAGTCCAAATCAATCAAAACATCAGGCCGTCTGAACAGGTGGAAACGAAATCCAAAATTTTCGTTACGCCAAACAGACGGCCTGAATCCTATAATGATTACGCCCGTTTCAATTTCTTGTACCTAGTAAATACGGTATAATTTGCCCTTTACTACGCACATTACCTCCGGTCTTTTCAGACGGCCTTTATCTCATGACTGCAAAATCTTCTAAAACCCAAACAAAAAAACGCGTCTCAACCAAACCGGCAGCCAAACCGACCACACGCAAATCCACCAAAGCACAAACTCAAGCCGACAATAAAGTCTCCCAACGCCTCAAGGCCGCCAAAGAGCTGCAAAGAAACGAAGAAAAAAAAGCGCGCCCCGAGCATGTCGTCAACTTGATTAATGATGCTTTATGGCTGTTTGGCTTGGTTATCACCATTTATCTGGCTATTTCCCTGGCCAGCTTCAGCATGGACGACCCTGCATGGTCGCGCAGCGTTCCCAAAAGCAACGATGTCGCCAATCTCGGCGGCCTCTTTGGCTCCTATCTTTCCGATGTCGGATATTATCTGTTTGGCTTATCGTTTTGGTGGTGGATAGCCGCCTCTTGCGTTTTCCTCTACAAAAATTTCCGCCCCATGAAAAAGCAGGAAAACCATAAACCTTACAATCACGGCGTAGCCGCTTTGGCATTATTCCTCCTGCTGGTGTGCAGCCCGATTATCGAACATTTCCTGTTTGACAATGCATTGAGCGAATCCCTTCCCGTCGGTGCAGGCGGCTTGGTCGGCTTGCTGGCGGGTTCAGGCTTGGCTTGGCTGTTGGGTAAATCGGGCAGCCTGTTGATTATGCTGGTGATGTTGCTTTTGTCCATTTCCCTGCTGGCTCAGGTGTCATGGTTGGAAGTCATGGCCAAATCCGGCAGCCATATGGGCGGCCTGTTTAGCAGCCTGATGAAAAAACTGTCTCAATTCCAAAATAAAAAAGAAGATGTCCGTTCCGAAGCTTTGGAAACCCAAAATACGCGCCGCATGGTTAAAGAAGCCAAAACCATTACCGCTACTCCGGTTGCTCCGTTGGCAGGCAGCAGCAGTAACCGTAAAACCGTTGCCGTGTCCGTTGCGCCGCCTCCTAAAATCCAAACTTCCCTGTTTGACGATACTGAACCTAAAAACAACGGCGAATACCACAAACCCAATATGAACCTGTTGCGTATGCCGTCTGAAGAACCGGTTGCCGTCAATCCGGATGAATTGCAACAAACCGCAGAATTAATCGAAGCCAAGCTGGCTGAATTCGGCATCGGCGTACAGGTTGTTTCCGCCACTTCCGGTCCCGTGATTACCCGCTACGAAATCGAACCGGCACAAGGTGTCAAAGGCAGTCAAATTGTCGCCCTGTCTAAAGATTTGGCACGCTCAATGTCTCTGCAAGCGGTACGCATCGTAGAAACTATTGCCGGTAAAAACACCATGGGCATTGAATTACCCAATGAGAAACGCCAAGACGTGATGTTGAGCGAAATCCTCTCTTCGCCTGTGTTTACCGAAGCCAAATCCAAGCTGACCGTCGCGTTGGGTAAAGATATTGCAGGCACGCCCGTGGTCGGCGACTTGGCGAAAATGCCGCATCTTTTGGTCGCAGGCATGACCGGATCGGGTAAGTCTGTCGGCGTGAACGGCATGATTATGTCCATGCTCTTCAAAGCCACGCCAGACGAAGTCCGCTTCATTATGATTGACCCGAAAATGCTTGAATTGAGCATTTACGACGGCATTCCGCACCTGCTCTGCCCGGTTGTAACCGATATGCGAGAGGCCGGACAAGCATTGAACTGGTGTGTTGCCGAAATGGAAAAACGCTATCGTCTGCTTTCCCATGCCGGCGTGCGCAATCTGGACGGTTTCAACCAAAAAGTCGAACAAGCCAAAGCAGCAGGCAAGCCATTACTCAATCCGTTCAGCTTAAATCCTGACGATCCTGAGCCTCTGGAAAAACTTCCGTTGATTGTGGTCGTTATCGACGAGTTGGCTGACTTGATGATGACAGAACGCAAATCCGTTGAGCAGCAAATCGCACGCCTTGCCCAAAAAGCGCGTGCGGCAGGTATTCACATGATTGTCGCCACCCAGCGTCCGAGTGTCGATGTGGTTACCGGCCTGATTAAAGCCAACATTCCGACACGCATGGCCTTTACCGTACAAAGCAAAATCGACAGCCGCACCATTCTTGACCAAATGGGTGCAGACGAATTGCTCAAATACGGCGACTCATTATTCCTGCAACCGGGCAGCGCAGAACCGACACGCCTGCAAGGTGCGTTTGTTTCCGATGATGAAGTGCATCAGGTCGTCAATTTCGTCAAAGAACAGGCTCCGACCAATTATGTGGAAGGCCTGCTCAGTGGCGAAGCCGCCATCGAAACCACCAATATTGTTAATCCGAATGCAAACAGCGATGAGTTATTCGATCAAGCCGTTGCCTTCGTATTGGAAAGCCGGAAAACTTCCATTTCCGCACTGCAACGCCAATTACGCATCGGCTACAACCGCGCCGCCAATTTAGTAGATGCGCTTGAAAATGCCGGTGTTCTCTCTCCGGCAGACATCAACGGTAGCCGACGGATTCTGGCACAAAAAGACCAGCTGTAAAAAACAACAATATCGAAACTCAAAGGCCGTCTGAAAAGAATTTCCCACTTTTCAGACGGCCTTTTTATGTTATTCGTGAAACATTGTGTTATACTAAGCAGCTAAATTTTGACCTTATGCACGCTTCCGAAGTTCTTCGGAATTCTGAGCAGAAGGATAACCGTTTAAACACAACAAATTTAAGGGCTTACGATGAGCGTAACTGTTGAAACTTTAGAAAATCTGGAACGCAAAGTAGTATTGTCTCTGCCTTGGTCCAAAATCAACGCAGAAACTGAGAAAAAACTGAAACAAACCCAACGCCGCGCAAAAATTGACGGCTTCCGTCCGGGTAAAGCACCGTTCAAAATGATTGCCCAAATGTACGGCGCAAGCGCACAAAACGACGTTATCAACGAATTGGTACAACGCGAATTCTACGATGTTGCCGTTGCTCAAGAATTGAAAGTTGCCGGTTACCCACGCTTTGAAGCCGTTGAAGAACAAGACGATCAAGAGTCTTTCAAAGTTGCCGCTATTTTTGAAGTCTTCCCCGAAGTAACCATCGGCGACCTGTCTGCCCAAGAAGTAGAAAAAGTAACTGCAACCGTTGGCGATGCCGAAGTTGACCAAACCGTAGAAATCCTGCGCAAACAACGTACCCGTTTCAACCATGTTGACCGCGAAGCCCAAAACGGCGACCGCGTCATCATCGACTTCGAAGGCAAAATCGACGGCGAACCTTTCGCCGGCGGCGCGTCTAAAAACTACGCTTTCGTATTGGGCGCAGGTCAAATGTTGCCTGAATTCGAAGCCGGTGTTGTCGGCATGAAAGCCGGTGAAAGCAAAGACGTTACCGTAAACTTCCCTGAAGACTACCACGGTAAAGATGTTGCCGGTAAATCTGCCGTGTTCACCATCACTCTGAACAACGTTTCAGAAGCTACTTTGCCTGAAGTTAACGCTGACTTTGCCAAAACTCTGGGCATTGAAGACGGCGACGTTGCCAAAATGCGTGAAGAAGTGAAGAAAAACGTCGGCCGCGAAGTTGAACGCCGCATTGGTGAACAAACCAAAGAATCTGTCATGAACGCCCTGCTCAAAGCGACTGACTTGCAAGTTCCTGTTGCTTTGGTCAACGAAGAAGCGGCCCGCTTGGCAAACGAAATGAAACAAAACTTCGTTAACCAAGGTATGGCTGACGCTGCCAACTTGGATCTGCCTTTGGATATGTTCAAAGAACAAGCAGAACGCCGCGTTGCTTTGGGTCTGATTTTGGCTAAATTGGTTGAAGAAAACAAACTTGAGCCAACTGAAGACCAAATCAAAGCCGTTGTTGCCAACTTCGCTGAAAGCTACGAAGATCCTCAAGAAGTTATCGACTGGTACTACGCAGAGCCTTCCCGCCTGCAAGGCCCGACTTCTTTGGCCGTAGAAAGCAACGTTGTTGATTTCGTTCTGAGCAAAGCCAAAGTAACTGAAAAAGCGCTTTCTTTTGACGAAGTAATGGGCGCACAAGCTTAATTGCTCTAAGGCCGTCTGAAACAGACAATCAAAAGCACCGAAGCGCTTTAAATGGCTTTGGTGCTTTTCCATCATTAACAGGAGACAAAAATGTCCTTCGATTTCAATAACTACCTTGTCCCTACCGTTATCGAACAAAGCGGTCGCGGCGAGCGCGCATTCGACATCTACTCACGCCTTTTGAAAGAGCGCATCGTTTTCTTGGTCGGCCCGGTAACAGACGAATCTGCCAATCTGGTTGTCGCGCAACTGCTGTTTTTGGAAAGCGAAAACCCAGATAAAGATATCTTCTTCTATATCAACTCTCCAGGCGGATCGGTTACTGCCGGGATGTCAATTTACGACACCATGAACTTCATCAAGCCTCATGTTTCTACCTTATGCTTAGGCCAAGCGGCAAGCATGGGTGCATTCTTGTTGTCTGCAGGCGAAAAAGGTAAACGCTTTGCCCTGCCCAACAGCCGCATCATGATTCACCAACCGCTCATCAGCGGCGGCTTGGCCGGTCAGGCTTCCGATATTGAAATTCACGCTAAAGAGCTGCTGAAAATCAAAGAGAAACTGAACCGCTTGCTTGCCAAACATTGTGATCGCGATTTGGCCGACTTGGAACGCGATACCGACCGCGACAATTATATGTCTGCCGATGAAGCCAAAGAATACGGTTTGATTGACCAAGTTTTGGAAAACCGCGAATCTCTACAAGCCTAATCTTTATTGGTTTAAATCAAAGGCCGTCTGAATGTATATATTCAGACGGCCTTTCTTCAATCCTACTTCGTATTGTCTTTATTATTCACTTGAACCGGATACAGCAAAATCAAAGGATTGGCTTTTACTTGGTTCCAAAAGCTTTTTAGCAGATTGCGTATACTGCCCAAACGCGTACCGCGGGAACGGAGCGCAACAGCCAAAGCCAAAGAAAAGCTGACCACTAAATTTACCATACCGATTGCCAATACGCTTGCCAAGCCGAGTATAAACGTGAATACATCTGCATGGCCGCTGATCGCGGCATAACCTAAGTTTGCCGAAGAAAACGCCACATGTCGAATATCCAGCGGCAAGCCGAAAAGATGGCCAAAATAGCCTGTCATGCCTAAAAGCATACCGAAAATAAAATTACCCATAAGAGAACCATAATGCTTATGAATATAAGCGGCCAACCGACGGCGCGGCTCCGGAGGCATGATTTTTCGTAAAAACGGATTAAACGGCAGGCGCTGACGCAGGTTCAGATAATCGGAACGGTTGTCAAAAAAGCCGGCAATAATACCCGAACAAAACAACCATACGCCGGCAATAGCGGCATACCATAAGGTCGGTTGGGTAAAAATCTCAATGGATTTGAACTGATAGGCCGTAACTGCCTCATTCAGCAAGGGCTGACCATGCGTATGGGCATAGCCAAAAGCAATCCCTGCCGCCAACAATACCGCAATCGATACATTGCCAAACACGGCGACACTTTGCGAACGACACACATCAATCAGCAGTTTAGCCAATTTATTGTCCACCGCTTTGCTGCCTTCATTCGAGTCCACCTGTTCGGCAAAGCTCGCCGCCGTCATGGCAGGCTGTTTGGTTGCAACAGTGCAATGCAGCATATGAATCAGCATAAAGCCCAAACCATAATTGAGCCCGGCCAAGAATGCAGTAGTAAATTCGCCGAACCCCAAAGACGCAATATGGATTTTATTCAATGCCATCAAAGCAATAATTACGCCGCCGCCTGCTGCGGAATAAAACATTTTGAAATATTCGCTACGGTTGCGCGTAATGTAATGCTCACCATGATGACTTTTGTTTTCCGTAATACTGCGTGCCAGCATTCGGATACTGCTTTTACGCAAGTGGCTGGTGCTGTATTGCTCCACCGCCGCATAAATCATCGCATTCATCAGATTGACAGTTAAGCGGGTGCGGCTGGTTTCGATTTGAATATTGGTCAACAATTTCAGGCGGTCTATGGTTTGTTGCAGGCGTTCGAGCAAGTGGGCCACTTTCACTGACGAACCAGACCCTGCTCCCGTACCGCGACGGCGCAGATAGTCAATTTGATTTTCACACTGGTCAAACATAACCTCCAAGTGTGCCGTATCATAAGTTTCTTCACTATGGCGATAATGTTCCACCATCTTCGCCACTTCGCGCTGTAAAGCGACAAATGCAGAATCCGCTTCCAACAAACGGGGGGCAATTCGTATTAAATCCGGCTCAATCGCTTCGGAAGCAATCCAGATAGACAACATTTCTACCGCACGCAAACGTGCATCTGTCAATTGTCGGCTGGCCGTCTGAAGCAAAGCAGGATCCGCCTTGGCCAACAACAATTCATACATACCCAGCCATTGTCGCAAACTCAGTGTTTGCAACCATTTATCATCGTTTTCAGAATGAAAAAGATATAAAAATACTTCGCGCAAGTTGGAAAAATCTTTATAAGACGGGCTGAACCGCTCATAAATCCGTATGCCCATTTCCCGGGTAAAACTATGGCGCGAGAAAATACCCAGCTTAATCAGCGCAGGATAAATGTGAACTTTAGACAGCCAAGTATAAAAGCGCAGGCTGAATTGACGGCATAAAGCATCGTCTTGTTTTAACGTAGATAAAATCAAATCAAAACGTTCGGAAGCCTTCTTTTTGCCTCCTCGGCGCAAAAATTTGATTAATGCATTAAGAATAAGAACAAAGTCGGTATCATTTAAGCGCTCCGACAAAATAATGTGAAGATTTTGATTAGTCAGTTTTTGCATTGTAGTATTATTACACAAAATGAGATATTTAGCAAGAACCTTGGCAAACAGGTCGGATTATATCGCATTCTTTATCAACCCATGTCACAAGATTTTCAATTAATATTCTCTAAAATTCAATGAATAATCAAATTACATAACAAATATATGATGTGAATCAATAAGTAAGAAAGGCCGTCTGAATTCTTTCAGACGGCCTTTTACAACAACATACTACATTGTTTTAAACTTATGCAAACAAGAGCTTACCACCCTCTTCTTTAACATGGATTGTGCTATCAGGTGCATATTTACCTTCAAGCAATGCTTTTGCCAGCGTATTTTCGATTTCTGACTGGATGGCGCGTTTGAGCGGACGGGCACCATACACAGGGTCGAAACCGGCTTTAGCAATCAGATCCAAGGCAGCATCATCGACTTTCAGATGCAGATGTTGTGCTTCCAAACGTTTTTCCAAACCTTTAAGCTGGATTTTCGCAATGCTGCGGATATTGGCCTGATCCAAACCATGGAACACGACTACTTCGTCAATACGGTTGATCATTTCAGGACGGAAATGTTCTTTCACATCCTCCATCACAACTTCTTTTACCGCTTCGTAGTCTTGAGTACCCATTTGTTGGATATGTTGGCTACCAATATTGGAAGTCATCACGATAACGGTATTTTTGAAGTCTACGGTACGGCCTTGTCCGTCGGTCAAGCGACCGTCATCCAATACCTGCAGCAAGATGTTGAATACGTCCGGATGGGCTTTTTCCACTTCATCCAAAAGAATCACACTGTATGGTTTGCGGCGGACTTGCTCAGTCAAGTAGCCGCCTTCTTCGTAGCCAACATAGCCGGGAGGCGCACCGATTAAGCGGGCAACAGCATGTTTTTCCATGTATTCGGACATATCGATACGAATCAGATGATCTTCGCTGTCAAACAGGAAACCTGCCAAAGCTTTGCACAACTCGGTTTTACCCACACCGGTCGGGCCTAGGAACAGGAAGCTGCCGTAAGGTTTGTTTGGATCGGCAAGGCCGGAACGGCTGCGGCGGATGGCGTCGGATACAGCACGCACGGCTTCGTCTTGACCAACCACGCGGCGGTGCAATACTTCTTCCATTTTCAACAGCTTGTCGCGTTCACCTTCCATCATTTTGGACACGGGGATGCCGGTCATGCGCGATACGATTTCGGCCACTTCGTCCGCACCAACTTCAGTACGGAAGAGTTTGTTTTGTTTTTTGCCGTCGGGGTTACTTTCCGCAGCTTGCAACTGTGCGCCCAATTTCGGCAACTCACCGTATTCGAGTTCGGACGCACGGGCAAAATCGCCTTGACGTTTGGCCTGCTCGATTTTGACTTTGATGTCGTCCATCTGTTTTTTGATGTCGGCGGTGCTGGAAGAGGCGGCTTTTTCTGCTTTCCAGATTTCGTCCAAATCGGCGTATTCTTTTTGCAAGCCGTCGATTTCTTCGTCTATCAATTCCAGACGTTTCTTGCTGGCATCATCGCTTTCTTTGGCAACGTGCATTTTTTCCATTTTGAGCTGGATAATGCGGCGGTCGAGTTTATCCATCTGCTCGGGTTTGCTGTCCAACTCCATTTTGATACGGCTGGCTGCTTCGTCGATCAAATCAATCGCTTTATCAGGCAAGAAGCGGTCGGTAATGTAACGATCGCTCAACTCCGCTGCGGCAACGATAGCAGGGTCGGTAATATCGATACCGTGGTGGATTTCATAACGCTCTTGCAAACCGCGCAAAATAGCGATGGTATCTTCCACGCTGGGCTCGCCGACCAATACTTTTTGGAAGCGGCGTTCGAGTGCCGCATCTTTCTCGATGTACTGACGGTATTCGTCCAAAGTAGTCGCGCCGATGCAGTGCAGTTCGCCGCGCGCCAAAGCCGGTTTCAACATATTGCCCGCATCCATTGCGCCGTCGGTTTTGCCCGCACCGACCAAAGTATGGATTTCGTCGATGAAAATCAGGGTGTTGCCGTCGTCTTTCGCCAAATCGTTCAACACGCCTTTCAAGCGTTCTTCAAATTCGCCACGGTATTTTGCGCCGGCAATCAATGCCGCCAAATCCAAAACCAGCAGGCGTTTGTTGCGCAGGGATTCGGGCACTTCGCCATTAACAATACGTTGCGCCAAGCCTTCAACAATAGCGGTTTTACCCACACCAGGCTCACCAATCAGCACAGGGTTGTTTTTGGTGCGGCGTTGCAATACCTGAATCGCACGGCGGATTTCATCGTCGCGACCGATAACAGGGTCGAGCTTACCGTCACGGGCGCGTTGAGTCAGGTCGAGCGTATATTTTTTCAGAGCATCGCGTTGGTCTTCAGCATTAGCATCGTTCACGTTTTGTCCTCCTCGTACCGCGTCAATTGCGGCATTGATGTTTTGTTCGGTTGCACCGGCTTCTTTCAAAATTTTGCCGGTAGCATCATTCTGCTGCACCAAGGCAAGCAGGAAAAGTTCGCTGGCAATATAGGCATCGCCGCGTTTGGTTGCAGCCTTGTCCATCAAGTTCAATACAGCTTGCAGCTCACGGCTGGGCATAATATCGCCACCCTGGCCGGATACTTTCGGCAGGCTGTTTAAATGCTGCTGCAAACGTTGTTTGACTTGAGGCACATTCACGCCCGCATGGGCCAGTAACGCAGCAGCTCCACTGTTTTGATCATCAAGCAATGCTTTTAAGATAAAGCCGGCCTCGAGATAGCTGCTGTCCGCAGCCAAAGCCAGGCTTTGACCTTCTTGCAGAGCTTGCTGAAATTTAGCAGTCAATTTATCAAATCTCATTTAACGTTCCTCTACAAATATATTTCCGTTGAAACCTATATAGGCGCAAATGTGGATAACTCAAGAGTTATTTTTTCATTAAATAGTAAATTTAATTTATATCGTTGTTTTATAATGATTAATTTTTATTATTTTATGTGTATAACTTTTCTTTTCCATTTACCCCATACGTAAAAGGCCGTCTGAAAAATCAAGAAGAATCAGGTATAATCGGCAACATATTAATTTTCAGACGGCCTTTGCGCCGAAGGATACTTTCATGAGCAAAAAACGAGTTTTAACAGGCGTTACCACAACAGGTATTCCACACTTGGGCAACTATGTCGGTGCCATCCGCCCGGCTATCCGCGCAGCGCAAGATTCCAATACTGAATCATTCCTCTTTTTGGCTGACTATCATGGCATCATCAAATGTCATGAGCCGGAAATGATTCATCAATCTACTCAAGCTGTTGCCGCCACATGGCTCGCCTGCGGACTCAATCCGGAACAGACTACTTTCTATCGTCAAAGCGATATTCCCGAAGTGATGGAGTTGAACTGGATTCTGACCTGTATCACTGCAAAAGGCCTGATGAACCGCGCTCACGCTTATAAAGCCGCAGTGCAGGCAAATACCGAAAACGGTCAGGAAGATCTGGATCATGGCGTGGAAATGGGCCTGTACAGCTACCCTATCCTCATGACTGCCGACATCCTTATGTTCAATGCCCATGAAGTACCAGTCGGTCGCGACCAAATCCAACACGTCGAAATGGCGCGCGATATTGCCGGCCGCTTCAACCACCGCTTCCAAGAACTCTTCACCCTGCCTGAAGTAAAAATCGACGAAAACGTCGAACTCTTGGTCGGCTTGGACGGACGCAAAATGTCCAAGTCCTACGGCAATACCATTCCGCTTTGGGAAAACGACAAGAAAACCCAAAAATCGGTTAACAAAATCATCACCAACATGAAAGAGCCCGGCGAGCCGAAACAGCCTGATGAAAGTCCTCTGTTTGAAATCTACAAAGCCTTCTCTACGCCGTCTGAAACTGCCGAGTTCACACAAATGCTGGCCAAAGGCCTTGCTTGGGGCGAAGCCAAGAAACTCTTGGGCGCAAAAATCAATACCGAGCTCGCAGAACCGCGCGAGCGTTACAATGAGTTGACAGCCAAACCCTCTCAAATTGAAGATATTTTGCAGGCCGGCGCACAAAAAGCGCGTAAAGAAGCACGCGAATTGTTGGATAAAGTCCGCGATGCAGTAGGTATTCGTCCGTTGAAATAATAATAGTAAGGCCGTCTGAAAATTTCAGACGGCCATAATATCGTTTATTATTTGAAATATAATCATTTTTCTAGGGTTTCTGATATGAAAAAAACCTTTCCTCTTATCTTGCTCAGCCTTTCATTGGCTGCCTGCGGCGGCAAGTCTGAAGATACTGCCGCCAATGATGCTGCTTCAGGCAATGCCCCCAAACCTACCTTTAAAGTCAAATACATCGATGAACAAGCCATAGCCGGTTTGGATTTGGGTACAGCACAAGAAGGCGAAACCAAAGAAGGTAAAAAACAACGCACCTATCCGATTAACGGCATAGAGGGCGGCGTCATCAATCTGATTGGCAAGCACCCTAACGACTTAGAAGTCATCAGCGGCCAATGCATGGAAAAAAATGAAAAAGGCGTTTCAGCCGGCTGGTCAGCCAACGGCGTCTGCCACACTGCCTTTGCAAAAATGGTGGACAATATTGCCCAAGACGGCGGCAAACTGACCGACTATCTGATTTCACACGCTGCTTTACAGCCTTATACCGAAGGCAAAAGCGGTTATGCCGCCGTCCAAAACGGCCGCTATATTTTAGAAATTGACAGCGAAGGTATGTTCTATTTCCGTCGCCGTCATTACTAAATCCTGCCCATCCTATTTTCCCCCTGATATAAGGACTGAAACATGGCTCAAGTTACTTTCCAAGGCTCACCTATTTCTACAAACGGCAATTTGCCCGCTATCGGCCAAGTTGCACCTGATTTCACATTGGTAGCAGCAGACCTATCTGAGAAATCATTGGCTGACTTTGCAGGCAAACGCAAAGTGCTGAATATTTTCCCTAGCATTGACACCGGCGTATGTGCCCAGTCCGTCCGCACTTTCAACAAACGTGCCTCGTCTTTGGACAATACCGTCGTCTTGTGCATTTCTGCCGATTTACCGTTTGCACAAGCCCGCTTCTGCGGTGCAGAAGGTTTGGAAAACGTGGTGACACTTTCTACATTCCGCAGCAGCTTTTCTAACGATTACGGTGTTACACTGACAGAAAGCCCATTGCGCGGCCTGACTGCCCGCGCAGTTGTGGTTTTGAACGAGCAAAACCAAGTTCTCCACGCTGAGCTGGTTTCTGAAATTGCGAACGAGCCTGACTACGAAGCAGCTTTGGCTGTTTTGTAATTGATCAAATAAAATCAGGCCGTCTGAAAATTTTCAGACGGCCTTTAGCTTATCCTGAAATAAAAACGGCAGCTTAAAAGCTACCGTTTTCTGTTACAAACCTTATACAGATTTATCCGTTTTTTCTGCTTCTACTGACTCAGTATTCTGAACCTCATTTTGCTCAACATGTTCAGCAGCTTCAGCAACAGGTGCTTCAGGCTCTTCTACTTTGTCATCACGGACATTGTGGCTGTAATCTTTAGGCGGGCTAGGTTGTTTACCGGCCATAATTTCCAAAACTTGATCTCGATCGATGGTTTCCCAATCCATCAGTGCTTTGCACATGGTTTCCATCTTATCGCGATTTTCATCCAAGATTTTGTAAGCCACTTGATATTGCTCATCCAAAATACGGCGGATTTCCGCATCGATATCTTGTTGGGTTTTCTCGGAAATATTTTGAGAACGGGTCACGCTGCGACCCAAGAACACTTCACCTTCGTTCTCAGCATAAACCATCACACCCATTTTGTCGCTCATACCATAACGCGTTACCATCTCGCGTGCCATTTGAGTTGCACGCTCAAAGTCGTTAGAGGCACCGGTAGAGATACGGCCGACAAAAATATCTTCAGCAATACGGCCGCCGAACAAAATGGAGATCTGGCTCAACATTTGGTCTTTGTACATGCTGATGCGGTCACGCTCAGGCAGTTGCCAAGTCAAACCTAAGGCACGGCCGCGCGGCATAATGGTTACCTTGTGAACCGGATCGGTAAACGGCAGGCTTTCCGCTACGATTGCATGGCCTGCCTCATGATAGGCTGTCGCACGTTTTTCATCTTCATGCATCACCATGCTGCGGCGTTCAGGACCCATATAGATTTTGTCTTTCGCATCTTCAAAGTCGCTTTGATCGACTTTAACTTTATTGCGACGACCGGCAAACAAAGCAGCTTCATTGACCAAGTTTGCCAAATCCGCACCTGAAAAACCAGGTGTACCACGAGCTAAAGAAGTCAAATCTACAGATGCATCCAAAGGCACTTTTTTAGCGTGGACTTTCAAGATTTGCTCACGGCCACGAATATCAGGCAATGGAACAACGACTTGACGGTCAAAACGGCCCGGACGTTGCAACGCAGGGTCAAGTACATCAGGACGGTTGGTTGCTGCAATCACAATAACGGTTTGATTACTTTCAAAACCATCCATTTCAACCAATAATTGGTTTAATGTTTGCTCACGCTCATCATTACCACCGCCCAAACCGGCACCGCGCTGACGGCCGACCGCATCAATTTCATCAATAAAGATGATGCATGGTGCGTTTTTCTTGGCCTGCTCGAACATATCGCGGACACGGCTCGCACCGACACCAACAAACATTTCCACAAAGTCAGAACCTGAGATACTGAAGAACGGCACACCTGCCTCACCGGCAATCGCTTTGGCCAGCAATGTTTTACCCGTACCGGGGCTGCCTGCCAACAAAATACCGCGCGGCACACGACCACCTAAGCTTTGATAACGATTGGGGGCTTTTAAATAATCTACGATTTCTTGTACTTCTTCTTTTGCCTCATCACAACCAGCAACATCGGCAAAAGTCACTTTATTGGAATCTTTATCCAACAAACGCGCACGGCTTTTACCAAAAGAGAAGGCACCGCCTTTACCGCCACCGCCGCTTTGCATGCGCATGAAGTAGAACCATGCACCAATCAACAACAAAACAGGTAGCAGGCTGTAAAACAGACTGGCCAGCATGCTTGGTTTTTCTTCTGGAGTTACTTTGACGCGTACTTTGTTGTCCAACAGTGTTTTAACCAAGTTGTCATCCAAAGGCGCATTGGTATAGAAGGCAGTTTTATCGGTGCGCTCACCTTTAATCAGATAGCCGCTGACAACAGATCCTTCGATATTGACATTGGATACTTCGCCACTATTAACTTGCTGAATAAATTGAGAATATTCGATTTGCTGTTTATCTTCCTGCTTATCGCTGAGTGCATTGAATGCTGCTAAAAGCATAGCACCACCCACTACCCAGACTAATATGTTTTTAATGGTATTCCCCACTGAACAGGCTCCATGGTTACAAAATAAATAAAATCAAAGGAAAGAATTTTAAAGCACCCACCCTACATTGTCAGCGTTTATTTTTGCCTAATAGGTAAATCTCACTGGAACGATTGCGGGAAGCATCCGGCTTTCGAGTTTGCACACTGGCAAAAATTTCGCGCATTGCCGCCGTATATTCCTGATAGCCCGCGCCTTGAAACACCTTCACCAAAAAACTGCCTCCGGGTTTCAAATGCTGCGAGGCAAAATCCAAAGCCAGTTCACACAGGTAAAAACTGCGTGCCTGGTCTGTTACGGCATTGCCTGACATATTGGGTGCCATATCACAGATTACAAGGTCTAACGGGCGATTATCCAATAAGGCTTCAAACTGTTCCAAAACAGTATCTTCCCTAAAGTCTCCCTGAATAAACGACACGCCTTCAATCGCATCCATCGGTAAAATATCCAAAGCAAACACTGCCCCTGTTTTACCGACCAGCTTGGCCGCCACCTGCGACCAACTACCCGGCGCACTACCCAAATCCGCTAAGACCGTACCCGGCTTGATCAATTTATCTTTCTGATTGATTTCCAATAATTTATAAGCCGCTCGGGCACGATATCCATCCTTTTGTGCCATATGAACATAATGATCGTTGACATGCTCATGCAGCCATGCTTTTGAAGATTTTGAGCGTACAGCCATCTTGGTTTGAAATGCTTAAGTTAAAAACCAGTATTGTACGTTATTTCCCCCGTAAATGTTCTAAATCGCGTACAATATAGCCATTATTCTTTTTAATTGGATACTTATCAAAATGAGCGACAACAAACTAAGCACCAAAGAAATTTTGGCCTTGAAAGCCCAAGCACACCACCTCCATCCCGTTGTTATGGTTGGCCAACAAGGTTTGACCGACTCCGTCATTAAAGAAACCGACGCCGCATTGACAGCACACGAATTGATTAAAGTCCGTGTTTTTGGCGATGACCGTGCAGAACGTATTGAAATTTGCAATGCCCTGTGTGAAACACTGGGTGCCCAACTGGTTCAACACATTGGTAAATTACTTGTTTTATGGCGTAAAAAACCGGACGAAGAGTAATTCGAACTGAACAAACAGCAGAAGTATTTTCTCAACCCACTTTATTCCATCTTCTGTTGTATTTATGCAGCATAAAACAATTTATTCCATTATTCTAAGTATAAAAATACAAATACGGTTGCCTGTTTTTGTAAATAACCCCAAAATTACAAAATCATAACGGCCGCATCCTGTCGGCCGATTATTTTATCCTTGAATCCTTCATAAATATAAAAAACGATGAATGCTCAACAATATGAAGAATCTTTTCTTCTGGCAAAAAAATTAATTACTCAAGACCCGCCTGACTTTGTGCAAGCTATTCCATTGCTCTGCGAGGCAGCAGAGGCGGGACATATCGAGGCTGCATTTCAACTGGCAGGATGCCTGTTCGAAAACCACGAAAACGAACAAGATTTGGCAATTGCAGTTGAATATTTAAAACAAGCGGCAAGAGCCGGTCATCCCTATGCCCGTTACAATCTTCTCCAATTACAAGAAAATAACGGCGCAGAAGTAGAAACGCTTATTTCAGCCTATCAAGAACTTGCCGAAGAAGGCTTGGTTCCGGCTCAGCTACGCCTGATGCGTTTATATGCGGATAGCGGCAATGAACAGCAAGCAGTCAAATGGGCATTGAAAGCTGCCGAGCAACACAACCCTCAGGCGCAATATTTCTTAGCCCAACACTACCAATACTCAAGCACCCCCGATTTAGAATATTCCCATAAACTCTACCAGCAATCTGCCGCACAGGGATTTATTGCAGCACACTGGCAACTTGGTCTTCAATATAAATTGGGGCAAGGTGTCGCACAAAATCCTGAAAAAGCAATCGAACATTTACGAATTGCCGCCAATTACGACATTGTTCCGGCTCAAACTTCTCTTGCAGAACTCTTATCGGCCTCAAACCCTGCCGAGGCATTAGAATGGTTTGAAAAAGCGGCAGAACAAGGAGACAGCAATGCGCATGTAGCGCTTGCCGAAATCTATCTTTTGGGAAAAAACACCGAACGAGACCCTCAAAAGGCCTATCAACATGCTAAGTCTGCTGCGGATCAAAATGACCCGGAAGGCTTGCGCCTTTTGGGAGATATCCATCGCTACGGATTGGGACGAGCAGTTGATGCAGACACCGCCCGTCAGTATTATCAACGCGCAGCCGACTTAGGCAATCTTGTCGCTTACCAAAAACTTCTTTCTGACAGCGCGTTGAATAACCAGCAAAACTACGAGCTGACCAAAGAAATCGCCCTCCAGCGCCAAGAGGCCGAGCGCCTATACAAACTGGCATTCGCGGCCCACTATGGTTTAAAACGCCAACAAAATTATGCCGAAGCACTGGAGCTATACCTTCAGTCTGCAGAACGAGGACACAGCAAATCACAAACCAATCTTGGCATGATGTATTACAGCGGACAAGGCGTACCTGTCGATTATGCCCAAGCGGCGAAATGGTTTGAAGCGGCAGCCAAACAAAGGGATACAATGGCTCAATATAATCTTGCCTGTCTGTATTACCACGGCCTGGGTGTAGAGAAAGACATCAATAACGCATGTTTTTGGCTGCAAGAAGCCATCCAACATGGACATGAGCAGCAAGATGTTCTCAAAGAGCTTTTAGCTCAATGGAAGCAATTTGCTCAAAAATCCTCTACAGTTTAAAGGCCGTCTGAAATTCTCAGACTACTAGATAAATGACATGCCCAGCTATTCAACCAGCCTGTGCATGTCATTTTTTTAATTTTCGCATCCTCAATCATCGTCTTCTTAGAATTTCACTCTTTCTTAACCTCTTTCAAAATCTTCAGACGGCCCATTCGCTTGTAAAAAATAACACGGTCTGAATTTTCTTTTTTAAACTCAAAGTCTAAATTTAATTTTCGATTTTAGACAAATTTTGAAAATTAATTTTCGTATCCGAATTTATTCATCAAAACAACAGAGACTTTTACCGTGTCTGTTTAATATTCCGATTTAAAAACCATCATAAGGGCACTCTCAAAAAATCATCAATTCAACCTCTACCCTTCTTATTAATATCAACAGCGCGATTTGCCAGTTTGCCCAATTACTGATAGCATTTGCAGGTTAGCCAGTTTGCAAAAAATTTTAATTTTTCAGAATTTTCATTTCTACATATAACGTATTGAAAATATTTAAATAATTAAAATTTTTTCGAATTTGACTCTTGGAATTTTCGTTTATAAGCCGTATTTGTTCACAAACGAAAATATCGGGGTACTACTCCGTCATTGAAAAACACTCAACACAAGGATAGATATTATGTCCACCCAATTACACGATGTTGACCCAATTGAAACCAAAGAATGGTTAGACGCGTTAAGCTCTGTTTTAGAATATGAAGGCAGCGAACGCGCCCAATACCTGCTGGAAAGTTTGGTCAAATACAGCCGTGACAAAGGCATCCGCATGCCTCACGGCACCACTACTCCATATTTGAATACTGTTTCCGTTGAAAACGAAAAAGGCATTCCCGGCGACCAAAACATCGAACACCGTATCCGTGCATTCGTTCGTTGGAACGCTGCCGCTATCGTTTTGCGCGCAGGTAAAAAAGATTTGGAATTGGGTGGACACATTGCATCTTTCCAATCAGCCGCCACTATGTACGAAGTCGGCTTCAACCACTTCTGGAAAGCTAAAGGTGAAGGCGAAGAAGGCGATTTGGTATTCTTCCAAGGCCACGTTGCCCCTGGTATCTACGCACGCGCTTTCGTTGAAGGCCGTCTGACTGAAGACCAATTGAACAACTTCCGTCAAGAAGTTGCCGGTCATGGTCTGCCTTCCTATCCTCACCCTCACCTGTTGCCTGACTTCTGGCAATTCCCAACCGTATCTATGGGTCTTGGCCCATTGATGGCGATTTACCAAGCCCGTTTCCTGAAATACTTGGAATCTCGCGGCCTAGCTAAAACCAAAGGCCGTAAAGTATGGGTATTCTGTGGCGACGGCGAAATGGATGAACCTGAAAGCCAAGGTGCTATTGCTCTGGCTTCACGCGAAGGCTTGGATAACCTGGTATTCGTCATCAACTGTAACCTGCAACGTTTGGACGGTCCAGTACGCGGTAACGGCAAAATCATTCAAGAGCTGGAAGGCAACTTTGCCGGCGCCGGCTGGAATGTTGTGAAAGTCATCTGGGGTCGTCGTTGGGACCGCCTCTTGGCAAAAGACAAAGATGGCATCCTGCGCAAACGTATGGAAGAGTGCCTGGACGGTGACTACCAAACTTACAAATCCAAAGACGGTGCATACGTTCGCGAACACTTCTTCAATACGCCTGAACTGAAAGCATTGGTCGCCGATATGACTGATGAACAAATTTGGGCATTGAACCGCGGTGGTCACGACCCTCAAAAAGTGTACAACGCTTACGACCGCGCAGTGAACCACGCCGACGGCAAACCTACTGTCATTTTGGCTAAAACCATTAAAGGTTACGGCATGGGTGCATCCGGCGAAGGTCAAAACGTTGCTCACCAAGCCAAGAAAATGGACAAAGCTTCTCTGAAACAATTCCGTGATCGCTTTGACATTCCTGTTACCGACGAGCAAATCGACAGTGGCAACCTGCCTTACCTGACTTTTGCTCCCGACAGCGAAGAATACAAATACCTGCATGCACGCCGTGAAGCTTTGGGTGGCTACCTGCCTCAACGCAAACCTACCCAAGAAGTTCTGGAAGTGCCTGAACTGTCAGCATTTGAGACTCAACTGAAATCCAGCGGTGACCGTGAATTCTCAACCACCATGGCTTTCGTCCGCATCCTGTCTACTTTGTTGAAAGACAAAAAAATCGGCAAACGCGTGGTGCCTATCGTTCCAGATGAAAGCCGTACGTTCGGTATGGAAGGTATGTTCCGTCAATACGGTATTTGGAACCCTAAAGGCCAACAATACACTCCTCAAGATAAAGACCAACTGATGTTCTATAAAGAATCTGTTGACGGTCAAATCTTGCAAGAAGGTATTAACGAACCAGGTGCTATGGCTGACTGGATTGCTGCTGCGACCAGCTACGCAAACAACGACTTTGCCATGATTCCTTTCTACATCTACTACTCTATGTTCGGTTTCCAACGCGTCGGCGACTTGGCATGGGCAGCAGGCGATATGCATGCACGCGGTTTCCTGCTGGGTGGTACAGCCGGCCGTACAACACTGAATGGCGAAGGTTTGCAACATGAAGACGGCCACAGCCACATTCAAGCAGATTTGATTCCAAACTGTGTAACTTACGATCCGACATTCCAATATGAAGTAGCCGTTATCGTACACGATGGCTTGCGCCGTATGTATGTTAACCACGAAGACGTGTTCTACTACATCACCCTGATGAATGAAAACTATACCCATCCGGACATGCCTGAAGGCGTAGAACAAGACATCCTGAAAGGTATGTACTTGCTGAAAGCCGGCGGCAAAGGCGATAAAAAAGTCCAATTGATGGGTTCCGGTACCATCCTGCAAGAAGTCATTGCCGGTGCCGAATTGTTGAAAGCCGACTTCGGCGTAGAAGCAGACATCTGGTCTTGCCCATCATTCAACCAGCTGCACCGCGATGCCATCGAAGTGGAACGCTTCAATCGTCTGAACCCATTGGAAACTGCAAAAGTACCGTTTGTTACTTCTCAACTGCAAGGTCATGACGGTCCGGTTATTGCCGCTACCGACTACATCCGCAGCTATGCTGACCGTATCCGTGCCTACATCCCTAACGACTACCACGTCTTGGGTACCGATGGCTTCGGTCGTTCCGACAGCCGTGCCAACCTGCGCAGCTTCTTCGAAGTTGACCGCTACAACGTTGCCGTTGCTGCATTGAGCGCTCTGGCCGAACAGGGCAAAGTCAGCAAAGAAACCGTTCAACAAGCCATTGAAAAATATGGTATTAAAGCCGATGCAGCTCCTAGCTGGAAACGCTAATTGATGTTTCAGACGGCCTGTTAACATTAGGCCGTCTGAAAACCAAATGTTTGAATGGTTTGAACAGACAAACTGTACCGATGCCGTGTGAAACAGTTTTCAGACGGCATCAAACTGAAAATATTAAAGGAACTCAAATGAGTATCGTAGAAATCAAAGTCCCTGATATCGGCGGTCATGAAAACGTCGACATCATCGCTGTAGAAGTTAAAGCAGGCGACACCATAGCCGTTGACGACACCCTGATTACTTTAGAAACCGACAAAGCCACTATGGACGTACCTGCCGATGCAGCCGGTGTCGTGAAAGAAGTTAAAGTTAAAGTTGGCGATAAAATCTCTGAAGGCGGCGTTATTCTGACCGTTGAAACCGATGCCGCCGCTGCCGATGCAGCCCCGGCTCCTGCAGCTCCCGCTGCCGCTCCTGCCGCAGCCCCTGCAGGCGGGGCAACTGTAAAAGTTGTTGTCCCGGATATTGGCGGTCATACAGATGTAGACATTATTGCCGTTGAAATTAAAGTTGGCGACACTGTTGCCGTTGACGACACTCTGATTACTCTGGAAACCGACAAAGCCACTATGGACGTACCATGTACAGAAGCCGGTGTTGTTAAAGCCGTATTTGTAAAAGTTGGCGACAAAGTATCTGAAGGTTCTGCCATTATCGAAGTAGAAACCGCCGGTTCCGCCGCAGCTGCTCCTGCTCCTGCCGCTCAAGCTGCCGCACCTGCACCAGCCGCTGCTCCGGCTCCTGCTGCTCCCGCACCAGCCGCTACGCCTGCTCCAGCTGCACCTGCAGCTGCCAAAATTGACGAAGCTGCTTTTGCCAAAGCCCATGCAGGTCCTTCCGCACGTAAACTGGCGCGCGAATTGGGTGTAGATTTGGGTCAAGTTAAAGGTACCGGTCTGAAAGGCCGTATCATGGGCGAAGACGTTAAAGCCTTCGTTAAATCCGTTATGCAAAGCGGTGCAGGCAAACCTGCCGCTGCCTCTTTGGGCGGTGGTCTGGACTTGTTGCCATGGCCTAAAGTTGACTTCTCTAAATTCGGCAGCGTCGAAGTTAAAGAACTGTCTCGCATTAAGAAAATCTCTGGTCAAAACCTGTCTCGCAACTGGGTTGTGATTCCTCACGTTACCGTACACGAGGAAGCGGATATGACCGAATTGGAAGAATTCCGCAAACAGCTGAACAAAGAATGGGAACGCGAAGGCGTGAAACTGTCTCCATTGGCCTTCATCATTAAAGCCTCTGTTGCTGCACTGAAAGCCTTCCCTGAATTCAACGCCTCTTTGGATGGCGACAACTTGGTGCTGAAAAACTACTTCAACATCGGTTTCGCAGCAGACACGCCAAACGGCTTGGTTGTTCCAGTAATCAAAGACGTGGATCAAAAAGGCTTGAAACAAATCAGCCAAGAGCTGACCGAATTGTCTAAAAAAGCCCGCGAAGGCAAGCTCAAACCACAAGAAATGCAAGGCGCATGCTTTACCATTTCCAGCTTGGGCGGTATCGGCGGTACAGGCTTCACGCCAATCGTGAATGCTCCTGAAGTTGCCATCTTGGGCGTGTGCAAATCCCAAATTAAACCGGTTTGGAACGGCAAAGAATTCGCTCCTCGCCTGATGTGCCCATTGAGCCTGTCCTTCGACCACCGCGTCATCGACGGTGCCGCCGGTATGCGCTTTACCGTATTCCTGGCTAACCTGTTGAAAGACTTCCGCCGCATTACTCTGTAATCCGAGCATTTTCAGACGGCCTTTTTACTCAGGCCGTCTGAAAAAAGAAGTCCGAACATCATTCAGAAAGATTAGACATGAGCTTAGTTGAATTAAAAGTGCCCGACATTGGCGGTCACGAAAACGTAGATATTATTGCGGTTGAAGTAAATGTAGGCGACACCATTGCTGTGGACGATACCCTGATTACTTTGGAAACCGATAAAGCCACTATGGACGTACCTGCCGAAGTTGCAGGTGTCGTTAAAGAAGTTAAAGTTAAAGTCGGCGATAAAATCTCCGAAGGCGGCTTGATTGCAGTCGTTGAAGCCGAAGGTGCGGCTGCCGCTCCTAAAGCCGAAGCACCAGCTGCTCCTGCGCAAGAAGCACCTAAAGCAGCCGCTCCTGCTCCTCAAGCTGCTCAATTCGGCGGTTCTGCCGATGCCGAATACGACGTAGTTGTATTGGGTGGCGGCCCTGGCGGTTATTCTGCTGCATTTGCCGCTGCTGACGAAGGCTTGAAAGTTGCCATCGTCGAGCGTTACAAAACTTTGGGCGGCGTTTGCTTGAACGTTGGCTGTATCCCTTCCAAAGCCCTGTTGCACAATGCTGCCGTTATCGATGAAGTGCGTCACTTGGCTGCCAACGGTATCAAATACCCAGAGCCTGAACTCGATATCGACATGCTGCGTGCTTACAAAGACGGCGTGGTTTCCCGTTTGACTACCGGTTTGGCAGGCATGGCCAAAGGCCGTAAAGTAGACGTTATCCAAGGCGACGGCCAATTCTTAGATCCGCACCACTTGGAAGTGTCGCTGACTACCGGCGACGTGTACGAGCAAGCGACTCCTACCGGCGAGAAAAAAATCGTTGCCTTCAAAAACTGTATCATTGCAGCAGGTAGCCGCGTAACCAAACTGCCTTTCATTCCTGAAGATCCACGCATCATCGATTCCAGCGGTGCACTGGCTCTGAAAGAAGTACCAGGCAAACTGTTGATCATCGGCGGTGGTATTATCGGTCTCGAAATGGGTACGGTTTACAGCACTTTGGGGTCTCGCCTGGATGTTGTTGAAATGATGGACGGCCTGATGCAAGGCGCAGACCGCGACTTGGTTAAAGTATGGCAAAAACAAAACGAATACCGTTTTGACAACATCATGATCAACACCAAAACTGTTGCTGTTGAGCCTAAAGAAGACGGCGTTTACGTTACTTTTGAAGGTGCAAATGCGCCTAAAGAGCCACAACGTTACGATGCCGTATTGGTGGCTGCCGGTCGTGCGCCTAACGGCAAACTCATCAGCGCCGAAAAAGCAGGCGTTGCTGTAACTGACCGCGGCTTCATCGAAGTGGACAAACAAATGCGCACCAACGTGCCGCACATCTACGCTATCGGCGACATCGTCGGTCAACCGATGTTGGCACACAAAGCCGTTCACGAAGGCCACGTTGCTGCGGAAAACTGTGCCGGCCATAAAGCCTACTTTGACGCGCGCGTTATTCCGGGTGTTGCTTACACTTCTCCTGAAGTGGCATGGGTTGGCGAAACCGAGTTGTCTGCCAAAGCTTCCGGCCGCAAAATTACCAAAGCCAACTTCCCATGGGCTGCTTCCGGCCGTGCAATTGCCAACGGTTGCGACAATGGTTTCACCAAGCTGATTTTTGATGCTGAAACCGGCCGCATCATCGGTGGCGGTATCGTTGGTCCTAACGGCGGCGATATGATCGGTGAAGTCTGCTTGGCGATTGAAATGGGCTGTGATGCCGCCGATATCGGTAAAACCATCCACCCACACCCAACCCTGGGAGAATCCATCGGTATGGCTGCGGAAGTGGCATTGGGCGTATGTACCGACCTACCGGCTCAGAAAAAGAAATAAGTTCACTCAAATAAAATTTGAACGAACTTGATGGAACAAAGGCCGTCTGAATGTTTCAGACGGCCTTTTTGCAAACAAGGAGACTTAATATGAAAAAAATCGAAGCTATTATCAAACCTTTCAAACTCGACGATGTACGCGAAATCCTGACTGAAATCGGCATTACCGGCATGACCGTCAGCGAAGTCAAAGGTTTCGGCCGCCAAAAAGGCCATACGGAAATTTATCGCGGCGCAGAATACGCAGTTGATTTCCTGCCTAAAGTGAAAATCGAATTGGTATTGGCTGACGACAAAGTCGATCAGGCTGTTGATGCCATTTTAGAAACCGCACATTCCGGCAAAATCGGTGACGGTAAAATCTTCATTTATCCGGTTGAAGAAGCTATCCGTATCCGTACCGGTGAACGCTCGGAAGCAGCGCTTTAATAGAAATCGCAAAACACAGAATACAAATGCCGTCTGAAAATAAGTCGTAGCGTGGTTTGCTCAGGACTTATTTTTCAGACGGCATTAATTGAATACCCCCCATTCTCTAAAGTCTATCCAAGTAAACCTATTATCGAAAACTTCACGCTATCAAGCATGGAGGAGTTCGAGGCAATGCTTCACCTGACCTTCGTGAACGACTTTACCGTATCAAATAACTCTTTCCAAAGCAGGGCTAACCCCAATCCCATACTTGCAAAACCTCAACGCCCTCCTTTTAAAATCAATTCTTCGCATTTTTTCCTATTCTTGTTGTTGCCTAACTTTTCAGACGACCCCTTTCTTTATCCAAACTCCGTTATAATGACGGCTTTAAAATTAATTTATCCAAAGACAGTCTTATCATGAAACACATCCACATTATCGGTATCGGCGGCACATTTATGGGCGGCGTAGCGGCTATTGCCAAAGAAGCAGGTTTTAAAGTCAGCGGTTGCGACGCAAAGATGTATCCGCCGATGAGCACCCAGCTTGAAGCCTTGGGCATAGACGTACATGAAGGTTTTGATGCCGCTCAATTGGACGAATTTAAAGCCGATATTTACGTTATCGGTAATGTTGCCAAACGCGGCATGGATGTGATTGAAGCCATTTTGAATAAAGGCCTGCCTTACATTTCCGGCCCGCAATGGCTTGCTGAAAACGTATTACACCATCATTGGGTACTCGGTGTAGCCGGCACACACGGCAAAACGACTACCGCCTCCATGCTCGCCTGGGTCTTGGAATATGCCGGTCTCGCTCCGGGCTTCCTGATTGGTGGCGTACCGGAAAACTTCAGCGTTTCCGCCCGTCTGCCACAACCCCCGCGCCAAGACCCTAACTCAAAATCCCCATTCTTCGTTATCGAAGCCGACGAATACGATACTGCCTTTTTTGACAAACGCTCCAAATTCGTACACTACCGTCCGCGTACCGCCATTTTGAACAATCTTGAATTCGACCACGCCGACATTTTTGCCGATTTGGGCGCCATTCAAACCCAATTCCATCATTTGGTACGCACCGTGCCGTCTGAAGGCCTCATCGTCTGCAACGGCCAACAGCAAAGCCTGCAAGATACTCTGGATAAAGGCTGCTGGACGCCCGTAGAAAAATTTGGTACCGAACAAGGCTGGCAGGTTGGTACCGTCCATGCCGACGGCTCGTTCGACGTACGTCATCACGGCGAAACAGTCGGACACGTCGCGTGGGAACTGATGGGCGAACACAACCGTATGAACGCCCTCGCCGTTATCTCCGCTGCACGTCATGCCGGCGTCGATATTCAGACGGCCTGCGAAGCTTTAAGTGCATTTAAAAACGTCAAACGCCGTATGGAAATCAAAGGCACGGTAAACGGCATCACTGTTTACGATGACTTTGCCCACCACCCGACCGCCATCGAAACCACTATCGAAGGTCTGCGCCAGCACGTCGGTAACGCACGCATCCTCGCCGTCCTCGAGCCACGTTCTAACACTATGAAACTCGGTACCATGAAAGCCGCCCTGCCCGCAAGCTTAAACAATGCCGACCAAGTGTTCTGCTACGCCGGTGGCGTGGACTGGGACGTCGCCGAAGCCCTCGCGCCTTTAGGTGACAAACTGCACGTAGGCAAAGACTTCGATGCCTTTGTTGCCGAAATTGTGAAAAATGCCGAAGCAGGCGATCATATTTTGGTCATGAGCAACGGCGGTTTCGGTGGAATACACGGGAAGCTGTTAGAAGCATTGAAATAGCCTTCTCCAATAACTAAGGCCGTCTGAAAAGTTTTCAGACGGCCTTTTATCATATGCCAATTTAAAATCTATATTTACAAAAAATGTTTTGGTAATACCCAAATAACACTCATCTATTATTTGCCCGTACATACTTGCTCAAGACCATTTTTCCATTATGCATTGCCAACCCACTCAAAAATCTGATAATAATGCAGACAACATCTAAGCCGTGCATATATCATGAAACACAAAATAGCCTTTAAGCCCATAGTTCTCAGTATTGCGCTTTCTATCCTTCTGATTACAACAGTTGTATTTTTTGCTCGTCATCACAATTCTATCCTAAGTATTAATACCGATTTCCTACAACAAAAAATTACCGAACCCAAAGGACCATCACCGAAAATCGTACAATCTGCGCGCAACCAAATCGGCAAAACCCTTCGTTACGACCCAGCTTACACGAAGCTCACTTATCCGATGGGAGATGTGCCGATATCAAAAGGCGTTTGCACAGACGTCATTATCCGTGCCTTGCGCGACCAAAATATAGATTTGCAAGATCTTGTTCATCAAGACATGAGCCGCAACTTTTCCGTCTATCCGAAACGCTGGGGTTTGAAACAACCTGATACCAATATTGACCACCGCCGCGTACCTAACCTAATGACTTATTTCACGCGTCAAGGCTGGGCAGTTCAAGATACAAACTATCAAGCTGGCGATATTGTAACTTGGGAACTGAAAGGCAACCGTCCCCATATCGGTATCGTCTCCGATCGAAAAATCGGAGACAGGCCCCTGATTATCCATAATATCGGTTCAGGAACCCGTGAAGACGATGTCCTCTACCGCTACACCATTACCGGACATTTCAGACTTCCCGTTCAATAAATCCTGGTGCTAAGCTCTAAATACTAGTTTTGCATCTGAAAAGCCATAGAGCAATAAAAAAGGCCGTCTGAAACAGTTTCAGATGGCCTTTTACTTACCTAACCCTCTTTATTTAACCGCAACCACCACATTTGCCGCAGCCACTGCTGCAGTCGCGTTTTTTCGGTTTGAACACGAATTTTCGCAAGAGGAAGAATACGCAGGCGAGCATAATCAAGCCGACGATAATATATTGAGTCATGACGATAGTATCCTTGAAGAAAGTTGGTAAACCACGAATGCGGCAAAATAAGCCATCAGGAACAAATAGCCTGTAATCATAAGCATATTTTTCGTGGATTTGGTTTCGCGTCTAATCACGGTCAAAGTCGCGGCACACATCGGAGCATACACATACCAAGCCAAGAAGGCAAAGGCGGTCGGCAAGCCCCAGTTGTTGTGTATGATGGGAATCAGTGCGTTTTGTACGGCATCTTCAGACGATGCGCTGACGGCATAAACGGTACCCAATGCGGCAACGACCACTTCGCGCGCGGCAATACCCGGAATCATGGCGATACACATTTCCCAAGTAAAGCCTAAAGGTGCAAAAAACGGCTGAATAGCATGACCAAGCGTACCTGCCAAGCTGTAATCGATGGCGGCACCGGTTGCGCCTTCAGGCGGTTGCGGCCAGCTTACCAAGCCCCACAGAACCACGGCCAATGCAAAAATAATGGTACCCGCGCGTTTCAGGAAGGCTTTTACCCTATCCCACAAGCTGGTCATGATGTGTTTGAAGTTAGGCGTACGGAAAGTCGGCAATTCCATCAAAAGTGGGAATTGTTGCACATTGCCTTTCATCCGCGCCAAGCGTTTCATGATATACGCCGCCAATGCAGCCGACAGAATGCCTACGATATAAAGAATAAACAATGTCAGGCCTTGCAGGTTGAAAATCCCACCCACTGTACGGTCAGGAATAACAGCGGCGATAATCAGCGCATACACTGGCAAACGTGCGGAACAAGTCAGCAACGGCGCAACCGCGATGGTAACAAGGCGTTCGCGCGGGTCGTTAATGGTACGCGCCGACATCACGGCAGGAACGGCACAGGCAAAGCTGGACAAAAGGGGAATAAACGAACGGCCGGACAAACCGCTTTTTGCCATGATGTTATCCAGCAGGAAGGCTGCACGCGGCAGATAGCCTGAGTCTTCCAATAGCAGGATAAAGGCAAACAAAATCGTAATCTGCGGCAGGAACACCAACACACTGCCCAAACCGGCAATGACGCCGTTGACGAGCAAGTCGCTGAGGATGCCCGGCTCCATGTTGGCGCCTATCCATTCGCCCAGCGCGGTAAAGCCACCTTCGATGGCGTCCATAATCGGCGCCGCCCATGTGTAAACCGCTTGGAACACCATAAACAGGATGACCAGCAGCATAATCATGCCCCAGACGGGGTGCAGCACGATGTCGTCGAGTTTTTTGTGCCATGCGGGCAGCGTCATCTGGGTGCGTACCACTTGTGCCAAAATCGATTCGACTTCTTGATAAAGTTTGTCGCTATCCAGCGCATCGAGCGTGCGTTCGGCAGAGGCGGGGTTTGCGGGAAAAGAGCGTTTGCGCGGCAGCTTCGCCACGGCTTCGCGTACAGCCTGTACGCCCGACGCGCTCACTGCAACTGTTTCCAAAACAGGTGCATCCAACAACTCGCTCAGTTTGGCCGCGTCGATATTCAAGCCCCTTTTGCGGGCCACGTCGCTCAAATTCAGCGACACCACCATAGGCAGTCCCAGCGTTTTCAGTTCCAAAATCATGCGCAGGGTCATACGCAGGTTGGTCGCGTCGGCAACGGCAATAATGGCATCGGGCGGAATGCCCATCTTGCCTACCATTACATCTTTCGCCACCGCTTCGTCGGGGCTGGTCGTGCGTAGGCTGTATGTGCCCGGCAGGTCGATAATGCGGACGGCCTCGTCGTCGAGGAAGGCGCCCTCGCGCTTATCGACAGTTACGCCCGGATAATTGGCAACCTTGGCATGTGAGCCGGTCAAACCGTTGAACAAAACGGTTTTGCCACAGTTTGGCGCGCCAATCAAGGCAAAATAGCTTAGTTCCATCATTTTTCCTTATTCTTTCAGACGGCCTTAAACGGCCTCAACGATACGACACATAATCTTCCCGGCCTCTTCCAAACGCAGGGAAAATTGAGATTGGTTACCCAAACGTACCGCAAACGGGCCTCTCCCAAAACCACCCACTGCAATCACTTGCAACGGCATTCCGCTGGAAAAACCCAAATCTGCAAGGCGACGGGTTACCAAGGTATCCAAATCACCAAAAACAGGATTGGAAACGATGGAATCAATATGTACGACTGCGCCTTTTTTCAGGCGCGACAAAGGAATGGTAGACATAAGCCTCTCTTTTCATTTGTTTTAAAAAATCAGATTATTAGAAATGTGAGAAGTGCTGACGAATGTGTGGCACATTTGAAAGGTTGGTTATGAGTGGCTATTTGCCCCTTCTTTCGATAAGTGCGGTTTGTTTGAATACTATTATTGTTTCTATTAATTATAAGGCGTTTTAATATAAAAATCAAATGTAACAAGATAAACTAAAAAGGCTGAAATCCTTTTATCATTAGAATTTCAGCCTTTTTATGCACTCAACAAACTAAAGGCCGTCTGAAAACTTTAAGACGGCCTTCAAAATAAAAAACCGAATCAAATCGGTTTTTTATTCCCATTCAGGGAAAGACTCTAAATTACAGAGCGTCTTTCAATGCTTTACCGGCACGGAATTTAGGAGTTTTAGCAGCAGCAATAGTCAAAGGCTCGCCAGTTTTAGGGTTGCGGCCTTGACGTTCGGCGCGTTCGCCGACGTAGAAAGTACCGAAACCGACCAGAGTAACAGTGTCGCCGTTTTTCAATGCGTTGGTTACGGCATTAGTAGTAGCATCCAAAGCTTTTTGCGCAGCAGATTTGGAAATGCCGGCCTCTTGAGCAATTGCTTCGATCAATTCAGACTTGTTCACAATTAGTCCCTTCCTATCGTAAAAAATGATGAAATGCCCGAATACTCGGGGCTTAAGCACTTTTAAAGCACATACGCACTTTATAGCAATTCTGAAATTATCATGTCAAGTAAAAGATGTGGAATTGCCCTATTTTTGTGGCATTCAGGGCAAAACCACATTTTTTGCAACATCAGACGGCCAACTTAATGCTTGGTTGCTTTTGTCCTTGACTTCGCCTTAGAAGTTTGCGGGGTCTCGGCAACCGTCAATTCAGCCGCCCATTGCTCAGGCTGAGTTTCCAAGCCCAAAGCCAACACTTCATCAATCCATTTGACCGGATGAATGGTCAGACCGGTTTTGACATTTTCAGGGATTTCTTCCAAATCTTTGACGTTGTCTTTTGGAATCAATACATGCTTGATACCGCCGCGCAAAGCAGCCAGCAGTTTTTCTTTCAAACCGCCAATCGGCAAGACTTCGCCACGCAAAGTGATTTCGCCGGTCATAGCTACATCAGCACGCACCGGAATTTTGGTGAAGGCAGAAACCATCGCCAAAGTCATGGCGATACCTGCGCTCGGACCGTCTTTTGGCGTCGCACCTTCAGGCACATGGACGTGAATGTCTTTCTTCTCATAAAAATCAGGGGCCAGACCCACTGATTCAGCACGAGAACGGACAACCGACCATGCGGCCGATACTGATTCTTTCATCACGTCGCCCAGTTGGCCGGTGCATTGAATCGTACCTTTACCCGGCAAGGCAACCGCCTCTACGGTCAATAACTCGCCACCGACTTCGGTCCAAGCCAGACCGGTTACCTGGCCGATGCGGTTTTCGCTTTCGGCCACACCATAGTCGAAACGGCGCACGCCCAGATAGTCATGCAGATTTTTCTCAGTAACTTTAATCGCTTTAGGCTTGGCCTTGCTTACTGTTTTGGATTTGGACGCTTTTTTCTTGTCCTCATTCAAAGTAACCTGCATCACCACTTTGCGACAGATTTTGGCAATTTCGCGATCCAACGAGCGGACACCGGCCTCGCGGGTGTAGTAACGGATAATATCGCGCACCGCACTTTCATCAACCACCAACTCACCCTCTTTCACACCATTGCGCTTCATTTGTTTCGGCACAAGGTATTGCATGGCGATATTGATTTTTTCATCTTCCGTATAACCGGACAGACGGATAATTTCCATACGGTCAAGCAGCGGAGTCGGGATATTCAAGCTGTTTGAAGTGGCAATAAACATCACATCGCTCAAATCATAATCGACTTCGGCATAATGGTCAGCGAACTTGTTGTTTTGCTCAGGATCCAGCACCTCAAGCAAAGCACTGGCAGGATCACCACGGAAATCGCTGCCCATCTTGTCGATTTCATCAAGCAGGAACAATGGGTTTTTCACACCCGCTTTCGCCATATTTTGCAAGATTTTGCCCGGCATAGAGCCGATATAGGTACGGCGGTGGCCGCGGATTTCGCTTTCATCACGCACGCCGCCCAACGCCATACGCACATATTGACGGCCTGTGGCTTTGGCAATCGACTCACCCAAGGAAGTTTTACCCACCCCCGGAGGGCCAACCAGACATAAAATCGGGCCTTTGAGCTTGTCCATACGTTTTTGAACGGCCAAATATTCCAAAATGCGCTCTTTAACTTTTTCCAAACCATAGTGGTCGGCATTCAAAATCAAATCAGCCTTGGCAATATCTTTGCTGACACGGGATTTTTTCTTCCACGGCAACTCAAGCAAAGTATCGATGTAGTTGCGCACGACGGTAGATTCCGCAGACATCGGCGGCATCATTTTCAGTTTTTTCAATTCAGACAGACATTTTTCTTCAGCCTCTTTGCTCATGCCTGCTTCTTTGATTTTGTTTTCCAGCGCATCCAGCTCGTCGCGCTCGTCTTCTTCGCCCAATTCTTTCTGAATCGCTTTTACTTGCTCATTCAAGTAATACTCACGTTGGGATTTTTCCATTTGACGTTTCACACGGCCACGGATGCGTTTCTCGACCTGCATGATATCGAGTTCGGCTTCCAACTGCGCCAGCAGAAATTCCAAACGGTCAACAATGCCGGCAGTCTCCAGTACATATTGACGCTGCTCTAATTTCAGCTGCAAATGCGCGGCAATAGTATCGGCAAGACGGCTGTTGTCATCGATACTGCTGATGGTACTGATAACTTCGGCAGGGATTTTTTTGTTCAATTTCGCATATTGCTCAAATTGAGTCAGCAAGGTACGGCGCAAGGCTTCAATTTCGGGATTGTCCTTGTCGCTGTTTTCATCAATCGCCTCCACATGGGATAAAAACAGTCCGCCTGTTTCGTCAACCGTCAATGCGCGCGCACGACGGATACCTTCTACCAACACTTTAACGGTGCCGTCAGGCAGCTTCAAAACCTGCAAAACTTGGGCAACCGTACCAGTTTGGTGCAAATCTTCAGCTTTAGGGTCTTCTGTATTAGGGTCAAGCTGGGCCAACAGGAAAACCGGATCATCATTAGCCATTGCCGCCTCAAGGGCTGCAATCGATTTAGGACGACCGACGAACAGCGGCAATACCATATGCGGATACACCACGACATCGCGTAAAGGCAAGGTAGCCAGCGCACTGTATTCCTCGAAATATTTGTCTTTTGTCGGCATAGTTAGAAATCTCAATCATTGTTAAATCAGAATGTAGCTCAAAATTGGGCTGAAGCGCTCCATTTCAAGACTTGAAAACAGCTTATCCGCACCTATTTTCTAAAACATCATTTTTAATAGCCCGATATGGACGTTTACGATAAAATATATCGGATTTTGGGCCGTCTGAAAACTTTTCAGACGGCCCTGGCTAACCAAAAAAGGTAGTAAACCATGACAGACTCAACCGAAAAAAAATCATTAATTGAATTCCCTTGCACCTTTCCTGTAAAAGTCATGGGCGTGGTTCATCCGGAATTTGAATCCGCCATCTTGGAAACCGTGCGCAAACACGCTCCCGATACCGAGCCGCACCACATTACTACGCGCCCAAGCAGCAAAGGCAACTATACCGGCGCGACTGTCCATGTAAATGTTGAAAATCAAGAGCAGCTCGACAATATCTACCGCGACCTGACTTCACACGAATTGGTAAAAGTGGTGCTGTAATGAAAATCGTGCACAAAGGCTTGGTCGATTACCTGCCGACTTTCGAAGCCATGAAGGCATTTAATGCCTCGCGTGACGAAAATACCGAAGACGAATTATGGGTGGTCGAACATCCGCCCGTATTCACTCAAGGCTTGGCCGGTAAGCCCGAACACCTCCTCATCCGCGACGATATTCCCGTTGTCCAAATTGACAGAGGAGGTCAAATTACCTACCACGGTCCTGGCCAATTGGTCGTTTATACGATGATCAATTTCAAACGCCGTAAGACCAGTGTGCGCCATATCGTTTCCGCACTTGAAAACAGCATCATCGCCACCTTGGCAGAATACGGCATCGAAGCAGCCGCCGACCCCAAACGTCCCGGCGTTTATGTCGGCGAGCGTAAAATCGCTTCCCTGGGCCTGCGTATCAAAGACGGCTCCGTTTACCACGGCTTGGCGCTTAACGTGAACATGGATTTAAGTCCGTTTACCCATATCAACCCCTGCGGTTATGCCGGTATGGAAATGACCCAAATTGCCGACTTTGTCTCTCCGGCACCCGGCTTGGCAGAAGTTTCAGACAAACTGACCAAGCATTTACAGAAAGAGCTGGCATAAGGCCGTCTGAAAATATTCGACCCCAACACCATCTTTTAACTGCCCCTCTGAACCCACAAGCCCTTAGTTCATAAAGACTACAATAAGCTTTTCAGACGGCCTTTATAACGACAGAAAGAACACATCACCATGAGTGAAGAAGTAAAAAACGACCCAAAACGCGGCATCAAACTGAAAGGCGCAGATAAAACTGCACGCATTCCGATTAAAGTTGTTCCATTGGAACAAAAATTGAAAAAGCCCGAATGGATCCGCGCCAAATTACCGGGCAAGAAATTCTTTGAAATCAAAAACATTCTTCGCGAACAAAAAATGCATACCGTGTGCGAAGAAGCATCTTGTCCAAATATCAGCGAATGCTTTACCAAGGGTACGGCCACATTCATGATCATGGGCGATATTTGTACCCGCCGCTGCCCGTTCTGCGACGTTGGTCATGGCCGCCCCAATATGCTGGATCCTGACGAGCCTAAACACTTGGCCGAATCCGTTAAATCCATGAACCTGCGCTATGTCGTGATTACTTCCGTCGACCGTGACGACCTGCGTGATGGCGGCGCCCAACACTTCGCCGACTGCATCAAAGCCATCCGCGAAACCAGCCCGAATACCAAAATCGAAATCCTTGTTCCCGATTTCCGCGGCCGTTTGGACATCGCACTGGAAATCTTGGCAGAAACACCGCCCGACGTGATGAACCACAACTTAGAAACCCATCCAAGCCTGTATAAAAAAGCCCGTCCGGGTGCCAATTACCAACACTCCCTCGAGCTTCTGCGCCGTTACAAAGAAATGATGCCCCATATCCCGACAAAGTCCGGCATCATGGTCGGCTTGGGCGAAACAGACGAGGACGTACGCGAAATAATGCGCGATATGCGTGCCAACAATATCGAGATGATTACCATCGGCCAATATCTGCAACCTTCAGACGGCCACCTGCCCGTCCTACGCTATGTAACGCCTGACCAATTTAAAGTTTTTGAAAAAGAAGCATACGAATTGGGCTTTACTAATGCCGCGATCGGCGCAATGGTTCGCTCCAGCTACCACGCAGACGAACAAGCAGCCGAAGCTTTGCGTGAAACCCACGGCGGTTGCAGCCACCACTAAGGTTTAAATCATATAAGGCCGTCTGAAAAATCAGGGGACTATTTTTTCAGACGGCCTTTGTTTATGCAAAACTCTTTAGATTTTCAAAAAATAAACCTTAGTCGGGCCCTATTGAGCCAATCTTAAGTAATACAAAAAAGCGGCTAAACAGGATAAACACTGTTTGCCGCTTTTTAATTTATTTCTTTATTTTACTTCTTCAACAATTTTGCCGCTTCAATCGCGTAGTAAGTCAAAATACCATCGGCGCCAGCACGTTTGAATGCCAATAAGCTTTCCAAAATGGTTTTTTCGCCATCCAGCCAACCGTTTTGAATGGCAGCCTGAAGCATGGCATATTCGCCGGAAACTTGGTAAGCATACGTCGGTACGCCGAATTCGTCTTTGACTCGGCGGACGACATCCAGATACGGCAGACCCGGTTTTACCATAACCATGTCTGCGCCCTCTTGAATATCCAATGCTACTTCGTGCAAGGCTTCGTTAGTATTTGCAGGATCCATTTGGTAGGTTTTCTTGTCTGCCTTACCCAGATTGCCGGAACTACCGACGGCATCGCGGAACGGGCCATAGAACGCTGAAGCATATTTTGCCGAATACGCCATAATGCGCGTATGGATATGTCCGGCATCTTCTAAGGCTTCACGGATGGCAAGAATACGTCCGTCCATCATGTCTGACGGGGCAATGACTTGTGCGCCTGCATCGGCATGACACAAAGCCTGTTTTACCAAAACTTCAATGGTTTCATCGTTGAGGACATAGCCATTTTCATCGGTTAAACCGTCTTGACCGTGAATGGTGTAGGGATCCAAGGCAACGTCGGTCATGATACCCAGCTCTGGGAATTTCTCGCGCAGGGTTCGTACTACTGTCGGCACCAAGCCTTCAGGATTATAAGCTTCCTCCGCAAACTCGGTTTTGTTTTGCGTTACCACGGGAAACAAAGCCAGCATAGGAATGCCGAGCTTCAGTGCTTCTTCAGCAGTGAACAACAATTTGTCCAAACTTTGGCGTTTGACACCCGGCATGGATGGGACTGCCTCTTCCTGATTCTGGCCTTCCAATACAAAAACCGGATAGATCAAATCATCTGCCGTCAAAGTATGCTCGCGCATCAGACGACGTGAAAAATCATCTTTACGCATACGGCGCATACGGGTGTTTGAGACATAACGCGGAGGGAAATTCATAACAATTGCCTTTCAATAATGAAGTCTTAAAATCAGTCTTCGACTTGACGTATGGCTTTGACCGAACGTTTGATTTCGCTGAACGTACCGGTTTTATAACTATTACGTTCCTGTTCGGTCATACCGTTTTGATCCAATTTGGCGATATTTTTCAATGCCTCGGCATACTGGCCGTCTGAAAGTTTTTCCTGTTTGATGCGCCAACGGTTGTTCACTTCGGAAGCCGTCCATAAGCCTACTTTGTTGTAGTAGAACAAAATGCTTGCCGCCAGCGTCTTCATATCGCTGTCGGGTTTGGCACTGCCGATACTGCGGCCGATACGGTTATTACGTTGATCGACTGCCTGGTCGGCAAGGTAGCGGCTGAAGTAGTCGTCTTTACCTTCTCGCAACTCCATATCCGTCAGACGCGCATTACCTGCTTTTTCTGCAATAATGCTGTCGAATTTAGAAGCAATCGCCGCCTGCCACAATGCTTGGCGTACGGCATTGACCTGTGTTCCCCTGCTGTCGCCGTTTGCTTTGTCGTCCAAACCTGTACGCTCGGCAAAGCGTGTGGCATTACTGGTCATATTGATTAAGCCTTCGTCTTCCATCCCGATAACTTGGGCGGCCACGGGATGGTTAAGCGCGAATTGAGCCATTTTACTGCGGCGGCTTTGATCTTCCTGATACGATTGGCAACCGGACAATACCAGCATGCCGAAAACGGCGCATTGAATGTGTTTTTTAATATGTTTCATGATGTAACTATCGATATTATTGTGTGAGTTCAACTTCTTTGTTTAACATAGAAACGCCCGTAAGCGCAAAATAATTTCCATACGGCCAAATCAGCGCATGAATGGCTATTTTATAATAAAAATAAGGCCGTCTGAAAACTTTCAGACGGCCTGAGTATTTTTAACCCAGTAAGCTGCGAATCTGCGGCCAATAAAACAGGCAGGCTATCGAGCAAATAGCAATACTGATACCGGCTGCATTAATGCTGCTGATTTTTTCCTTAAATATTGCCGCACCGATCAGCGTACCCAAAACAATCACGCCAATATTCATACCGGCAAAGACCAAGGTTGGATTATCCTTCATGATTTGGTGTGCCGAGATGTAGGTAACAATATTCAAAAAGTTCAGACAGCCCAAAATCATACCGCCCACTATGCCCTCTTTGGTCCATTTGCTTCCTTTGGCAAACAGGTAGCCAAACATCAAGATACCGGCCAAACAAAACGCCACCAGCAAATTACCGGCAAAAGCGGTACCGCTTTTCGCCACTTGTTTGAACAAAATATCGATGACGCCGTAGCCGCACCAGACGCTCAAAAGCAGCATTACTTGCGTGCTGAAGCCGCCGGATTTCTTGCCGCCATCGCTTTTCCAAAGCAAGAAAAACAGTGCCGTAAATGCCAATACCAAACCGATCAGACGGCCTTCGGTCAACTGCTCATGGAAAAGCGTGAATGAAGCGACAATCGGCAGAAACAGCGATAAGCGTTGTGCCGCGTCCGATTTGACGATACCTGCCGCATCTACGGATTTGCCCATAATGACAAACACGCTTGGCAGCAATATGCCCAAGGCCGCAAAAAGCCACCACGTCGGTAAAAATACCTGCGGATTGCTCAAATCGGGTTTTAACACCAGCATGGTCAAAGTGACGGCAACGATATAATTCACCGCCACCGCCTGCTCGATATTGATTTTTTGCTTGCGCGCCACTTTCAGCAAGACAGACACCAACACGCTGCAAACGATACTTGCCAATAAATATGCCATGCTTTAAAACCATCCTTGATTGGAAACAGGCTTATCTTCATTCAGTTTAATCAGTCCGACGACTACACGGTAAATAAACCAAATGGCAGTTACCAATAAAATCAGCCAACCAATTAAGATCAGTGTAGTAAAAGTTCCCAAAACCGTACCCACTAAAGACACCCAAAATGTCTTAATCAAATAATCGATATGACTGGCGTAAATACTGCCTTGAGCCTCATCGCGTTTAACATACGCCATAATCACACCGACAACGGGGGTAAACAAAATCAATAAGCCCACAGCATATGTAACATAAGCAATAAAAACATAGTTTTTTACGTCAGAGCTGGGCGTGTTGACCACATTTGTCGCCGTATTATTGAAGCTGTTGTCTTTGGCTTCCTGACGCTCGTACTGCATAGCCGCATCATAAGCCAAACGTTTTTCCGGATGAGACAATACTTCAAACGCCTGTCCGATGGCTTTGAAACGCTCCGCATCTTTCTGAATATCCGGATTGGCCACCAATTTGCCGTAAGCTTCGCGGATAACGTTGATATCCGCATCCTGAGATACACCCAAGATTTCGTATAAATTCACTTGTTCCATCTGTATTCCCCTCCTTTACGCGTCCACTGCAACATGAACATCTTGCGGATTAAGCGTCCGCAGGTTTTCAGGCTTCATGCCTACGATAAACCCACGTTTGCCGCCATTGATAAAAATCTCGTCCAAAGCCCAAATACTTTCTTCCACATAAACCGGCAACGCAGTTTTCATACCGAACGGCGACGTCCCGCCGACCAAATATCCTGTCCATTTCGCCGCCTGATCTGCCGTTGCCGGTTCGATGTGTTTCAAACCCAGTTCGCGCGCCAGATTGCGGGTGGAAATATGTTTGTCACCGTGCATTAAAACAACCAAACCTTTTTTATGCTCATCCTGCAAAACAATCGTTTTGATGACCTGATGCTCGGGCTTGCCCGTACATTCGGCAAAACGCGCCGTACCACCATGTTCTTCATATGCGTAAACATAAGGGACAAAATCGATTTTCTTACTGCGTAAAAAGCGTACTGCCTGCGTAACCGGATATTCTGCTTTACTCATGGGTTGTTTTCCGCCATCCTTTTCAGACAGCCCCTCTTAAATGTGGAACGTAAACAGTCGCAATGTTACCATACCTTCTTTTTGAAATCAGGAGACAACATGGACATCCGCTATCTTGGCACAAGCAAACGCTATTCGGAAGCCGTCGTGGCCAACGGCTTGGTTTTCCTCTCCGGCATGGTTCCCGAAAATCCTGAAGCCGATGCCAAAGCGCAAACTGAAAATGTTTTGGCGCAAATCGATTCATGGCTCACCCAATGCCAATCCAACAAAGCCCACATTTTAGAAGCCACCATCTATCTGCCCGATATGAACGACTACGCCGCTATGAATGAAGCCTGGGACGCATGGACAGCGCCCGAACGCGCTCCGGCCCGCGCCTGCGTGGAGGCGAAACTGGCTTCGCCCGACTGGAAGGTTGAAATCAAAATCACCGCCCTTCAAATCAAATAAAGCACAAATATCAGGCCGTCTGAAAACGCCGCTTCAACCAAGCAGGCGCAGTTTTTCAGACGACCTTTATTCTTTTGCGGTACAATACCGCCCTTAAATTTTTCTATTATTTCAAAGCACAAACAGCCATGTCCAAAAAAACCAAGCAAGAATTAGAAAACAACAAACTCAGCAAACGCCTGCGCCACGCTGTCGGCGATGCGATTAACGATTTCAACATGATCGAACCGGGCGACAAAATCATGGTCTGCCTCTCAGGCGGCAAAGACAGCTACGCCCTTTTAGACATTCTGCGCCAGCTTCAAGCCAGCGCGCCGATTGATTTCGAACTGGTCGCCGTCAATCTCGACCAAAAGCAGCCGGGCTTCCCCGAAGAAGTATTGCCAACCTATCTCGAAAGCATCGGCGTTCCCTATAAAATCGTTGAAGAAGACACTTATTCCACCGTCAAACGCGTGTTGGACGAAGGCAAAACGACTTGTTCGCTGTGCAGCCGCCTGCGCCGCGGCATCCTCTACCGCACCGCAAAAGAATTGGGCTGCACCAAAATTGCCTTAGGACACCACCGCGACGACATTCTTGCCACTATGTTCCTGAATATGTTCTACGGCGGCAAACTCAAAGCCATGCCTCCCAAACTAGTCAGCGACAACGGCGAACACATTGTCATCCGTCCTCTGGCGTATGTCAAAGAGAAGGACTTGATCAAATACGCCGAGCTGAAGCAATTCCCAATTATTCCATGCAACCTCTGCGGCTCTCAGCCCAACCTGCAACGCCAAGTCATCGGTGACATGCTGCGCGATTGGGACAAACGTTTCCCCGGCCGTATTGAGTCTATGTTCTCCGCGCTACAAAACGTCGTTCCATCACATTTGGCCGATACCGAACTTTTCGACTTTGTCGGCTTGGAACGCGGTCAAAGCCTGAAACACGGCGGCGACTTGGCATTTGACAGCGAAAAAATGCCGGAACGTTTCTCCGACGGCAGCGAAGAAGACGAAAGCGAAATCAAAATCGAGCCGCAAAAAGCTGAACGTAAAGTCATCAATATTTTGGCAAACAAACCCAAAACCTGCGGTTTATAATTCCATTTAATTTTCAGACGGCCTTTTGGTAGCTATTTACCGAAAGGCCGTCTGAATATTCATATTTGAAATTTTTTCTATTCTTTTTTATCTATTCTTTCCCTGACAAACCGTGCAGCAGCAACCCCAATATATCCTGCGGCAGCTTTTGTGGTGCAGCGGTATAAAGTGCAGTCAGTTGCGGATGGTGCATCAATATATCTGCCTGACGGATGAACAGGTCAATGAGCTCCACCGGCAAATCGGGCTGAATCAGGCGGCGTTGTTGTAGAGTATGGAAGAAGCCGCGCATAAAAGCGTATTTTTCTTCGTTCAATTCGTGGAAAAATCGCTCCAGCTCCAAATCGGTGTTCTCTTCAATGTCGCGCAGGAAAGCGGCGGAATAAAGTTCTTCAAACGATTGTTTTTGCAAGACAAACACAGCCTCGGCGGCTTCGCGCAGGCTGCATTGCCGTTCAAGCAGATTTTCAAATTCGGCACGGACGCGGTTTTTCTGCTCGGTAACAATTTCCTGCAAGAGTGCGTTTTTACCGCTGTAATATTTGTAAAAAGTGACGCGGCTGACGCTGGCCTCGGCGCAGATACTGCCTACGAATACGGCGGAAAAGCCATGTTCGCGGAATAGGCGGCGGGCGGTGTCGGCGATGGTTTGTTGTTTGCTGGCAGTCATGACGGTAAGAAGATTTTGATTTTGTTCATAAAGGTTTTTCATTAAAGTTATCCGCAAGTCGGATACTCATCATATTTCCCCACAGCGGCAATGGCAATATAACGGCTTTCAGACGGCCTCTTTCCTTATCCTTCCGCTCCGCCCTACGAATGAGGACTATCGGATGCTTGGCAGGCCAAATTCATGAAGATTACAGAATCTGCCTCCTCCAACCTTCTCCCAAAAATAGGAGAGGGATTTTTTTGGATGATTCACAAGATAAGAGGGAAGTAAAGTGAATGATAAACACTTGCATTCCTGTTTCTTATTTCTTATACTTTACATTAATAGTTTGTTTTATGTAAATGTGTAAATACAAATATTTGCATACTGACGGAGCAATTGGATTACCTGATGTTCAATCCACCCCGACGTATGCCGTCTGAAAGGATAAGGAAATGCAGAAACACACCCTCCGCCGCCTCCCCCTATTGATTGCCGCCGCTTTCGCCTCCGAATGGATTTATGCCACCGATGCGGTGCAAGATGCGGAACAGGTGCAGTTGGAAGAAGTCGTCGTCACCGGCGAACGCACCAACCGCAACGGCTTTGAAACCGCCACGTCCAACCGCGTTTTCTCCACGCCGAACATCGACCGCAGCGGCCACAATCTTTCCGCAACCGACCTGATCAAACAGACTGTGAACACGGTGGACTTGGGCAGCGGCAACGATTTGCCGACCGTGCGAGGCGTGGACGGCTCCGGCCCTGCCGTCGGCGCGGTAGCGTTCTTTGCGGGCACGCGGCCGCGCCTGAACCTGTCCATAGACGGCCGCTCCGCCACTTACAACGAATACGCCTTCGGCACGCAATCGCTGTGGGACATGCAGCAGGTGGAAGTCTTGCGCGGGCCGCAAAGCCATGTGCGCGGGCAGAACGCGGTGGCGGGCGCGGTGGTGATGCGTTCCAAAGACCCGACCGACGAATGGGAAGGCGCGCTACGCTTGGGTTTGGGCAACCAGAAAACGCGCAACATCGCCGGCGTAGTGTCCGGCCCGATTGTGAAAAACAACCTTGCCTTCCGCTTGAGCGCGGAACGGCAGCAGCGTGAAAGCTACGAGCCGTTCGTGTCCTACGAGCCGACCGGCAACCCGCGCCGCGTGGAAAACACCAACGTGCGCTTCAAACTCCTACTCACGCCCGAAAACCATCCCGATTTTTACAGCCGCCTGACGCTGAACCACATCCGTTCTCGCGCGCCGCAAAACGAAATCATGGGCAACACCGCCAGCGGCCGTTTTTTAAAAGGGGTAAGCGGATTAAATGGTTGATCTTACCTTTGCATGAGAGTGAGACAGACTAGCATCTCATCGGATTATCTG